>JBAQKO010000042.1:0-15376 GCA_049301075.1 Rhodoferax sp.
CTTGTTGGCCGGGTTCAGCTGGCGCACCCGGTCCAGCAAGTCCCGGGCCTCCTGAGCCAGCAGGGCATCCTTGCCGGCCTGCTTCATCATGCCCAGCAGCAGGCCGCACAGGTTGACCAGAATCACCTCGCTGTTGGGCAGCCTCTGGGCGGCCCCGCGCAGCAGGTCGGCACCGCCCTGGAAGTTGCCACGCTTGGCCAGCTCGACGCCCTCGTTGTTGATGGCCACCACCTCTTCCCGCGAGGACTGGATCAGGGCCTGCCCCTCTTCCTCCAGGTGCTCGCGTTCGAAAACGGCTTCCACGTTTCGGGACAGTTCCACGTTTTCATGGTTGTTCTTCACCACCTCGCGCAGCAGTCCGCACGCCTGGTCTTTTCGGCCCAGCGTGAAGAGGGATTTCGCCATCTCCAGCGTCACTTCGGCGTTGACCTTGCCGCCGAGCTGTTCCATCTGCTGCTCGGCAACGGCCATGGCGGCCTGGGCCTTCTCGGGCTGTTTCAGCTTGCAGTACACCGCGCACTCGGCGGCGGCCGTCTGGATGGCGGCTTCCGGGTTGTTCTTGAACTCCTTCTTGCTCTGCTCCAGGACTTTCAGGGCCTCGCCGGGCGTGTTGACGTCGGTGTACACGCGGGCCAGCCCCGCGTAGACCGCCGGGCTCTTGTGCGGCGAGAACTGGCTGATCTTGATGGTTTTTTCAAACGCGGCTTGCGCAATGTCCAGCGCCCCGTTGCGGTAGGCAGTCTCGCCCAGGAGCTTCTGCCGGGTCGGGGAGTTGGGCGACACGCGCGCGGCATTGAGCAGCACTTGCTGCGCCCGGTCCATGTCGCCGAGCATGTTGCAGGTCTTGGCCAGCCAGTCCGATGCCTCCATGTACATGGGGCTTTCCTGCAGCACCTGCTCCAGCAGTTCCTTGGCGTTGGCGTAGTCCTGGGTGTGGAACAAAATCTTGCCCAGGCCCGTCTTGGCCCAGGGCACGCTGCGCGCCGCCAGTACCGATTCGAACAGGGCACGGGCCGCCTCGTAGTCGCCAATGGTCAGCAGCAAATCGCTCTTGATGCGCAGGATTTCCTGCGGATTGAGCACTTTGGTGGTGAGCTGCTGGTCGCATTGCGCAATGGCCTGGGGGTAGTCCCCGGCCTTGATGGCCGCTTCAATGGGGCCCAGCGACTGCTTCCTGGCAATCTGCTTTTCCAGGCGGCTCTCCAGCAGCACCTGGTTGATGGGCTTGAGCAGGTAGTCGTCGGGCTTGATTTCCGCGGCGCCCATGACCATGTCGTGGGTTTTTTCGGCGGTGACCATGATCCAGATGGTGGATACGCCCACGTAGTTGCGCAGCTTGGCTTCTTCCAGCAGCTGCTGTCCGTTCTGGCCGGCACCCAGGTTGTGGTCGCAAATGACGATGTCGTAGGGGACACTGCTGAGCTGGCTGAGGGCTTCCTTGCTGTTGCCGGCGGCATCGATCCGGGTCACCCCCATGGTCTTGACGAAGTCGCGCAGCATGGTGCGCATGCCCTGGTAGTCGTCGATGATCAGGATGGAGGCTTGCTTGAGGGCGGTACTCATCGTCTGAAACTTTCGCTAAATGGGATTACGGCAGGCGCACGACAAAACAGCCGCCGCCATAAGCGCCGCCGTTTTCGATGGTCAGCGAACCCTGGCGGTCGCCGTTTTTGTGCAGACGGGCCACCTGGGACGAAAAGTAGAAACCCAGGCCGGTGCTGCCGCTGGAAAAGCTGACCCCCTTGGGGGACGCCACGCCGTCATTGAGTAGCATGCTTTGCGGGTAGCCCCGGCCGTTGTCTTCCACACGCAGCTCCAGAAAGCCGTCGTCCACTCGGGCTACCACTCGGATCTTGTCGTTGGTGTAGTTGTACGCGTTGTTGAGGGCGTTGATCAGCACGCCGGTCACCAGGTCGCGGTCGAAGTACCAGTAACAATCCGGGTCGCATTCCACCGTGATGCCGATGCCCCGGAATTCAATGATGGTTTTGTCCTGCAGCAGGGCTTCCTCGATCACCTCCGCCACCGACTGCTCGCAGATATCGGTCGGGTAGATGGCCTTGCCCAGCTTGTACAGGCTCAGGAGCTGGACCAGGTTCACGTTCATCCGGTTGGCCTGGTAGATAACGCGTCCCAGGCTGTCGAATGTGGGGGTGTCGCCCCGCTGTCGGCACTGCACGGCAATTTCTTCCAGGGCGTTGACCTGGATGTTCAGCGAGTTCTTCATGTCGTGGATCGAAGAAGCGATGAAATCCGTAAAGCTGATGTCGTCCTGCGCCATGTGGTGTGTCTCCAGCGTTGTGTGTCCCAAAACGTTTGGGACACGGGGCGTATTCCTCTCGGGGCGCTGCGGCCATTCTTCAGGCTGAATGGTAAACCGGGCCGGAGTGGATTTTTCCCGCGGCGTATCTGTCACAATTGACGTTTACGTAAACGTCAACTACGTACAATCCCGTTTCACATTCATTTCAAGGAATAAAACCATGTCGGATTCCATCGTGATCGTAGGCGCAGCCCGCACCCCCATGGGGGCTTTTCAAGGCGACTTTTCTGCTCTGGCCGCACATGACCTGGGTGGCGCGGCCATCAAGGCGGCGGTTGCCCGCGCCGGCATTGCCCCCGAACTGGTGACCGAGGTCATCTTCGGCAACTGCCTGATGGCGGGCCAGGGCCAGGCCCCGGCACGCCAGGCGGGATTCAAGGGCGGCCTGCCCAAGAGCGCTGGAGCGGTCACCATGAGCAAGATGTGCGGTTCGGCCATGCGCGCGGCCATGTTCGCCAACGACATGCTGATCGCCGGCAGCCACGAGGTGCTGGTGGCCGGTGGCATGGAGAGCATGACCAACGCTCCCTACCTGCTGCCCAAGGCGCGCGGCGGCTACCGCATCGGCCACGACCGCATTTTTGACCACATGATGCTCGACGGCCTGGAAGACGCCTACGAGGCCGGCCGCTCCATGGGCACCTTTGGCGAAGACTGCGCCGCCAAGTACAGCTTCACCCGCGCCGAGCAGGACGCCTTCGCCACCGAAAGCGTCAAGCGCGCCAAGGCCGCTACCGAATCCGGCGCCTTTGCTGCCGAGATCACCCCCGTCACGGTCAAGGGCCGCAGCGGCGAGGTGGTGGTTTCCATCGACGAAGGCCCCGGCAAGGTCAAGCTCGACAAGATTCCTACGCTCAAGCCTGCGTTCAAGAAAGACGGCACCATTACCGCCGCATCCAGCTCCAGCATCAACGACGGCGCCGCCGCGCTGGTGATGATGAAGGCCAGCACCGCCGCCAAGCTCGGCTGCAAGCCGCTGGCCCGCATCGTGGCCCACGCCACCCACGCGCAGGAACCCGAGTGGTTTGCCACCGCCCCGGTCGGCGCCACACAGAAGGCGCTGGCCAAGGCCGGCTGGGCCGTGGGTGATGTGGACCTGTGGGAAGTGAACGAAGCCTTTGCCGTTGTGCCCATGGCGCTGATGAAGGAGCTGAACGTGCCGCACGACAAGGTCAATGTGAACGGCGGCGCTTGCGCGCTGGGTCACCCCATTGGCGCGTCCGGTGCCCGCATCATGGTCACGCTGATGTATGCGCTGCAGGCGCGGGGCCTGAAAAAAGGCCTGGCCACGCTGTGCATTGGCGGCGGCGAGGCGACGGCGGTGGCGCTGGAAATGCTCTAATAGACCAAGCCTCGCTTGGTGAGCAAGCGGGGCGGTTAACCGGGTTTTTTAAGAGGGCCACCCATGCGATTTAACGTGAAGCTTGTACTGTCTGCCATCGTCCCATCGGTGCTTTTCATGGTCGGGCTGATCGTCAGTATCGGGGGGCTGGTCCACACCACAAACCAGTTTGACCATTACATCAAGACCGAGCAGCGCCTCAGCATCGACCTGTCGGAGATGTATGCGCAGGGGCTGCAGATGGGGCAGGCGCTGCGCAACATCGTGCTGGACCCCAGCAACCCCAAGGCGGTGGACAACTTCAATGGCGCACGCACGGCCTACGACAAGGCGTTTGCCAGTGCGTCCGGCGTGGCAGCGGGAACCCCATTCGAGGCGGGTATCCAGCGGCTGCCACCCCTGCGTCTGACCCACGCGCAGGCGCAGGAACGGGTTCTGGCCCTGGCGCAGGGCCATTCGGAAGAAACGGTCCAGTTCCTCAACACGACGGAAACGCCGGCCTGGCGGGAGCTGCGTGGTGCCTTGCTCAAGCAGATTGACGAAACGGGCAAGGCCTCGGCCCAGGCCCGCACCGACGTCAACCAGCGCGCGGATTTCGCCATTGCGCTGGCCGTGGTGCTGGCCAGTGTGGCCGTCCTCGTCTCGGTGGGGGCCACGCTGTTCATGAAGCGCGCCGTCAACCGGGAGCTGGGCGGTGACCCGGAGGAGGCCCGGGTGTCGATTTCCCGGATTGCCGAAGGCGATCTTTCCTTTGCGCTCACCCGCTCGTCCCCCGAGGGCAGCCTGATGGCCGGCCTGGCGCGCATGCAGGACGCGTTGCGCAAGCTGGTGGGGGAAGTGCGCCATTCCACCGACAGCATCACCACGGCCAGCGACGAAATTGCCCTGGGCAGCCAGGACCTGAGCAGCCGCACCGAGCGCACGGCGGCCAACCTGCAGGAGGCGGCGGCCTCGTTGGAGCAATTGACCGGTACCGTGGGGCACTCGGCCGAGTCGTCCCGTGAGGCCAACGGCCTGGCGTCGTCGGCGGCGGAGATCGCCACGCGGGGCGGCACCATGGTGGCGCAGGTTGTCTCCACCATGGACGAGATCAATGCCAGCTCCCACAAGATTGCGGACATCATCACGGTGATCGACGGCATTGCCTTTCAAACCAACATCCTGGCGTTGAACGCCGCCGTCGAGGCCGCGCGGGCGGGCGAGCAGGGCCGCGGCTTTGCCGTGGTGGCCTCCGAGGTGCGCAGCCTGGCGGGGCGTTCGTCTGATGCCGCCAAGGAAATTCGCACCCTGATTGGCGCCAGCGTGGACCGGGTGGAAGCCGGAACCCGCCTGGTGTCCGACGCCGGCCAGACCATGGACGAAATCGTCAACGCCGTGCAGCGCGTGGCCGACCTCATTGGCGACGTCAGCGCGAGCATTTCCAGGCAGAGCACGGACATCGGCGACGTCCACACCTCGGTGGAGCAGCTCGATCAGATGACGCAACAGAATGCCGCGCTGGTCGAAGAGTCCACGGCGGCGGCCATGAGTCTGCGCGACCAGGCACAGCACCTGAAGCAACTGGTGGGGGCCTTCACCCTTTGAATGCCATGAATGTGCTCGTCATCGGTGCATCCCGCGGCATTGGCCTGGAACTGGTGCGCCAGTACCTGGATGCGGGTGACCGCGTCATTGCCACGGCGCGCGACGACGCGGCGCTGGAGCGCCTGCGCGTGCTGGGTGCCGTGCCCCTGAAGCTGGATGTGGCCAACCCGGCCAGCATCAGCGGCCTGGCCTGGCTGCTCGACGGCGAGAAGATCGACACGGCGATCTATGTGGCGGGCGTCATGAGCCACGGCAATGCTCTGGTGCCGCCGACCCAGCCGGACTTTGACTTGGTGATGCACACCAATGTGCTCGGTGCCATGCAGGCCATGCCCCAGGTGCTGCCGCTGGTGGAGGCGGCGCAGGGGCGCTTTGCCGTCATCAGCAGCGACATGGGGCTGATGAGCGGCGTGTCATCCAGCCACAGCTGGACCTACCGCGTCAGCAAGGCGGCGCTGAACATGGCCGTGGCTGCGGCGCGGAACGATTACCCGCAGGCCATTCTGGTGGCGCTGTCGCCCGGCTGGGTGCAGACCGACATGGGTGGCAGCAGCGCGCCCCTGGCGGTGCACGACAGTGTGGCCGCCATGCGCGCCACGCTGGCCCGGCTCACACCGGCCGACAGTGGCCGCTTTTTCGGTATCGATGGCCAGCCCGTGGCGGGCTGGTAAATCCCTCAAAATTCAGGAGACCTTGACTATGTTGTTGACCCAAGACCAGGAGATGGTGCGTGATGCGGTGCGTGCGTTTGCCCAGGCCGAACTCTGGCCCAACGCCGCCCAGTGGGACAAGGAACACCACTTTCCCAAGGCCGCGCACCAGGGGCTGGCCGCGCTGGGCGCCTATGGCATCTGCGTGCCCGAAGAGCTGGGCGGCGCCGGGCTGGACTACCTGACGCTGGCCCTGGTGCTGGAAGAGATTGCCGCCGGCGACGGCGGCACCAGCACCGTCATTAGCGTCACCAACTGCCCGGTCAACGCCATCCTGATGAAGTACGGCAACGCGCAGCAGAAGAAGCAGTGGCTCGAACCATTGGCCCAGGGCCAGATGCTGGGTGCGTTTTGCCTGACCGAGCCGCATGTGGGCAGCGATGCCTCCAGCCTGCGCACCACGGCCGTGCGCGAAGGCGACGCATACGTCATCAACGGCGTCAAGCAGTTCATCACCAGCGGCAAGAATGGCGACGTGGCCATCGTCATCGCCGTCACCGACAAGGGCGCCGGCAAACGCGGCATGAGCGCCTTTCTGGTGCCCACCAAGGCGCCGGGTTATGTGGTGGCGCGCATTGAAGACAAGCTGGGTCAGCACAGCAGCGACACGGCGCAGATCAACTTCGACAACTGCCGCATCCCGGCCGAGAACCTGATTGGCAAGGAAGGCGAGGGCTACGGCATCGCCCTGGGCGGGTTGGAGGGCGGGCGCATCGGCATTGCCGCGCAAAGCGTGGGCATGGCCCGCAGCGCGCTGGAGGTGGCCGTGGCCTACGCCAAGGAGCGTGAGAGCTTTGGCACCGCCATCTTCAACCACCAGGCGGTGGGCTTCCGCCTGGCCGAATGCGCCACGCAGATCGAGGCCGCGCGCCAGCTCATCTGGCATGCCGCAGCTCTAAGAGACGCCGGCCGCCCCTGCCTGAAGGAGGCCGCCATGGCCAAGCTGTTCGCCAGCGAGATGGCCGAGCGCGTGTGCAGCGCCGCCATCCAGACCCTGGGCGGCTACGGGTATGTGAGCGATTTTCCGCTGGAGCGCATCTACCGCGATGTGCGCGTGTGCCAGATTTACGAAGGCACCAGCGATGTGCAGAAAATCATCATCCAGCGTGCGTTATCCTGACGCCACTTCTTAGCGAACCCGGAGAACCCCATGCCCATTACCAAAGGATTTCGAGACCTCGTGGACGAAGCCATGGAGGAAATCCGTACCTACCCGGTGGCCGATGTGGTGGCGCGGCTGAACGACCCGGCCACGCAGATCGTGGACATTCGTGATATCCGCGAACTGGCCGACGGCACCGTAGTGGGCGCGTTCCATGCACCGCGCGGCATGCTGGAGTTCTGGGTGGACCCAGCGTCGCCCTATTTCAAGCCTCTGTTTGCCGACGAGGGCAAGGAGTTCATCCTGTTTTGTGGCGCCGGCTGGCGCAGTGCGCTGGCCGTCAAGACGCTGCAGGAAATGGGCATGACCAACGTGGCCCACATTGACGGCGGCTACGCCGAATGGGTGAAGCAGGGCGCCCCCACCGAAACCCTGGAAGCGCAAAAGGCGCGCCGCGCCGCCGCCAAGCCCTAGGGCAATCAGGCGGCTGGCAGGTCCTGGAGCGCCACGGCGCGCAGGCAAAAGGCCTGGATGGACCGGATCAGCGTGGCCTGCTCCAGGCCCGGCTGGGTGTCCACCTGCCACGACAGCGGGCCCACCAGCGACTCCGAAATAACACCCACCAACGCCGCCGCGCTGACCACCGGTGCCTGCGCCGGAAAAGCGCCCTGGCGCACGCCATCGTCCACCAGCTGCTGGAAAATTTCGGCATAGGCCTGGCGGTAGCGCAGGCGCTCCTCGTCCACCAGGGTGTCCACCGGCTCGGCAATCAGGGCGTAGGCCAGCCGCGGGCTGCGCAGGGCACGCAGGGCAAACGTCTCAATGGCCGCCAGCAGGCGGGCGGCAGGCGCCCCGTCGCCCAGGGCGGTGGCGCGCACCATGCTCACCTCTTTGCGGGTGGCCATGCGGAACACCTCGGCGCACAGGTGCGCCTTGGATTCAAAGTGTTTGTAGACCGTGCCGGTGGCAATGCCGGCCTGCTGTGCCACCGCCACGATGGTGAGGGCCTTGAAGCCGCCCGTGGCGACCCGGTTCAGCGCGGCGTTGAGCAGGCGCTCCCGCAATTCGGCCTTGCGGGCTTCGGTTTTTTCGGTAGGGCGGTAGGCCATGGGTGCAGCTGCGGGTAGGTCTGCGCGCAGTGTAGCCGTAGCGGTTGCCTGGCCGGCGGGTGGGGCGCTTGACAGGCCATCCCGACCGTGATTTACTTCACTCCATGGTGTGAATCAATATTCACATGTTTAACCTGCCCCGCCCAACCGGGGCACCGGGCGCAGCAATTACAAGGAGGCTTTATGAAGATGGACACCCCACTCAAGACCGCATTCATGGCAGAAACCCATGCGGTGCAGAACCAGCCACCCGCGCTGCAGGACTACAACCTCTACCTGCAGGACCACGCCCTGCGCGAAGCCGTGGTGCGCGAAGGCGCCGCCTGGGCCGAACCCGACCTGCAGGTGTTTGGCGCCCTGACGGGCTCGCGCGAGATGATCGAGCTGGGCTTTCAGGCCAATGAAAACAAGCCTGTGCTCTACACCCACAACAACTACGGCCACCGCATTGACGAGGTGCGCTTCCACCCCGCCTACCACCGCCTGATGCAGGTCTCGCTGGAAAACGGCCTGCACGCCTCGCACTGGCTGGAGCCCAAGGCCGGCGCCCAGGTGAACCGCGCCGCCAAGTTCTACCTGCAAAGCCAGGTGGAAGCCGCGCACTGCTGCCCGGTGACCATGACCTCGGCCGCCATTCCCGCCCTGCTGGAACAACCCGACGTAGCCGCGCAGTGGACGCCCAAGATACTGGCGCGCCAGTACGACTATCGCAACGTGCCCGACGCGCAGAAACAGGCCGTCACCATCGGCATGGCCATGACCGAGAAGCAGGGCGGCTCCGACGTGCGCGCCAACACCCTGGGGGCCCACCCCGGGGGCAGCGGCGGGCCCGGGCAGGCCTACGAGCTGGTGGGCCACAAGTATTTTGTGTCGGCCCCCATGTGCGACGCCTTTCTGGTGCTGGCACAGGCGCCCGGCGGCCTGTCGTGCTTCCTGCTGCCGCGCTGGCGTCCGGACGGCAGCAAGAACCCCATGCAGATCCAGCGCCTGAAAAACAAGATGGGCAACGTGGCCAACGCGTCCTGCGAAACCGAGCTGCGCGGCGCCCACGCCGTCATGGTGGGCGGCGAAGGCCGGGGCGTGGCCACCATCCTGAAGATGGTCACCATGACCCGCATCGACTGCATGATCGGTTCGTCCGCAGCCATGCGCCAGGCCGCCGCGCAGGCGCTGCACCACTGCGCCTACCGCTCGGCCTTCGGCAAGCGCCTGGCCGAGCAGCCCCTGATGCAAAACGTGCTGGCCGATCTGGTCATCGAACACGAAGCCGCGCTGGCCCTCACCATGCGCATTGCCGCCGCGCTGGACCGCGACAGCGAGGCCGAAAAGCTTCTGATGCGCATGGGCACCGCAGTGGGCAAGTACTGGATCTGCAAGCGCACCCCCGCCCACGCCTACGAGGCCATGGAATGCATAGGCGGCAGTGGCGTGATGGAAGACTGCATCATGCCCCGCCTGTTCCGCGAATCACCGGTGAACTCCATTTGGGAAGGCAGCGGCAACGTGCAGTGCCTGGACATGCTGCGCGCCATGCGCCGCGCCCCCGGCTCGGTGGAAACCTACATGGCCGAGGTGCAGACCGCCGCCGGCGGCGACGCGCGGTTGGACCGCTACGTGGCGCAGCTGGGCCGTGAACTGGCCGACCTGGACGACATCGAATACCGCGCCCGCGGCGTGGTGGAAAAAATGGCGCTGGCCCTGCAGGGCTCGCTCCTGGTGCGCCACGGCAACGCGGCCGTGGCCGATGCCTTCTGCGCCTCGCGCCTGGGCGGCGACAGCAGCGGCCTGACCTTTGGCAACCTGCCGCGCGGGCTGGATTGTGGCGCTATCATCCAGCGCGCCACTCCCCAACTTGCCACACTGTGAACCCCCTCATTGCCCAAAGCCCCTGCCCCTGTGGCCAATTGAACGCCGCCCAACGCCCGCTGGCCTATGGCCAGTGCTGCGGGCGGTGGCTGGAAACCGATGCCCCGGCGCCCGACGCCGAAGCCCTCATGCGCTCGCGCTACAGCGCTTTTGTGCTGCAGCGTGCGCCCTACCTGCTGCAGACCTGGCACGCCAGCAAGCGTCCGTCAAAAGTGGCGTTTGACCCCGGCGTGAAATGGCTGGGGCTGGAGGTGCGCCAGCACCAGCAGCTGGACGCCGACCACGCCGAGGTGGAGTTTGTGGCCCGCCAGCGCGGCCCCGGCGGGCGTGCCGTGCGCCTGCACGAACGCAGCCGCTTTGTGCGCGAGGACGGGCGCTGGTACTACGTGGATGGCGAGCATCGTTAGAGCCGATGGCCGCCAATAGTGCACCGATTTTGAGTAACTATTCAGCCGCCCAAGTATTCGAAACATGGGCCGTCATGTTTCGCTTTTCCACAGCAAGCGCAACGGGGGATCGGGACATACGGACTCATGACTTGTACCCATCTCTGCACTGCCACATCAAATAGAGCGGCGTTGGATGCATCCGCAGGATACCAATCATCGAAACGCATCATGCCACCTAAGGGCACACAGCGAAAGTGCTTCACAGCATCGTGAACATTGCCCGCCCGCAGGCATTTCAAGCACGAGCGAATTGAACGCACATAACTATCGTCACGCTCGTCCTCATCACAAATCCGAAGGAGTTCAGCGGTTGCTGCGATTTCTTTCTCAAAACACACTTCCGACAACTGTTCGCTGGCGTGATGACGTTGTTCGTCATGACCTCCTGAATTCACAGGTGAGTGGTACACGCGACCTTCCGATCTATTTGATAACGGATACCAGACATGAAAAGCAATTAGATTTGTTGCATCCTCACACTGAGTACCGGTTAACTCCATTGCCGGAAATTTACACACCAAGTAGCCGCGGTCATTGCGTTCATAGGTCCCTATGAATGTGAGTTTTCGAAACTCTTCCACATCATCCCAATAAGGACGAGATGTGTCCAATACCTCTCGCCACCAACGGACCCTACCGTCAACCTCAAACTGCAAGCACTCGCGATAGACAAGACTAAAAAGAACACCCCCTGCATGCAAATCGGTTGACGCCATTGGGCCGGAAAAATAGGGCTGATTTAGTTCCATTTGAGTTGCAGTTTATCCACCAAAAAGTGAGTTCACATCCGTTCTTCGGTACATCTATATAGCGACTGCAAAATCCAATGTGGGTTGTTGTTTGTGAAGAAAACAGCCGCTCAACTCCCAAGGTCAGCGGCCCCGGAGCCGAAGGCGGAGGGCGCCAACACAGGCCATGAAAACGCCGAAGGCATGGCCCGCGTTGGCGTTCGCTTGACCGCCCAGTTAGGCGACGGACGCTTCAACACGTGCGACTTACTAGGGGCAGAAATGGTCAAGTTCTTTTTTTGCTTGAATCAGGGTCTGCTCAACTTCCGTGACCAGCGCATGAAGGGGGCGCAATAGCTCAGTAGTGGACTCTTCGTTGGCCCGTTGCACGGGCAGTGCGGCTAAGAAGCCCAGTGCGGTTCGAACCTGTGCCATGGAGTTGCTTGCTCGAAGTAGATTGATTGCGCAAGCTGGGTGTGCTCCATTTAAGGCCAGCAAGTCCTCCCTGGATGGAAAAGGAAGGGTTGCCATGACTGACGCAATATGAGCGGGGGTGTAGGCTGGTCCCTGGTTGCCAGTGATTCTTTCATTGAAGGCTTGCACTACGGATTGAGTGCCGCCTATGGTTTGGTCCATTAGCGTGAGTATGCCGCTCGCAGCAAGTTGTGCTGCAGCCAGTGTTTGGCGAGCTGCCACATGCTGCTGCCACCAAACCACACCTATTGCAGAAAATACAGCGGCTGCAGAGAAAATTGCTTGCGCCCACGACGCCCACTCGGAACTTGGAAGACAAGGTGCCATCCACAGAAAGCACCACTCAATTGGCTTTTCGTTCACAGACGCTGTTCTCTCTGTTGTCTAACGTTCGAATTAACGGGCGCCGTGAGGCGTCCCGTTGAATGAGGGGTTAGGCGGCGGCATGTTGCGGTGCATAGGTTTACGCCTCGGGTGAGTGGCAAGCGACGCAAAGCTTGTTGCCATCGGGGTCGCGGAAGTAAGCGCCGTAGTAGTGCTCGTGATACTCGGGCCTCAAGCCTGGAGCGCCCTCGGAAACGCCACCATTGGCCAAAGCGGTTTCATAAGCGCTGCGAACGATGGCTCGGCTCTCAGCAAGGAACGCAACCATTTGACCATTGCCAGGATGATGTGGCTTTTGATCGTAGGGCTTGGTGATGACAAACAGTGGGCGCGGATTGGGACTTGATTGCCAACCAGCCCAAGGACGGCTTGCATCGCAAAAACGCGCTTGAATGCCGAGAGAACTCATCAGCGGGTTGTAGAACGCGAGAGCACGCTCGAAGTCGCTCACGCTGACGAAGATATGAGAAAACATGCTGCGCGCTCGATGTGTTTTGGACGCCTAACGTAATGTATGGAGCAGAACTTGCTCAATAAACTGGCGCGTGCTCGATATTCTGGTCATTGAGATTTCCTGAAGTCCGCTTGCTGTCTTGCTTTGTAGGCCGACCGGTGTGTATTTGCACAGTGATAAAAATTCTGTGAAATACCGCAGCCTATTCTGCCGAACCAATCACCCCTCATCTATCCCCCATTCGGGTGAATCAACGAACGCCCGCTGCTGGTACCAACCAAACGGATTGCCCGGCTCTTCTACGCCCGCACCTGTGTGTCACCTACTCATCGCGTACATAACGACGCGCGATCAAATTACATGCCAAATTGGCCTGTAGCCGCCGTATTCATTGCGCAGACAGCTATCAAATAAATAGCACGTTCAGCGACTCAAGCCGCAGGCCGGGTATCCGGTGCCGGCGTGGTGGGCACGCCCTGGTCGATGGCAGCCTGGTGCTGGATGGCCATCGCCCGTTGGAATGCCGGGCGCTGTTGCAGACGCGCCCAGTAGGCGGCAACCGTGGGCGTGAACTGGCCGCTCAGGCCCAGGTGCCCGGCCAGCATCAGCGCGTAGCCCACGGCCACATCGGCAGCGGTGAAGCGGCCGGCGCACAAAAAGTCCTGCTGCTGCAAGGCGGCGTCCACGGCGCGCAAGCGCGCCAGAAACCAGCGGCTGTAGTCCTCGGCCACCTGGGGCTGCTGGCGCGGCGCGGGCTCAAAGTGGGCGTAGCGCAGCACCAGCGTTTGCGGGAAGGTGAGTGTGGCGTCGCTCATGTGCAGCCAGTTCAGGTAGGCCCCAAAGGCGGGGTCGTCCACGGCCACGTCCAGCCCGGCGGTGCCGTGGCGCGCGGCCAGGTACTGGCACATGGCGGCGGATTCGGTCATGCGGGTGGCGCCGTCCACCAGCAGCGGCACCGTGCCCAGGGGGTTCTCTTGTAAAAATTCCCGCGCCAGCGCGCGGGGCGGAAAGGGCAGCATCTTGAGCTGGTAGGGCAGGCCCAGTTCTTCCAGCGTCCACAGGGGACGAAAAGAGCGGGCGCTGACGCAGTGGTACAGGATCATCATGGGGCCATCATGCCAAAGGGGTGGATTGCTTGCGGAACTCGGCGGGCGACACGCCCGTCCAGCCTTTGAAAGCGCGGATAAAGCTCTTTTCGTTTTGGAAGCCGGCCGCTTCCGCCACCTGTTTGATGGGGCGGTCGGTGCGGTGCAGCAGCTCCATGGCGCGGTGCTGGCGCACTTCGTCCTTCAGCCCCTGCAGCGTGGCGCCTTCTTCCTTGAGCTGGCGGTGCAGGGTGCGCGGCGACACGTGCAGCAGCGTGGCCAGCGCCTCGGCGCTGTGCGTTTCCTGCGCGTGGCTGGCCAGCGTCTGGCGCACGCGCTGCACCAGCAGGCGGTCGCGCCGGTACTGCAGCACGGTCAGCGGCAGGGCGTGCTGCAGCATGTGCTGCAGGGCTTTTTCGTCGCGCCGCAGCGGCAGGCTCAGGTAGCGGGCATCGAAGCGGATGCTGGCTGTGCCAGCGTTGAACGTGGTGGGGCCGGAAAACAGCACGCTGTAGGCCGCCTGGTGTAGCGGCGGCGCAAACGGAAACTGCGCCCCCTGCAGCGGGATGCGCGAGTCCACCAGCCAGCAGGCCACGCCGTGGATGTTGCGCAGCACCGAGACCAGGCAAAACTCGCGCAGCCCACCCAGGTCGCCGTGCTCGGTGATGGTGATGCTGGCAACGTCGCCGTGCACTTGCAGGCGCAGGGCAATGTCGGGCGCAATCAGTCCGTGGTGGCGGCACCAGCGCGCCAGCGCCAGTTGCAGGGTGGGCGCGCTGATGGAGGCGCGCACCAGCATGCCGTAGCTGCCCCAGGGCAGGCGCCGGCTGAACCAGCCCAGGGCTTCGTCGTCGAGTTCGCGCATGGCGGCGCCAGAGAGCGTTTCCATCTGCCAGGCGGTGATGCGGGCATCGGGCGCCTGCAAATCGGCTGGCGCAATCTGTGCCTGGCGCAGGGCGTCGCCGGGGTCCTGGCCGTAGCGCTGGTAGGCGCCAACTATGGCCCGGGCAAAGGCCATGGGGGTTGCGGCAATGGGAGTCGGGGCTGGCATGGCGCTAGTGTGCCAAAAAATGAGCCGGCGTGGCGCAATTTGCAACCTCTGTGACCAGGTAAATGGGGTGCCCGCCCGTATGCTGTAGCCATACCCATGCGCGGCCGACAGCGCCGCCCGACAGGAGACCTTGATGACTTCCGACCGTCTTTCCCGCACCCCCTTGACCCTGAGCCTGGACCGTGGCGCCACCGATGCGCCGCTGATCGAGCAAACCCTGGGTGCGTTCTTTGACACCGTGGCGCAACGCCAGCCCGACCACGAGGCCCTGGTCAGCGTGCACCAGAACCAGCGCTACACCTACGCGCAGCTGCAAACCCACGCCAACCAGCTGGCCAGCGCCCTGCTGGGGCTGGGCCTGGAGCCGGGTGACCGGGTGGGCATCTGGTCGCACAACAACGTGCAGTGGGTGCTGATGCAGCTGGCCACCGCCAAGGTGGGGCTGGTGCTGGTGAACATCAACCCGGCATACCGCACCTCTGAGGTGGAATACGCCCTCAACAAGGTGGGCTGCAAGGCACTGGTGACCATGCCCGAGTTCAAGACCAGCAACTACCTCGGCATGCTGCGCGAACTGGCGCCCGAGTGGGCCCACGGGCGCAGCGGCGCGCTGGACTCGCAACGCCTGCCGCACCTGCGCACGGTGGTCTGGATTGACGAGCCGGGCACGGCCGGCGAACAGCCGGGCCTGCTGCGGTTTTCCGCGCTGCTGGCG
>JBAQKO010000043.1:0-26411 GCA_049301075.1 Rhodoferax sp.
AGCTACGACAACACCATTCCGCTGTTTGCCCCGCGGGAGCAGCTCAAGAAACTGATTGCCGGCATCAAAACCGATTCCCGCGCGCCCGGCGAACCCAAGGACACGGAGGGCTCGGCCCTGTTCCAGATTTACCAGGCCTTTGCCAGCGACGAAGAGGCACAAGCCCTGCGCGCGGCCTACGCCAGCGGCATTGCCTGGGGTGACGCCAAGCAGGTCCTGTTTGAGCGCATTGACCGCGAGATTGCGCCCATGCGCGAGGCCTACGAGGACTTGATCCGCAACCCCGCAAAAATTGAAGCCATCCTGCTGGCCGGCGCCGCCAAGGCGCGCCAGCGCGCTACGCCCTTCATGGCCGAGCTACGCCACGCAGTGGGCTTGCGCAAACTCGGCGACCAGACAAAAGCCACGGCACCGAAATCCACCAAAGCCGCACTGCCCAGTTTCAAGCAATACCGTGAAGCCGATGGCCAGTTCCACTTCAAGCTGGTGGATGCCCAAGGCCGCTTGCTGCTGCAGAGCCTGGGGTTCGAATCCCCCCGGCAGGCGGCGCAGACCATTGGTTTGTTGCAAAAGGAAGGTGCCAGCGCCTTGCCGGGACTGGCAAGCCAGCTGCAGGCACTGGACGTAGACAGGGCTGACGTGGCCGCCGCATTGGCTCAACTGGCCGCAGGCGGCTAGCGCCCGGCCTGGCGTTCAGGGCGGCGCGGTGTGCGCCGCCGCGCTGGCAAAACCATACACCCGCTCAGGCGGCAGGCGGGCCACCAGCGTCCGGTCCGCTACCGCCTCCACGATGGCGAATGCGGGCTGGGCTGTGTCGCGCTGCTGCGTGTGCACCGTAGGGTGCCCCGCCGTATCGGTAATGGCCGCAACAATGGGGCATTTGACCTTGTCCGTACGCCGCATGACCACCCCAACTTCCCCGCTGGCCAGCCGCACCACATCACCCGGCGGAAAAATTCCCAACTCCTTGATCATCGCGCTGCACAGCGCGCCACCCTGGTCCTCCTGGAACATCTGCCTGGCGGCTTCCTGGATGGTCATGGCCGGGCGTAGCTTGCGCACGGTGATCCGGGCCATGAACACATCCGCCATGCGCAACGCCAGCGCCACCTCCGACACGTCGCTCAAACCCTGCGGATAGCCGGAACCGTCCGGGCGCTCGTGGTGCTGGGCGACCGCAGTCAGCCAGTCCACGTCGTCCACGCCCGCCTGCACCAGCCAGTCGAAAGCTTCTTGTGGGTGCCGGCGCAACAGCGCTTTCTGGCTCTCCCATGGCGGAACATCCTGGTTGGACAACTGCCCCTGCAGGTCCAGCACCGCCATGTTCATGGTCAGGGCCGCCTTGACCAGACTCACCGTCCGCGCGTCGGACCACTGCAACCGGCGGGCCAACAAGAGGCACACGATAGCGGTGTGCACCGCGTGGTGGTATCCGTAGAGAAAGGGATCTTCGGACTCCTGGCGGATGGCGTGGTACAGGGCAATATCCGCATCCTGGTCCACGCGTTCGATCAGGTCCGACGCAAACACCCCCACCCGATCCACCAGACCCGGTGTATGCGGCACCTTGAGCATGAGTTTGCGCATTTCTTCGCCACTCTGGTCCCACAAGCCAAACAGATTCAGCACACGCGGGACGCTGCGTTCCGGCAAAGGCGCCTCGTGCAGTTCGACGGCCTTGGCCTCCTGCGCATCCACAAAGGCGCCGCGTACCAACAACAGCTCGAGCTGGTGTTCGCTGTCAATCACATGCCCGCGCAGCAACAGCAGGTTGCTCTGCTCGTCGCGAACATTCCAGGGCAGGGGTTTTCCCACATGCACCTTGAAACGCGGCAGACGCAACAGCTTCATGAACCGTCCTTTGGACACACAAAACCGGATTGTGCAGCCGATCCGTGCGCGCCAGTGCCGTTTCCCACCGTAAAACAACAGCACGACGGGGCGTCAACCCCCAAGCCGAGGCTAAAAAAGATCGGCCAACACCCACCCACACACATCTGTTTTCATTAAATTTCACCAAAAATCGGTATTAATTGACACTTATCGTCAAATAATGTGTAATATTTTGTAAGACGCTGGTGACAACCCCACCCCAAACCCGTAGGGACACAGGCGCCGTATGGGATGGAGCCCCTTGCTCCGGATATTCACGAAGGAGTTCACAATGAACACGACAATGCGCAAGCTGGCAGTGGCTATGGGTACGGTGCTGATGGCGGGGGGGTGCCTGGGCGGCAGACAACGCGACCGCGGCCGCCTCCGCAGATGTATTGACCCCCATCGCGATTACGAAGAACCTGGACATGGCCTTCGGTAGCGTGGTGATCGGTAACGGCCTGGTCACGCTGAGCACAGCCGGCGCGCGGACCAAGGCCGGGGGAACCGCATTGCCAACGGGCGGCACCAGCCCCGCAGCGGCCAAATTCACCGTGACCGGAACGGGCGCCAATACCTTCTCGATCGATACCACCGGCAGTGACTCCACCCTGACGGATGGCTCTTCCAACACGATGGCCATCACCTGGCTGGTCGAAGCCCAATCGGGCACCGCGGCAGCCAGCGGTATCACCAGCGCCGGCAACAACTCAACGACGGGCACACTCGCTTCCGGCACCGCAACCATCTACGGCGGGGGCCTCCTGACCGTGGGGGCAGCGCAGGTTGCGGGTGCCTACACCGGAAACTTGAAACTCACGGTGGCCTATAACTGACCCCCGCGCTCCGGGCAGCCAACACCAGACCAACCATGTCCTGCAGTACGCCTCCACGTTGCAGCAAACCCCACTGGCACAGGGCCGGGGTGCTGCTGACGTCGGTGGCGATCTGGATTTATCTGGGCGTCCTGCCGCCGGGCCCGGCCCGTGCCGCCACGGCAACGGGTAGTGCCAGCGCCACCGTCATCGCACCGGTTCCCGTCAGTGTGCAGGAGGTATTTGGCGGGGTGCCCGCCACGGTCAGCACGGCCACGGGCTGGGTCACGATATTGCTGCCGCCGGCGAGTCCGCCGCCACCCGTCACCACCACGGGTTCAGGTTCCGGCGCAGGCGCAGGTTCCAGCACGGGCTCCACCGCAGCTGTCACCGCGGGCACGCCACCAGGCGCGTCCCCAAACAGCCGCCCCGGGTCGGGACCCGGCTCCGGAGATGGCACGCTCGGCGCGGGAATGGCCGCCGCCTTCTCGTCAACACCGCCACCCGCAGGGGGCACGTCGGGCAACTACAACGTCACGGTGGCCTTCAATTGAAATACCCCTCCGTCACCACCTTGCTTGCCTGGGCACGGCGTAGCGTGCTGCTCGCGGCCAGCCTGGCTGCGACCGCACCGACGTGGGCGCAAATCAGTCTGAGCAATACCGCGGACCTGGCATTCGGAGGCTTTGTGGCCAGCAGCGGAGGAACGGTAACCGTGGCCCCCAATGGCGGGCGCAGCAAGGGCGGCAGTGTGCTGCTGGTGGCGCAAGGCGCTTCCGCTGCGGCGGCGCAATTCACCGTCTCCGGCACAGACGGTGCCACTTACGCCATCACGCTGCCCGTCAACGATCTGGTGACCCTGACGGACGGCAGCCACACCATGGCCGTCAACAACTTCACCAGCTCCCCGAGTGCCACAGGAACGCTGGCCGGCGGTTCGCAGCTGCTGCGGGTCGGGGCCACCCTGACTGCCGGCAACGCCCAGACGCCCGGCAGCTACACCGGGTCTTTCGCCGTTTTCGTGAACTACAACTGAACAGCAGCACCGCCATGTTCAACTTTTGTGAAAGGCCCACCATGCATTTATTGTCCACCGGACGCCCCACCGGCCACTGGCTGGTGGCGCTGGCGCTGCTGGCACTGGCACACACTGCCCTGGCGGACCTGGCGCTGTATCCCACCCGCATCGTCCTGGAAAAAAACCAGCGCGCGGCGCAAGTGGAACTCATGAACAACGGCACCGAGCCCGAGACCTACCGCATCAACCTGGTCAACCGGCGCATGGGCGAAACGGGGGAGTTCATCGCCATCGACACCCCCGGACCTGGCGAACAATTTGCCGATCCGCTGCTGCGCTACTCGCCGCGGCAGGTGACGGTGCAGCCAGGGACCTCGCAGACTGTGCGCATCCTGCTGCGCAAGCCCACAGATCTGGCTGCGGGCGAATACCGCTCGCACCTGCAGTTTGACCGCGTCGCCGAGGCCACGGGCGACAGCAGCGTGGAGTCGGCGGGGCAAGCGGGCAAGAAGGAGATTGGCGTGGTCATCAAGGCGCTGGTCGGCGCTTCCATTCCGGTCATCGTGCGCCACGGCGAAACCCAGGCCAGCGTCACGCTGCAGAACCTGGCCGTGCAGCCCGCCACCACCACCGACGGTCCGGCACTGACCCTGCAAATGGCGCGCAGCGGCAACCGCTCGGTGTACGGCGACCTGGCGGTCACCTTCACGCCGCAGGGCGGCACACCACAGGAAGTCGCCAAGGCCGGCGGCGTGGCCGTGTACGTGCCCAATGCGCTGCGCCGCGCCCGCCTGCCACTGCAGCTGCCACCCGGAACCCGCCTGGCGGGCGGCAGTTTGCACCTGACCTACCGAGAGCGCGCGGAAGCGGGCGGGCACCTGCTGGCCGAAGCGAACCTGAACCTGCCATAGGCGCGGAGCCACGCGCGCACCCCGCCATGCGAACCCTGTCACGGCCCCTGGGGGCTCTACCCTGCCTGCTTGTGGCATGCGCAGCAACCGCTGCCGCAGCCCAACCCCTGCCCGCAGGCACACCGCCAACGCTCCCGGCCAGGAATCGCGCCGCCGAGGCCAACCTGCTCCTTTTGGACGTCCGCCTGGACGGCACCGTGCTGTCCGACAGCCTGACCGCCTACCAGGAGGGGCCCCAGATTCTGCTGCCACTGGGCGAATTGGCGCGCCTGCTCACGCTGGCCATCACGGTGCAGCCCGAAGCCGGCAGCGCCAGCGGTTACATCCTGCGGGAGGACAACGCGTTCGGCCTGAACGTGGACCAGGCCATCGCCAGCGTTGCCGGACGCGAGACCGGCTTCGAGGCGCGCCTGGCACGGGTCATTGGCGACGACATCTACGTTTCCAGCCAGCTGTTGTCACGCTGGCTGCCCATCGACTTTGAGATCGATCTGCCGTCCCTGCAACTGCGTGTCAAGCCGCGGGAAAAGCTGCCTCTGCAAGCCCGCCTAGAGCGCGAACGCACCGCTGCGCACCTGCGCACCGCAACCAGCGACGGCAGCGACCCGGGCTACCCCCGCCAGTTGGCGCCCTACCAGCTGATAGACCGGCCTTTCATTGACCAGACATTTGGCGCCGATGCGCGCTTTGGCAGCGGCTCCAGACAATACAACACCGCCTATACCGCCTACCTGACCGCCGATGTGCTGGGCATGGAGGGTGCCGCCTACGTCAGCGCCACGCGCGACAAGTCAACACCCGACTCACGGATCACCCTGGGCCGCAACGACCCTGACGCCGGCTTGCTCGGTCCCGCGCAGGCGCGCAGCTTCATGCTGGGCAACATCCAGGTACCCAGCGTGCCCAACATCCTGTCCACCAATCCGACCGGCAGCGGAGGCACCGTCAGCAACCGGCGGCTGGACCAGCCCACCAGCTTTGACCGCCAGAGCCTGCGCGGAGACCTGCCACCGGGCTGGGACGTCACCCTGTACTACAACGACGCCGTACTGGGCTTCCAGCAATCGCGGGGCGACGGGCTGTATGCCTTTGACGATCTGCCCCTGTCCTACGGGCGCAACGACTTCCAGCTGGTGTTCAACGGCCCGCTGGGGCAAATGCGCACCGAACGCAAAACTTTTCTGCTGGACCAGTCCGCTGTCCAGCCCGGCGAATTCCTGTACACACTGACGCAGCACACGGCAGACAACGGCAGCAACCGCAGCGTGGCCAAGTTCGACATGGGCTTGTTCAAGGAGCTGGCTGCCACCGCCACCTTTGTGCGCCTGCCGCGCCCGGTGACGGGCCAGAGCACCGGTGAACCGCGCGCCTACTCCCAGTTCGGGCTGCGGGGCTACCTGCCATCGGCCATCATCACCTCGGACGTGGTTCTCGCCCAGAACGGCGGCATGCTGGGCGAACTGGGCCTGAAGACGCAATGGGGAACCTATGCCGTGGACCTGCTGCACACCCAGTTGCAGGACGGTTTCGACAGCGACGTGTTCAGCGCCAGTAACAACCCCATCCGGCAACGCGACAAACTCCGGGCCGTGGGCGCGCTGGTGCCCAGCGGTCTGCCGCGCATGCCCGTGGCGCTGGAGGTGCAGCGGGAGCAGCTGCAGTCCGGCGTTAACAACGACCAGGTCTCCGGCCGGCTGTCGTTCCTGGCTGCAGGAACGTCCTATACCAACGCATTGACCTGGCTCACCTCCAGCGGCGGCGGCCTGCCAACTTCCACCACCACGACCGGCACGCTGCAACTGAGCCGCCGGGTGGCGGACATGGGGTTGTCCGGGCAACTCGGCTACTCCCTGAATCCAGAGAGCCGCTTCGACACCCTCTCCCTCGTTGCCGACCGCAACCTGGCATCGGGCTACCGGGTCAACGCCGGCCTGCTGCGCGACTTTTCCGGCAACACCACACTGATCTCCGGCGGCCTGAGCAAGAACCTGGGACCCATTGCCCTGGCCATAAGCGGTAGCTACTCCGACAAACAGGAATATGCCATTGCGCTGCAACTATTCATGGCCCTGGGCCGCGACGCCCGCAGCGGCAAATGGTTTGCCGACGGCGTCCCCATGGCCGGCACCGGATCGGTATCCGCACGGGCCTTTGTGGACCGCAACCTCAACGGCATACGCGACCCCGGAGAAGAATGGGTGCCCAATGCCGGCTTCCTCGTCAACCAGGGCGGGCGCCACCCCAACCGCACCGACGACACCGGCGAGGCCCTGCTCAGCCGGCTGCCTGCCGGACGCTATGCCGACATTGGCATCGACACCACCACGCTGGAAGACCCGCAGTGGAAACCGGTCACCGAGGGGGTGCGTGTGCTGCCACGCCCGGGACTGGTGCAGACCGTCGAATTTCCCGTGGTGTCCACCACCGACATTGATGGCACGACCTATCTGGTGGACAAGGGCAGCCGACGCGGCATCGGTGACGTGCTGCTGGAATTGGTGGACGGCAACGGCACCATCGCCATGCGCACCAAGAGTGCATCCGATGGGTTCTACACCCTGCACCAGGTCATGCCGGGGCGCTACACGTTGCGTGTCTCGCCGGAGCAGACCCGCAAACTCCGGCTGGTTGCCAGCGGCACGCGCCAAGTGAACGTGCAACCCGATGGCGACTTCATCAACGGCCTGGACCTGGAATTGAAACTCCAGGCGCAGTGAGTGCGTGCCCGCACCGGCACCCCGCCCGACACGTTTGCAACGATTGCCATTTGCCATTACGCTTGAAGCGTCGCTACAACGGAGAAACCAATGAAACGCATCTACTTAGGGGCAGGCCTGGTGGCCATGGCTTTCACTTCCAGCGCGGCCCTGGCCAATGCGGAGTTGGCGAAGGAAAAAAATTGCATGGTGTGCCACGCCATGGCCAGCAAATTGGTCGGCCCCGCGTTCAACAGCATCGCGGCCCGGTACGAGGATCAGAAGAACGCCGAAGACAAGTTGACCAAGAAAGTGCTCATTGGCGGCTACGGCGTGTGGGGCCAGGTCCCCATGCCCGCCAACCCCCAGGTCAGCGAAGCGGAGGCGCGCACGCTGGTCAAATGGATTTTGGCCCAGTAGCCACGTGGGGCATGGGGTTCGGGCTTGTCCGCAAGCCGCGATGTTTCTACAATTTGCCTATGGAGCGTTCTGTTTGCCCCCTGTGCAGCACGGCTGCTGCCCGGCCCTTCGTGGCCGGCGCGGTTACGTGGTCGCGCACCGTGACGGGCACCGCCGGTCAGTGCCGCCCCGTCGCACATTCCTGAGCCCGGCGATACCCCTTCCTCCATTTTCTTTTTGCGCAATCCACCATCGCCGGGCCTCCACCCCGCGCCATCGTGGCCGTCTCTTGCCTCTCAGAGGTGGCCGCACCACACGGAGTGCACCATGCACGCAAACCAAGAAAGCCTGCGACTGCTGACCGAACTGGATTTCATCCGCCTGAAGAAATTGACGGGCGGCGCCCTGCCTAATGAACTGTCGGACGGACAGGGTCTGGTTGACCTGCTGCCATCCCGCGAGATTCCGCCAGATGTTGTCACCATGAACTCCCGGGTGGAGATTGTGTTTACCGCCACCGGTCTGCACCAGCAGGTGACCCTGTGCTATCCGGCCGATGCCGAACCCGGCCTGGGGCGGGTGTCCGCGCTCGCCCCCATCGGCTCGGCCCTGCTGGGCCTGCGCGTTGGAGCGCTGGCACAGTGGGAAATGCCCGCTGGAGATGCCCAGACCGCAGAAGTGGCCGCCATCCTGTTCCAGCCGGAAGCCGCCGGCCATTACACAACCTAGGACATGCCCACCCCGGCAACGGCGCCGGGGTGACGAAAGGAGGCCCCCACCCTGACCCATCGCCACACTCCGTGTCACTCCGCAGCAACCTTTTTTTTGAGGAATTCCCATGTTTCCAGAGTACCGCGACCTGATCACGCAGCTCAAGACGAGCAACCACCATTTCACCCGCCTGTTCGATCAGCACAACCAGCTCGATCAACACATCAAGAACATGGAGTCCAAGCCCTCATCAGGGACCCATGAGGAAATCGAAAACCTGAAAAAGAAGAAATTGCACCTCAAGGATGAGCTGTACGACATCCTCAAAAAAGCTGAGGCCGACAAGGCTTGACGCGGCGCCATGTAGAAGTTCAGAGATCCAACACCAGCCGTGCTGTCTTGGCGCGTGAACAGCAAGGGGTGAACTGGTCGTTGGCGGCCTGTTCTTCAGGTGTCAGGTACATATCCTTGTGGTCCGGAACCCCTTCGAGCACGCGGGTCAAACAAGTGCCACACACCCCCTGCTCACAGGCGGTTTGTACATCCACCCCGGCCGCCGCTAGTGCCTGCGTCACGGTCTGGTCTTTGGCCACGGTGATGGTGCGGCCCGAGCTGGCCAGCTGGACCTCGAAGCTGGCATCGCTGTCAGAAGGGGCTATCTCGGCGGAGAAAAATTCGTAGTGCAATTGGCTCTCGGGCCAGCCCTGCGCGCGGGCGGTGCTCAACACCGCGTCCATGAAGCCTTTGGGGCCACAGACATGCAGGTGCACGCCCGCTTGCGGCGCGGCCAACAAGGCGGTCAGGTCCAGCTTCTGCTCGGCAGCCCCATCGTCAAAATGGAACTGTACGTGGGGCGCGTAGACCGCCGACGTGATGCGCCCGTAAAAGGCCGTGCGGTCACGCGACCGCGTGCTGTAGTGCATTTCAAAATCAGCACCAACCACGGCCAGTCGCTCGGCCATGCACAGGATGGGGGTGACACCAATGCCGCCGGCCAGCAGCAGGCTGCGGCGGGCATCGTGTGCCAGGGCGAAATGGTTTTTGGGTGTGCTGATCTCCAGCACCTGCCCCACCTCCACCGCGTCGTGCAGGACCTGTGAGCCGCCGCGCGAGGCCGGATCGCGCAGCACGCCAATCAGGTAGCGGTGGGTCTCCAGCGGGTCATTGCACAGCGAGTACTGGCGCGTGAGGCCATTGGGCAAAGCCACGTCCACATGCGAGCCGGCAGAAAAAGCGGGCAGCGGCGCGCCGTCCACGGCGACCAGCTCGAAGGTGCAGATGTCGGTGGCCTCCACCGTCTTGCGGGCCACTCGGACCGATAACGTTGATGCGTGGGTCACAGGCATTCCTCAGGCGCTGGGAGCTGTGGGGCTGGCAGCCGTCTGCTCTTTTGCCAACAAGCGGTCGATGACCTTGCGCGACTGGATGCCGCCGGCGTCGATGTTGAGCATGAGCAGCGCGCGCCCGGGGTGCGCCAACAGGTTCTTTTGTTGCAGCTCCAGCATCTGAAGGTCCTCGCTGAAGATCTTGCCCTGGCCTTCGCGGATGGTGGCGGTGAGCGCCTGGTCGGTGGGGTTGAACTTGCGCGCCATGCCCCAGAAATAATGAATGGAGGTTTCAGTCTCGGGCGTGATGAAGTCCACCACCACGCTGTAGGCTTTGTACTCGGGCGGGGCGTCGTAGCCGCCCTTGCCCGCGTGCGCCACACCCACTTCAATCATCACATTGCTGGGGGGCGTGAAGCGGCAAATCTGCCAGCGGTCTACCGGCACGTCATCGGCCAGCTTGTTGCCGCGCAGCGCCAGTTGCCAGAACGGCGGCGGCAGGATGTTGTCCATGAAACGGCTGGTGACCACTGTGTCGCCATCGACCGTGGTTTTGCACAGGGTTTCGTCAATCTCTTTCTGCCCGATGCTGCTGGCGTGCACGTAGGTTTCGTGCGTCAGGTCCATCAGGTTGTCGATCATCAGGCGGTAGTCGCACTGGATGTGGAACAGGCCACCGCCATAGGCCCACTCGGGGTTGTCGTACCAGTCCATGTGCGGGATGGTGTCGGCATTGGCCAGCGCGGCATCGCCCGGCCAGACCCAGATAAAACCGTAGCGTTCGACCACGGGGTAACTCTTGATCGCCGTGAAGCCGCGCACCCGCTGGCCCGGCATGGCAATCGTCTTGCCCTCACAGCCCATCTCCAGGCCGTGGTAGCCACACACCAGCTTGCCGTCGACCACCGAACCCAAAGAAAGCGGCGCACCGCGGTGCGGGCAAAAATTCTCGACCGCGGCCACCCGGTTTGCTTCACCACGGTAGAAGGCGATGTTCTCGCCGCAAATAGTGCGTCCCAGCGGCCTTTCGTCGATCTCGTTGGGGGTACAGGCGACATACCAAGCGTTTTTGGGGAACATGGTGGGGTCCTCGTGCGTTGAAAATATCCTGCAACAAATCCTGCAGAGAGGTCGCAGTCAATTTTTACATTCAGTACACTGAATGATTATTCGTAATGGCAACGCTATCTACCGGTGTTAACCCTTGGTTACGGAAGTTTCTGGCTTGTTTTGCTGGTCGTTCAAATGCACGAACTTGCCCAGCAGGCGCATGAATTCGCGCTGCTCTACGGCGTCCAAGCTGTCCATCATGCCGATGTACATGGTCTCGATGCCCGGCCGCATTTCCTGCAGCACCGCCTCGCCGGCAGACGTGAGCGACAGACGGCGCTGGCGGCGCGGCAACACCTCGCGCAGAATCCAGCCCTTGGCCTCCAGGCGGGTGGCGATGTCGGCGGTGCTGGAGGTGTCCAGCGCAATCAGCTGCGCCAGTGTCACCTGGTCCACGCCTGGCGTCTCATGCAGGGTGCGCAAAATGGCGTACTGAATGGGGGTTACATGGCGGCCATGCACTTCGTGGAACTTCGACACTGCAATTTGCTGGGCGCGGCGAATCAAATGGCCCGGCTCGTCACAGAGCCGCAAGTTGGGCGGATTTTCAGCAGTTGAGGTCATGGTTGAATTTTGCCCCAAGGGTGTGAACGCATGGCACAGCGCTTTCCGCCGTGCCCCGAAGGTACTGCGCCAGCCCCGATGCAGCTGTAATGAACGCGTGGCGACCTTGCTCCAAGGTGCAGCCCAAAACATAACGGACTTGAGCGACATCATGTTTGACATGTAGTGTCCTGACATTTCACCAGTAGGTCTATGCGCTGACGCGCGGCTGATTGGGCTCGCCCTCGTCACTTTTGAGAAGGACTGCCAGACCTTCGAAATCAAATGCGATCCACTCACCGGCAAATACCCACGTGACCCGGCCTACGACCGGCTCTTCACCCGCATCGTGACGCGGGCCCCGGCGCCCATCGGCCTGGGTAACGATCTGTAGCGTCACATGCTCAAACGGTCGGCTGCCTGGCGGCCCGGACTTCGCCAGAACGCTCACAAGAATTAGGGAAAACACCAACCAAACAAGCCGCTTTTTTGCTTGTATTTAGTTATAACTTATAACTAAGATTGGGCAACAAGGAAGCGCAACGTGAGCAAAAAACACATCCATTTCGAACGCTGCGGCGAGCAGCAAGAAGTTGCCTTGATCCGCCTGACCCGAGGCGCCAAGCGCAATGCGCTCAACGACGCACTGATCCTCGCCCTGCGTGATCTGTTCGAGACCATGCCCTCCGGCGTACGCGCCGCCGTCATCGATGGTGAGGGCGACCATTTTTGTGCCGGTCTTGATTTGAGCGAGTTGCAAGAGCGCGATGCCGGGCAGGGTGTATTTCATTCCCGCATGTGGCACGCAGCGCTGGAGCGCGTGCAATATGGTCCTGTTCCGGTTATTGCGGCGCTGCACGGCGCGGTGGTGGGCGGTGGACTGGAACTGGCCAGCGCCTGCCACATCCGCGTGGCCGATGAGTCCACGTTTTATGCGCTGCCCGAAGGCACACGCGGCATCTTTGTCGGTGGTGGCGGCTCGGTGCGTATCCCGCGCCTTATTGGCGTGGCCCGCATGACCGACATGATGTTGACCGGCCGCGTCTACAACGCCCAGGACGGTGAGCGCATCGGCATGGCGCAGTACTTGGTGCCGCAGGGCACCGCTCTGGAGAAGGCGATTGAGCTGGCGACTCGCATTGCCGGCAATGCCCCCATGACCAACTACGCGCTGACCCATGTGCTGCCGCGTATTGCCGACCAGCCGGCCGACCAGGGCTTTATGACCGAGGCCATGATGGCTGCGATCGCCCAGTCCGCCCCGGAAGCCAAGGAGCGTGTGCGCGCCTTCCTCGAAGGCCGTGTCTCCAAAGTGCGAAAGAGCTGAACCACCATGCGCGAGCCCACCTACCGCCCATTGACCTTTGGTGTTGTCCGTGTCACCGTGCGCGACGGCGCGCCCGGTATGCACTACCTGCGCGCCGAGCAGCCCTTGCAGCCGCACGCATTGCGTATGACCGATCGCCTACAGCACTGGGCGCGCGCCGCGCCGGATCGCGGCTTCATCGCACGTCGTGAGCGGCTGGCCAATGGCACCACGGGCGACTGGCAGCACGTGAGCTATGGTCAAGCTTGGGAGCGCGCCCGCCACATGGCGCAAAGCCTGATCAACCGGGGTTTGAGTGCGGAGCGTCCCGTGCTGATCCTGTCCGAGAACGACCTGGAGCACGCACTGCTGACCCTGGGTTGCCTGATCGCCGGTGTGCCGTTTGTACCGACCTCGCCAGCCTATTCACTGATCAGCCAGGACTTTGACAAGCTGCGCCACGCCATCAAGACCGTGACGCCAGGGTTGGTATTTGCCGCCGATGCGTCGCGCTACGGACGGGCCATTGCCGCCACCGTTGCCGCCGATATCCCGGTGGTGTTGACGCACGGCCAACTGGAGGGGCGCGCCACGGTACCGTTTGCCGATCTGCTGGCCACGCCCATCACCGACCAGGTGGATGTCGCCATGGCCGCCACCGGCCCTGACACCATCACCAAGTTCCTGTTCACCAGCGGCTCAACCAAGCTGCCCAAGGCGGTCATCAACACCCAGCGCATGTGGTGCGCCAACCAGCAGCAAATGACACAAAGCATGCCGGTCCTCACCCGTAAGCCTCTGGTGCTGGTGGACTGGCTGCCCTGGAACCACACCTTTGGCGGCAACCACAACTTCGGCATGGTGCTGTACCACGGCGGCACGCTCTACATCGACGATGGAAAGCCGACTCCGGAACTGATTGGTGAGACCTTGCGCAACCTGCGCGAGATTGCGCCCACGGTGTACTTCAACGTGCCCACCGGTTTCGAGGCAATTGCCAATGCGATGAAGACCGATGCGCAGCTGCGCAAGACGCTGCTCTCGCGCGTCCAGATGTTTTTCTACGCTGGCGCCGCACTGTCGCAGCCGGTCTGGGACAGTCTGTTCGAAAGCGAAGAGGGCGAGGTCGGCGAGCGCATCGTCATGACCACCGGCATGGGAATGACCGAGTCTGGACCATTCGGACTTTTTGTCACCAATCCCAATGTGAAAGCGGGAGATCTCGGTGTACCGGCTCCTGGCCTGGAGGTGAAGCTCGCAAATTCGGGCGACAAGGCAGAGCTGCGCTACCGCGGCCCCAATATCACGCCGGGCTACTGGCGGGCCCCGACCGAGACGGCGGCCCACTTTGACGAAGAAGGCTTCTTCTGCTCGGGCGACGCGGTGAAGTGGATTGACGAGACCGATGTGCACCAGGGCCTCAAATTCGACGGCCGCATTGCGGAAGATTTCAAGCTCGCCACCGGTACGTTTGTCAGCGTGGGCCCGTTGCGCAGCAAGATCATTGCAGCCGGTGCGCCCTACATTCAGGATGTGGTGCTGACCGGCATCAACCTGAAGGAAGTGGGCGCCATGGTGTTCCCCTCTTCTGCGGTGCGCACGCTGGCGAATTTGCCAGCGGGTGCGGCCATGGCCGATGTGCTGGCCAGTGCGCCGGTCGTCGCCCAGTTCCAGCAGATCGTCAACGCGCTGGCCCAGGCCGCCACCGGCAGCGCGAACCGTATTGCCCGCATGTGTCTGCTGGCCGAACCGCCCACCATAGACCGGGGGGAAGTAACCGACAAAGGCTCGATCAACCAGCGTGCCGTGCTGACGCACCGCGCCGCAACGGTGGAGGCCCTGCACGCCGACACCCTGCACACCATTCTCAAACCCACCTCACCCTCTGTTTGAACAGGAAGACCGCCATGGCTGCCAAAGGATTTTTCAACGCTTTCAATGATGTGTGGATGCTTGATGGCGTGCGCACCCCCATGGTTGACTACTGTGGCGCGCTGGGTCACATCTCACCCACCGACCTCGGCATCAAGGCCGCCCGCGAAGCCCTCCAGCGTGCTGGCGTACCGGGCGCCGACATCAACACCGTCATCACTGGCAACATGGCGCCTGGCGACTTCGAGCAATTCATGTTGCCGCGCCACATCGGCATGTATGCCGGTGTGCCGCAAGAGGTGCCGGCACTGATGGCGCAGCGCATTTGCGGTACCGGTTTTGAGCTGTTTCGCCAAGCCGGTGAGCAAATCGAGAGTGGCTGTGCCGATGTGGCGCTGGTGGTAGGGAGCGAGAACATGACACGCAACCCCATTTGCGCCTTCGAACATCGCACAGGTTTCAAGCTGGGTGCGCCGGTCGGCTTCAAGGACTTCATGTGGGAAGCGTTGAACGACTCGTCGGTCGGTATCAACATGATCCAGACTGCCGAAAACCTGGCCAAGAAGTACGGCATCACCCGTGAGGAGGTGGACCAGTTTGCCTCCAGTTCCTTTGCCAAGGCGGTGGCGGCGCAGCAGTCCGGCTTCCATGCGGGCGAGATCGTGCCGGTCGTCAGTGAAAAGTTCGAATTGGACGGCTACGCCACCCGCTCCATCCGGCTGCAGGGAAAAATCACCGAGGTTGCACACGATACCCATGCCCGCCTGTCGCCGGTGGAGGTGCTGGCCAAGCTGCGCGCCGTGCACGAAGGCGGCGTCCAGACCGGTGGCAACAGCGCCGCCCTGGTCGATGCCGCCGCCGCTGCCGTGGTGTCTTCCGGCGCCTACGCCAGAGCCCACGGCAAGAAGCCACTGGCCCGTGTGGTCGCCGCCGCCGTGGTGGGGGTGCCGCCCGAAATCATGGGCATTGGCCCGGCGCCTGCCATTCGCCTGGTGCTGGAGCGCGCCGGCCTGACGCTGGGCCAGGTGGGTCGCTTCGAGATCAACGAAGCCCAGGGCGCACAGACGCTGGCCGTGGGCCGCGAGTTGGGGCTGGACCTCGCCAAACTGAACGTCAACGGTGGCGCCATTGCGCTGGGCCACCCGCTGGCCTGTACCGGTGTGCGCCTGACGCTGACGCTGGCGCGCGAGATGCAGCGTTCCGGCGTGCGTTACGGGGTGTCGTCAGCCTGCATCGGTGGCGGTCAGGGCATTGCGCTACTACTGGAAAACCCCGATAGCCAAGTGTGAGCCGAGAAATACAAGCAAAAACAGCCGCTAGCCCCGCAGATTGCGCGTATACAGCTAGCAAATCGATAGCAACAGCAACCACCAAGGAGAACACCATGCAGATTCAAGGACAAGCAGCACTCGTTACCGGGGCCGGTTCCGGTCTGGGCGAAGCCACCGCACGCGAATTGGCCCGCCTGGGCGCCAAAGTCGCGGTGCTGGATGTGAATCGGGAAAACGCCGAGCGCGTCGCCGCCGATATCAACGCCGAGCGCGGCGCTGGTAGCGCCGTGGCGTGCCAATGCGACATCACCAACACCGAAAGCCTGCAAGCGGCAATAGCCGCGGCAGCAGCGGACCACGGCCCGGCCCGCATCCTGATGCACATCGCCGGCATCGGCGCGGCCAAACGGGTGGTCGGCAAGGACGGCAACGCCGCCCCACTGGAAGACTTTGTCAAAGTCATCAACGTCAACCTGATCGGCACCTACAACACGGCCCGCCTGTTTGCGGCGGCCTGTGCCAAGCTGGATGGTCTGGAAGATGGCGAGCGCGGCGTGATGGTGTTCACTGCCTCGGTCGCCGCCTTTGACGGTCAGGTCGGCCAGCAGGCCTACAGCGCCTCCAAGGCCGGTGTGGCCGGCATGACGCTGCCCATGGCGCGCGACCTGGCGCAGTACGGCATCCGCGTGTGCACCATTGCGCCGGGCCTGTTTGCCACGCCGCTGATGAAGACGCTGCCGGAAGCCGTACAGGCCTCGCTGGCCGCCAGCATCCCCTTCCCGCAGCGCCTGGGCAAGCCCGAAGAGTTTGCGCAGCTGGCCGCCCACATTGTCACCAACACCCACCTGAACGGCGAGGTTATTCGCCTGGATGGCGCCCTGCGTATGGCGCCGCGCTAAACGACATCGCGCCATGAGCAAAACCACTGTCTTTGAAGTCCAGGTTCACTTTGGTGACTGCGATCCGGCAGGCATCGTGTTCTTCCCGAATTTTTCACGCTGGATGGATGCGTCGTCGCTGCATTTCTTCATTCGCTGCGGCGTGCCCCCCTGGCGCGAACTGGTCAAGACCACCGGCATCATCGGCACCCCGCTGCTGGAGATCAACACCAAGTTCATCCGTCCGGCCACCTATGGCGAGACCCTGCAGATCCACACCAGTGTCATCGAGTGGCGTGAGAAGGTCTTCATCCACCAGCACCTGGTGATGCGGGGCGACACCTTGCTGTGTGAAGGGCGGGAGACCCGCACTTTCGTGATCCATCCACCGGGTGAACCCGACCGCATCAGGTCGATTCCCGTGCCCGAAGACATCAAGGCCTTGTGTTCCTGAAGCTTGGCCCCACGCCACTCTGTTCCCCGTTCCCGTTGTAACTATTCCAAGGAGACATCGTATGAAGTTTGTCAAATCCCTGATCGCCGCAGCCGCCACCCTGGTGGTTGCGGGTAGCGCGCTGGCCGACATCACCATCGGCGTGAGTCTGTCGCTCACCGGACCGGCCTCCGGCCTGGGCATTCCAATCAACAACCAGATCAAGCTCTGGCCCGCAACCATCGCTGGCGAAAAACTCAAGGTCATCGTGCTGGATGACGCCACCGACCCCACCAACGGCGTCAAAAATGCCAAGCGTTTTGTCACTGAAGACAAGGTCGACGTGATCCTGGGGTCCGTCGCGACTCCGGTGGCCATTCCGATGGCAGCCGTCGCCGCCGAGGCCGAGACCGTGCAGTTGGCACTCTCGCCCATCGGCTTGCCCCCTGGCAAGGACGGCTGGACCTTCCGCATGGCCCAGTCCAACCCGGTGATGGCGCACGCCATGATTGGATTGATGAAGAAACAGGGCGTCAAAACGGTGGGCTTCCTGGGTTACACCGATGCCTATGGCGAGAGCTGGCTCAAAGACTTCACGGCTGAGGCCGACAAGAACGGCATCAGGGTCATAGCCACCGAGCGCTTTGCGCGCTCCGACACCAGCGTCACCGCCCAGGCTTTGAAGCTGGTGGCGGCCAACCCGGATGCGATGCTGGTCGTCGCCTCGGGCAGCGGTGCCGCCATGCCGCACATGGCCATCGTGGAGCGAGGCTTCAAGGGCAAGATTTACCAGACCCATGCTGCAGCCTCGCGTGACCTGATGCGCGTCGGCGGCAAGGCCGTCGAAGGTGCGTACGTGGTGTCCGGCCCGGCCGTGATTGCCGAGCAGTTGCCCGACAGCCATCCGTCCAAGGCGACGGCCGTCCAGTTCGTGCAGCAATACGAGAAGGCCTATGGAGCCGGTTCACGCAACCAGTTCGCCGGTCATGGCTACGACTCGCTGTTAGTGCTGGAAAAGGCCGTGCCGATCGCCTTGAAACAGGGCAAGCCTGGCACCAAGGAAGTCCGCGCTGCGCTGCGCAACGCATTCGAGACCATGGGCCGCACCGTGGTCTCGCACGGCGTGCTGAACTGGACCAAGGATGACCACTGGGGATTCACGCAGGAAACCGGCGTGATGTTGAAGGTGGTCAACGGCGACTGGAAAGTGGAATAAGACTCCAGCAGCTGAGACCGGTAATCCACCCGTGCGTGGATTACCGGGGAACGCCTCGCTTTCTCATCTGAACGGATTCCCCTTGGACTCATCAATCGTCAGCATCCTGATGCTCGACGGCATCACCAACGGTGCCGTATACGCCCTGCTCGGACTGGCAACGGTCCTGGTGTTCAGCGTGACCCGGGTCATCTTCATTCCCCAGGGGGAGTTTGTCGCCTATGGCGCGCTCACCCTGGCCATATTTCGCACCGGCCAGGTGCCCGGAACCGTGTGGCTGCTGCTCAGCATGGCGGTGCTGGCCGCGGTGATGGATGTGCGCCTGAGCTGGCTGCACACCGGCAACGCCAAACGCGCCATCAAGGCCGGCCTGACCACGCTGGCCATTCCGCTGGTGGTGTCCGGCCTGTCGATCTGGGCCGCCCCGCGTGACTTGCCGCTGCTGGTGCAAGCGGCCTTGACGGTGGCCATCGTCACCGCGTTCGGCCCGCTGGTCTACCGACTGGCCTACCAGTCGCTGGCGGACGCCAGCTCGCTGGTGCTGCTGATTGTGTCGGTAGGTGTGCACTTTGCCATGACCGGTTTAGGCCTGCTGTTCTTCGGCGCCGAAGGGTTTCGCAACCCATCGTTCTGGGACGAACGCATGGACGTCGCTGGCCTCAGCATCACCGGCCAGGCCATCATCATCATTCTGGTTTCGCTGGCGCTGATTGTGCTGCTGTGGCAATTCTTCAGCCGCACCCTGTATGGCAAGGCACTGCAGGCCACGGCGGTGAACCGACTCGGTGCGCGCCTGGTGGGCATTTCCACCCATGGCGCGGGACAAGCCACGTTTGCCATGGCTGCCCTGATCGGCGCCTTGTCGGGCCTGTTGATTGGCCCCACCACCACGGTGTTCTACGACTCCGGTTTTCTGATCGGCCTCAAAGGCTTTGTCGCCGCCGTCATGGGCGGGCTGCAAAGCTACCCGCTGGCGGCAGTCGGTGCGCTGTTCGTCGGTCTGGTCGAAGCCTTTGGATCGTTCTGGGCCAGTGCCTTCAAAGAGGTGATTGTGTTCACCCTGGTGTTGCCCATTCTGCTGTGGCTCTCGGTGGCCGGCGGCCACTCGGAGGAGCATTGACATGACATTGCCTCCCCAAATCCAACGCTGGGTGCACTCCGCCAAAACCCAGCGCATCACGCTGCTGGTCTGCATGCTGCTGTATGCGGTGTCGCCGGTGCCCGAGTTCTGGATCGCCCAGCTCAACTACATCGCCATGTACAGCTTGGTCATCCTCGGCCTGGTGCTGCTCACCGGCATCGGCGGGCTCACGTCCTTCGGCCAGGCCGCGTTTGTCGGCATTGGCGCCTACACCAGCGCTTATCTGAGCGTGAACCTGGGCTGGTCGCCGTGGCTCACGGTGTTTGCCGGCCTGTTCATCACCGCCATCAGTGCGCTGGTGGTGGGCTGGATCACGCTGCGCATGTCGGGCCACTATCTGCCGCTGGCCACCATTGCCTGGGGTCTGTCGCTGTACTACCTGATGGGCAACCTGGACGGCCTGGGCAAGTACGACGGCATTCTGGGTGTGCCCTCCATCATGCTGTTGGGCTGGGACATCAGCCAGGGCCGCAGCTTCTTTGTGCTGGCCTGGGGTCTGGTGTTGTTCGGTGCCTTTGCGTTGCTCAATCTGCTGGACTCGCGCACGGGCCGTGCCATCCGTGCCATGCGCGCCAGCACGCTGATGGCCGAGGCCATGGGCGTGGACACGCTGCGCCACAAGGTCGGTATCTTCCTGATTGCGGCGCTGTTTGCCAGCATTTCTGGCTGGCTGTTTGCGCACTTTCAGCACACGGTCAACCCGTCTCCTTTCAGCCTGAAGTTTGGCATTGAATACCTGTTCATGGCCGTGCTGGGCGGTGCCGGCTTTGTGTGGGGCGCCATCAGCGGTGCAGTGATGACCAAGCTGCTCGAAGACGAGTTGCAGGTGCTGCTGCCCAAGCTGCTGGGCACCAGTGGCAGCTACGAAGTGATTGTGTTTGGCATCGTGCTGGTGCTGGTACTGAAGTACCTGCCCGACGGTGTGTGGTCGCTGGTGGGGCGCTGTCTGCCCAAACCCCAGCGCGTGATTGATTGGCACAACGCGGCACCGCTGCCCGAGCGGGCCAAGCCCGCGGTAGGCGACACGGTGTTGGACGTCAAAGCCATCCGCAAGCAGTTTGGCGGGTTGACGGCGGTGAACGACATCACCTTCTCGATCAAGGCCGGACAAATCGTCGGTCTGATCGGACCGAACGGCGCCGGCAAGTCCACCACCTTCAATCTGATCACCGGCGTGCTGGGCCTGACCACAGGCGCAGTGGAATTTTGCGGCCGCAAGGTCAGTGGGTTGCCTTCGCGGGAGATTGCGCGCCGGGGGGTGAGCCGCACCTTCCAGCACGTCAAGATGATCCCCGAGCTGACCGTGCTGGAAAACGTGGCGCTGGGTGCCCAGCTGCGCGGCAAGAAAGGCGCTGTGTCGTCCATGCTGCGCCTGGACCGCGCGGAAGAGCAGAGCCTGATGCGCGAAGCCGCCCGGCAGCTGGAGCGCATTGGCATGGGCCACGCCATGCATGAGCTGGCTGGCAACCTGGCCATGGGGCCGCAGCGCCTGCTGGAGATTGCGCGTGCCCTGTGCAGCGACCCGGCCCTGCTGCTGCTGGACGAACCGGCCGCTGGCCTGCGCCACAAGGAGAAACAGGCGCTGGCCGCCGTGCTGCGCCAGTTGCGCAGCGAAGGTATGAGCATCTTGCTGGTGGAGCACGACATGGACCTGGTGATGGATGTGACGGACCACATCGTGGTCATGGAGTTCGGCACCAAGTTGATGGAAGGCACACCGCAGGAAGTGCAGCAAAGCCCCAAGGTCCGCGCCGCCTACCTCGGCGTCTAGCACTGAACCGAAAGACCGACCATGAGCCAGCCACAAGCCCAAACTCTTCTCAACGTCAAAGGCCTGCGCGCCGGCTACGGTCGTGCCGAGGTGCTGCATGGCATCGACCTGCAGGCGCCGCAAGGCAGCGTGATCACCGTCATAGGCCCCAACGGCGCGGGCAAGTCCACCTTGCTCAATGCACTGATGGGTGTGTTGCCCGCGCAGGGCACGATCGAATTTAATGGCCAGTCCATCAGCGCGCTGTCGCTGGAAGAACGGGTGATGCTGGGCATTGCGCTGGTGCCAGAAAAGCGCGAGCTGTTTGGCACCATGCCGGTGGAGGACAACCTGATCCTGGGCGCCTTCCGCCAGGTGCGCCTGGGCAACAAGGGCTGGCGCGAACAGATGGATGTGGTGTACCAGCTCTTTCCCCGACTGAAGGAGCGGCGCACCCAGGCCGCCGGCACGCTGTCGGGTGGTGAACGCCAGATGCTGGCCGTGGGCCGCGCCATGATGTCACGCCCGACCCTGCTCATGCTGGATGAGCCCAGCCTGGGCTTGGCGCCGCTGGTGGTGCGCGAGATCTTTCACACCATTGACACCCTGCGCCGGACCGGCGTGACCACGCTCTTGGTGGAGCAAAACGCCCGTGCCGCGCTGGAAACTGCGGACTATGGGTATGTGCTGGAAATGGGCGACATGGCGCTGCACGGTCCAGCCGAAGATTTGGCGAGCGATTCACGCGTGATCGATACCTATTTAGGAGCGGCACGCAAGCCGGTCGTGGCATGAACCACTACCAGCCCCGCACCCTTGGGTGCTGCCTGAATTTGACCTGCGTTTGGCCATCATCAAGGTTCGCCTCTACAAAATGCGTATCCTTCGTCTCTTTTTGACCTGATGACATTGATGGACGCCAAGAACGAGACTCCATACGTCGACACCGTCGACACCAGCTACCTGGAAGCGCTGGTCGGCTACAACGCCCGACGTGCGGCCTTGGTCGTGATTGAGAAATTCATGAAACGCATGGCGGTGTATGACCTGCGCATCGCGGACTTCTCGGTGCTGTCTCTCATCACCCACAACCCCGGCATCACTTCGCGCCAGCTGTGCAGCCAGCTCAACATTCTGGCCCCCAACTTGGTCAGCATGGTCAACGTGTTGGAGAAGCGCAACCTGATCGTGCGCCGCCCCCATCCGCATGATGGCCGGGCGATGGGACTGCACATCACACCCGAGGGCTTGACCATGATGCAGGGGGCCGAGAAGACCGTGCACCATCTGGAGATGGACGCCACCAGCCGCCTGAGTGCCGCCGAGCGCAAGACACTGGTGCAGCTGCTCAAGAAAATTTACAAGCAGCAGGACTGACCTTTACATCTACCGCGGCCAGGTTCTCCAGCAGGTGTGTGGTGCTGGTGGTGCCGAGGATCGCGATGGTGTGTTCGCCTCTATTCAGCAACCAGGCGATGGCTCGTTGTGATGGTCTGCGGCACCCCCTCACGCAACAGGCCACACTGACGCTTCTGCGCCAGACTATGGAGCTGCTGATAAAGCCAAGTTGAGGGGTTTTGGCGCAATAAAAATTCTTTGCACAAAAGAAAACGGTCTGTTGCTATGTTTTAAGTAGCAACAGACCGTTATCAGTGGCGGAGAGAGTGGGATTCGAACCCACGGTACCTTGCGGTACGCTTGATTTCGAGTCAAGTACATTCGACCACTCTGCCATCTCTCCTGAAACCGCTTCGATTGGACGAAGCGCGTATTCTATCAGGGTCGCAAGGTCACCATGCCACCCAGATACGGGCGCAAGGCTTCGGGAATGGTGACGGAACCGTCGGCGTTCTGGTAGTTCTCCAGCACGGCCACCAGGGTGCGGCCCACGGCCAGACCGGAGCCGTTCAGCGTGTGCACCAGTTCGTTCTTGCCCTGGGCATTCTTGTAGCGGGCCTGCAAGCGGCGGGCCTGGAAGGCCTCGCAGTTGGAGACCGAGCTGATCTCGCGGTAGGTGTTCTGCGCTGGCAGCCACACTTCCAGGTCATAGGTCTTGCTGGCGCCAAAGCCCATGTCGCCGGTGCACAGGCTCATCACGCGGTACGGCAGACCCAGCTTTTGCAGAATGGCCTCGGCATGGGTCACCATGGTTTCCAGCGCCTCGTAGCTCTTCTCCGGGTGCACGATCTGCACCATTTCCACCTTGTCGAACTGGTGCTGGCGGATCAGGCCGCGGGTGTCGCGTCCGGCACTGCCGGCTTCGGAGCGGAAGCACGGGGTGTGGGCGGTCAGTTTGATGGGCAGATCGGCTTCGGGCATGACCACGTCGCGCACGAAGTTGGTCAACGGTACTTCGCTGGTGGGAATCAGGTACAGCGCGGTGTGGTCCGGCTGGGCCTCGCCCTCCTGGCCGCCCTTCTTGGCGGCAAACAGGTCGCCCTCGAACTTGGGCAACTGGCCGGTGCCCCTGAGTGACTCGCCGTTGACGGCGTAAGGCACATAGCACTCGGTGTAGCCGTGCTCCTGGGTCTGCACGTCCAGCATGAACTGGCTTAAAGCGCGGTGCAGGCGGGCCACCGGCCCCTTCATCACCGTGAAACGCGAACCGGAGAGCTTGACGCCCATCTCAAAATCCAGCCCCAACGGCGTGCCGATGTCCACGTGGTCCTTGATGTCAAAGTCCATGGTGGTGGGCGTACCCCAGCGGCGCACTTCCACGTTGCCGGCTTCATCCGCGCCGCGCGGAACGCTGTCGTGCGGCAGGTTGGGTACGGCCAGTAGCAGGGTCTGCATCTCAAGCTGGATCACGTCCAGGCGGGTGGCAGACGTTTCCAGCTCGGTCTTCAGGCCGGCCACTTCGGCCATGACGGCATCGACCTCGGCCGGCGTGCCTTTGGCTTTCAGCATGCCGATCTGCTTGGACAGCGTGTTGCGTTTGCTTTGCAGCTCCTCGGTGCGCATCTGCAGCGTCTTGCGTTCGGCTTCCAGCGCGGTGAACGCGTCCACATCCAGAAACGCCTGCGGCTGCTTGCGGGTTTCCAGGCGGGCGACGACCGAATCCAGGTCTTTGCGCAGCAGGGTGATATCTAGCATGGCATTCTCGTATTTCTATATCAAATTGGGCTCTAGCCCTCTATTTTATTGCGCAAACAGCTATACAAACGATAGCAAGCATCCACACCCTCAGATGTCGAGCTTGAGGCCCTTGGGCAGCGGAAACTTCACCGTCTCCTCTATGCCATCCATCTTGCGCACCGACACCGCGCCCAGTTCCCGGATGCGGTCAATCACCTGGCGCACCAGAATCTCGGGCGCCGAGGCCCCCGCCGTCAGGCCGACGCAGCTCTTGCCCTCGAACCACTGGGTTTGCAGCTCGGAAGCGTTGTCCACCATGTAGCTGGTCACACCCAGCTTGCGCGCGAGCTCGGCCAGGCGGTTGCTGTTGGAACTGGTGGGGCTGCCCACCACGATCATCATGTCCACCTGCGGCGACAGGATCTTGATGGCGTCCTGGCGGTTCTGCGTGGCGTAGCAAATGTCCTGCTGCTTGGGCGCCTGCACATTGGGAAAGCGCGCGCGCACCGCCGCCGCAATGTCGGCGGCGTCGTCCACGCTCAGCGTGGTCTGGGTGACCAGCGCCAGCTTGTCGGTCTGGCGCGGCTGGATGCGTGCCACATCGGCCACGTCTTCCACCAGGTGGATGCCGCTCTCCAGCTGCCCCATGGTGCCTTCCACCTCCGGGTGCCCCTTGTGGCCGATCATGATGAACTCAAAGCCCTCCTTGTGCAGCTTGGCCACTTCCACGTGGACCTTGCTCACCAGCGGGCAGGTGGCGTCAAAAATCTGGAAGCCGCGCCGCTGGGCCTCTTGCTGGATGGCCAGGCTCACCCCGTGCGCCGAGAACACCAGCGTGGCGCCGGGCGGCACTTCGTTGAGGTCTTCAATGAAAATGGCGCCCTTGGCTTTGAGGTCGTTCACCACATAGGTGTTGTGCACGATCTCGTGGCGCACGTAGATGGGCCGGCCGAATTTCTGCAGCGCCCGTTCCACGATTTCAATGGCCCGGTCCACCCCGGCGCAAAAGCCGCGCGGCTCGGCCAGCAGGATTTCCTGCGTGGTGGTCATAGGATGCCAATCACCTGCACTTCAAACGTCACCGGCTGGCCGGCCAGCGGGTGGTTGAAGTCAAATAGCACGCCCTTGCCTTCCAGCACCTGCACCACCACGCCGGCAAACTGGCCCTGACCGTCGGGCGTGGGGAACTGCACCGCCTCGCCCACCTGGTACTCCTCGTCGGGATCGCCCAGGTCATTGAGCACCGAGCGCGCCAGCCACTGCTGCATGTCGGGGTTGCGTTCCCCAAAGGCGGCACCGGCGGGCAGCTCGAACACCTGGCGCGCGCCCTCCTGCAGGCCCAGCAGGCAGGCGTCCAGGGCGGGTGACAGTTCACCCGTGCCGAGGGTCAGCGTGGAAGGCTTGCCTTCAAAGGTGTTGATCACCTCCCCGGCAGGGCCGCTCAGGCGGTAATGCAGCGTCAGGAAAGAGTCGGGTTGGACGGTAGGTGGCGTGGCGGTCATATAAGTCCCTTTAAACTGCCTCTATTGTAGAAACCTGCGCACGCCCCTGCCGTCCCGCCTGCCATGCCCCTCAAAGACCTGCCCCCCGACGCCCGCCCGCGCGAAAAGCTGCTGGCGCGCGGTGCAGCGGCCCTGAGCGACGCCGAACTGCTGGCCTTGCTGCTGCGCACCGGCATTGCGGGCAAAGGCGTGCTGCAGATGGCCGACGAGCTGCTGCACCTCAAAAAAAATCACCTCCCCGGCAGCCCGGACGGCGGCTTTGACGGCCTGTCCGGCCTGCTGCACGCCACCGCCGACGACTTGAAGCGCGTCAAGGGCCTGGGGCCGGCCAAGCGCGCCGAGCTGGTGGCGGTGCTCGAACTGGCCCGGCGCGCCATGGCCCAGCAGCTGCAGGAACGCACCGTGTTTGCCAACCCCGACACCATCCGGCACTACCTGAAGCTGCACCTGGCCGTGCGCGGGCACGAGGTGTTTGCCGTGCTGTTTCTGGATGTCCAGAACCGGCTGCTGGCCATGGAAGAGCTGTTTCGCGGCACGCTCACACAGACCAGCGTCTACCCCCGC
>JBAQKO010000044.1:0-2398 GCA_049301075.1 Rhodoferax sp.
CCACGTCCACCAGGGGTTCCCGGTCGGACAGCAGGCGTTCGGCCACGCGGCGCGCCATCTGGGGGTCTTGCTTGACGCGGCGGTAGTAGTCCAGCGTACCCTGGGCGAACACGATCTTGGTGGCGGTGTAGCAGCCGATGCTGTATTTGTCCTGCTGGAAAAACAGGTCGTTCAGGGCATCGTGCAAAGCCACCTCCGGCAGGGGCGTTCCCTGGTGCCAGTAGCGGGTGTTCCATTCGGCGGCGTCGCCGTCGGGCCAGCCCCAGTGCAGGACTTCGGCCCACATCACGGTCGTCTGGCGCACGCCCACATGGTCGATCAGGGCCTGCACCTCACAGGCCTCGCCCTTGAATTCGGTCAGGCGCCCCGGGTGCAGCAGGGCCAGCAGGATTTCCTTGCGCGACACGGTTTTCAGCGGACGCGTCTCCTGGTCGCTGATGGGGACCTGCACCTCCTCGTCCTGGATCGCCAGCTCGGGGCGCCAGGCCAGGTACAGGGTGCCGGTGTTCTCGCCGGGGCCGGCCAGCGCGTAGGTGATCTGCCCGCGGGGCCGGTCGACGCTGACCGTGACCAGGCGGGCGGGAATGCCGAGCTGCAGCAGGTAATGCGCCATGGCCGCGCGCAGCGGCTCCAGTTGGTCCGGTGCGCAGGTGTAGCGCACGCCGTAGGCCGCTGCGGCGTGCGTCTCCTGCGCCTGCGCGCCGGGGGCACCAAACAGGGCAAGCAGGGACAGCAACAGGGCGGAGAAAAAGGTGTGCGGACGCGCCGCGGAAATTCCGGTCAAAAAGGTACTCCGCCAGCCCCGCGGACCGATCCGCAGTGGCACAAAAAGAAACCATCCCTGCGATGGTTTGCGCCGAGCATACCTGTTCGGGCAACCGGGTTGGCCCCGGTGCGGCGGGTGCGGGTGTTTACACCCCGTAAAAACCGAAGGCCATGGCCGGCCGGTGTCCGCTGACCAGCTCGGCCAGGGCTTTGCCGGAGCCCGCGCCGTGGGTCCAGCCCAGCGTGCCGTGGCCGGCGTTGACCCACAGGCCGGCCACCGGGGTCTTGCCGATGTACGGAATGTTGGTGGGCGTAGCCGGGCGCAGGCCAGTCCAGAAGTTGGGGGTGCCGCCCTGCGCGACACTGCGGGTGTCGCACACGCCCGGAAACACCTCTTCCACCCGGCGCGCCAGCATGGCGCAGCGGGCCTGGGCCAGCGGCGTATCCAGCGACAAGTCGTAGCCTCCGACCTCGATGGTGCCGGCAATGCGCAGCGTGTCGCCCAGGCGGCTCATGGCGCACTTCACCGAGTCATCGAGCAGGCTGACCTGCGGTGCCTGCTCGGGTTTGAGAATTTGGAAGGTGGCGCTGTAGCCCTTGCCAGGGTAGATGGGCAGGTCCACGCCCACGGTGCGCAGCAGCGGCGCGGTGTAGGAGCCGCAGGCCACCACGACCTGGTCGGCCCGCAGCAGGCGCGTGGCCGAGGCATCATTTTGGCCTCCAGCCTCCGTCGGTATTGCGCGGACAGCTACGGATTTGATAGCGCCCGCCACCACCTCCAGCCGCTCAATGGCATGGTTGTAGAGGAACTGCACGCCGCGCTCGGCACAGCGCCGGGCCAGTTCCTGGGTGAACACGCGGGCGTCACCGGATTCGTCGCTGGGGGTGAAGGTGCCGCCGACAATGTGCTCGGCAAACGGGCGGAAGGCGGGTTCGATGCGCAGCAGCTCGTCGCGGCTCACCACCTGGCGGTTCACGCCGTATTTGCGCATCAGTGCTGCGGCGTCGCCCGCGGTGTCGAAGGCTTTCTGGTCGGTGTAGTAGTGCGCAATGCCGCGCTCCAGACGCTGGTAGGCAATGCCGGTGCGCGCCACCACCTCCTTGAGCGCCGTGTGGCTGTAGGCGCCCAGGGCCACCAGCTGCTGCACGTTGCGTTCGAACGCGCCGTCGTTGCAGTTGGCCAGAAACTGCAGGCCCCAGCGCCATTGCTGCCAGCCCTCGCCCAGCGGCAACTGGGGGCGAAACAGCAGGGGTGCTTCCTTGCTGAACATCCACTTGAGCGCCTTCAGCGGCGCGTCGCGGTTGGCCCAGGGTTCGCAGTAGCTCACCGAAATCTGTGCCGCGTTGGCAAAGCTGGTTTCCAGCGCCGCGTCGGCCTGGCGGTCCACGACCGTGACCTCGTGCCCGCGCTCGGCCAGATGCCACGCCGTGCTGATGCCAATGATGCCTGCGCCCAAAACTAGGATTTTCATGGGGCAGAGTGTCGTGGAATTGGCGCGGCAGTAAAAGCTGAATTACAGAGTTTGTTAAAACATTAGTTTTGCTAATAATGTAGCCATGCGAACATTTGACGCCGATGCCCTGGAATGCCTGGCCGCCATCGTGGAAGAGGGCGGGTTCGAGCGCGCGGCGC
>JBAQKO010000045.1:0-4991 GCA_049301075.1 Rhodoferax sp.
AGATGAGCCTGGATGTGAATGCCGGCCAGCGGGTCATCTACCCGGTGCAGATCGTGGGTGACGTTGTCAAGATCGATACGGTTGCCCCACAAGCCAGTACCTCCAATTGCGTTTCCACCTCCAGCAACGCATTGAGCCTGTACGTCAACCCACTGACGGCGGCATGCCGGACCGGCGGCACACTGGACACCAACGCCGATGGAAAAATCGACGCCAACGATGCCAATGTCTGCGCCTATTCATCACTGGCCGATGGTATGGATGTGATCCTCCAGATTCTGGATTCCAAGGGCGCCGATACCGGCCTGCGGGATATTCAGGACTCTTCTGGCCACATCAAGATTCGTGCCGGTGGTGGCTCGGAGCCGGATTGCACCGACCCGGTCTATGCCGCAGCCAATCCGCTGAAATGTCCTACCGGAGGTGGAACGTGTGCGGACGCCTCCTACCGCGCCGCCCACCCTGGTACCTGCGCCGGATCGACCGTCAACCGGTCGTGGCGACAAATTTTCCCGCGCGCCAACTGAAGCGACGGCGATCTCCTATGAAAATGCGCATGTATGAAAAATAAAACCACTGCCTCTTTTCGCCGCCTGGCGGGCTTTACCCTGATCGAGCTCATGATCGTGGTTGCCATCGTGGGCATACTCGCCAGCATTGCCCTGCCGTCCTACCGCTCCTACGTGGCCAAGGGACACCGTGCTGCGGCCAGGGCCCAGCTGATGCAGGCAGCCCAATACATGCAGCGCTTCTACTCGGCCAATGACCGCTACGATGCCGACCGAACAGGCGCCAACACCATCTGGGTGAGCATGCCGGCCAACCTGATGCGGGCACCGTCTGAAGGCACCCAGCTGTACGAGATATCGAACACCGGCACCAATGCCAGTTCCGCCGACCAGAGCACCTTCACGCTGATCATGCGCCCCATCGCCGGCACCGCCATGGCGAGTGACAGCTGTGGCGGGTTCACCCTGACACAAACCGGCGCCAAAGGCATCACCGTGGCCGGAGCGTCGGCCGACACCGTTGCCGGGTGCTGGCGATAGCCGTGACACCTTCCCTGCTTGAAACACCGTTGCGCCTGGCGGCGCAGTCGGTCAACATCACGTCTCCCAACCCCCGCGTGGGGTGCATCGTGGTATCGCCTGACGGACGCACGCTCGGCCAAGGCCACACCCAGCGCGCCGGCGGCCCCCATGCCGAAATCATGGCCTTGCGGGACGCCCAGGCCCAGGGGCACACTGTCGCAGGGGCCACCGCCTACGTCACACTGGAACCCTGCTCCCACCAGGGCCGCACCGGGCCCTGCTGCGACGCCCTCATTGCCGCAGGCATCAAAAAAGTGGTGGCCACCAACACCGACCCCAACCCGCTGGTGGGCGGACAGGGTTTTGCTCGACTGCGGGCTGCGGGCGTGGAGGTTGAGGTTCTGCCCCCGGATGACCCGCTGGCCCTTGCGTCCCGCGAGCTCAACATCGGCTTTTTCAGCCGCATGATCCGCAAAACCCCCTGGGTGCGCATGAAAGTGGCCGCTTCGCTGGACGGGAAAACCGCCCTGGACAACGGCAACAGCCAGTGGATCACCGCGCCCGAAGCCCGCGCCGACGGCCATGCCTGGCGTGCCCGGGCCTGCGCCGTGCTCACCGGCATTGGCACCGTGCTGGCCGACCGCCCCCGGCTGGACGTGCGATGGGTCGAAACACCCCGCCAACCCCACGTGGTGGTGGTGGACAGCAACCTGCAAACCCCCGCAGATGCTCCTCTTTTCATAGCTGGCCGCGCAGTATTCATCTACGCTGCACGCCAAAATGATGCCAAAAAACAGGCCCTGGAAGCCCGGGGTGCCACGGTTGTTTATCTGCCGGGCATGGACAACAACGGCACGCCCACCGGTCAGGTCGATCTGGCGGCCATGCTGCTGGACCTGGGAAAGCGGGAAATCAACGAACTGCATGTGGAAGCCGGCCACCGGCTCAACGGCGCGCTGATCCGGGCGGGCCTGGTGGACGAATTGCTGGTCTACCTGGCCCCCAAACTCCTCGGACAGGGCCGCGATATGGCACTTTTTGGTCCCCTGAGCGAGCTGACACAAGCCTTGCAACTGGACTTCCAATCGGCTGAAAGGGTCGGCCCCGACCTGCGGATCAGGGCGCGCGTGGCCGGCCGGGAGCGTTTTTAGCCAAGAAGTTTTTGTGTCAGGGCCGGGTAGCGGCCCAATCCCTGCGAAAATGCGGGGATGTTTACTGGAATCATCACCGGTGTGGGCCGCATTGTGGCCGTTCACGCCCTGGGCGACGCGCCCACCCACGGCAAGCGCCTCACCCTGGAGTGCCCGGTCGGCTACCTGGACGACGTCGGTCTGGGCGACAGCATTGCGCTCAACGGCGCCTGCATGACCGTCACCACGCTGGACACGGCACACCGCCAGTTCACCATCGACATCTCCGCCGAATCGCTCGCCAAAACCGCCGGGCTTGATGCCACAGGCACCGTCAACCTGGAAAAAGCCCTGCGTGCCAATGACCGTCTGGGTGGCCACCTGGTTTCCGGTCATGTGGACGGCATCGGCCAGGTCATCCACTTTGCCCAGGTGGGCGAGAGCTGGGAACTGCGCGTGCTGGCGCCCCCGTCGCTGGCAAAATACCTGGCATACAAAGGTTCCATCACCATCAACGGCGTGAGCCTCACCGTCAACCGCATTGCCGACGTGGCCAACGGTTGCGAGGCCAGCATCAACCTCATTCCGCATACCGTCGAAAATACGGCCCTGGGCACCCTCAAGGTCGGCTCGCGCGTGAACCTGGAAATTGACCTGATTGCACGCTACGTCGAGCGCATGCTCGGCAACAACCCGCCCGTGCCCGTCTGATACCCCATTGCCCCCCTACTTACATATAGACAAGGACAACGATGAAACGAGTAGATGATTTCCGCCTGAAGTTCGGCAAAAAAGAGCTGGTGCCGATCGTGATTGGCGGAATGGGTGTTGACATTTCCACCGCCGAACTGGCGCTGGAGGCCGCGCGCCTGGGTGGCATTGGGCACATTTCAGACGCACTGATCCATGACGTGTCAGACCGGCGCTTTGACACGGAATTCGTCAAGGGTAAAACCAAGTTTTACAAAGCCAACATCAACAACTCCGACAAGAGCATCATCCAGTTTGACCTCGGCCATCTGGCCGAAGCCACCCGCCTGCACGTGGGCAAGACCATGGAAGCCAAGCGCGGTGAGGGCATGGTGTTTGTCAACATCATGGAAAAGCTGACCATGAACGCCGCACGCGAAACGCTGCAGGTGCGCCTGAACTCGGCCCTCGACGCCGGCATCGACGGCATCACCCTGAGCGCCGGCCTGCACCTGGGCTCGTTCGGTCTCATGGCGGACCACCCGCGCTTTCGCGATGCCAAGCTGGGCATCATCGTGTCGTCGGTGCGCGCGCTGCAGCTGTTCCTGCGCAAGACGGCGCGCCTGGACCGGCTGCCCGACTTTGTGGTGATTGAGGGCCCGCTGGCGGGCGGTCACCTGGGTTTTGGCATGGACTGGGCCCAATACGACCTGGCCACCATCGTGGCCGAGGTTGCCGCGTACCTGAAAGCCGAGCAGCTCGATATTCCCCTGATTGCCGCCGGCGGCATCTTCACCGGCAGCGACGCCACGTCGTTCCTGGAGCATGGCGCCGCCGCTATCCAGGTAGCCACCCGCTTCACCGTCGCCAACGAGTGTGGCCTGCCTGCCAAGGTCAAGCAGGAATACTTCAAGGCCAGCGAAGAAGACATCATCGTCAACACCATTTCGCCCACTGGCTACCCCATGCGCATGCTGCGCAGCACGCCGGCCATCGGCTCGGGCATCCGCCCCAACTGCGAGGCCTATGGCTACCTGCTCGACGGCACCGGCAACTGCGCCTACATCACGGCCTACAACCAGCAACTTGCGCTGCACCCCGATGGCAAGAACATCTCGGTCATGGACAAGACCTGCCTGTGCACCCACATGCGCAACTACAACTGCTGGACCTGCGGCAGCCTGACCTACCGCCTGAAAGACACCACCCGCAAGGCAGCCGATGGCAGCTACCAGACGCTGAGCGCCGAGCACATCTTCAAGGACTACCAGTTCAGCGCCGACCAGAAGATTGCCCTGCCCGACTAAGCGCCTGAACGGGTGCCCAAGCGGGCACCCGCCCATGGAAAAGGGCTTCTCTGCGTGGTCCGCTCCCATCTGGGACAATAACGGGTTTTCCCTGCCTTGAAACTGACACCATGAATCCCCTGAAACCTGTGCCCATTTCCCCTGTTGAAGACATCGTGGCCGACATGCGCGCCGGGCGCATCGTGATTCTGGTGGACGAGGAAGACCGCGAGAACGAAGGCGACCTGGTTCTGGCCGCCGACCACGTGACCGCCGATGCCATCAACTTCATGGCCCGCTTCGGCCGGGGCCTGATCTGCCTGACCCTCACCCGCGAGCGCTGCGAGCGGCTGCAGTTGCCCCCCATGACGGTGCGCAACGGCGACAAGAAAGGCACGGCCTTCACCGTATCGATCGAAGCAGCCGAAGGCGTCACCACCGGCATCTCGGCCGCCGACCGTGCCCGCACGGTGCAGGCCGCCGTGGCCAAGGACGCCGTAGCCAGCGATCTGGTGCAACCCGGCCACATTTTCCCGCTGCAGGCCGTTGCCGGCGGTGTGCTCATGCGCGCCGGCCACACCGAAGCCGGCTGCGACCTGGCCACCATGGCGGGCTGCTCGCCTGCCGCCGTCATCTGCGAGATCATGAAAGACGATGGCACCATGGCCCGTCTGCCCGATCTGCAGCTGTTCGCGGCCGAACATGGCCTGAAGATTGGCACCATTGCCGACCTGATCGAACACCGCAGCCGGGTGGAATCGCTGATCGAGAAAATGGGCGAACGCGCCATCCAGACGGCTTTTGGCGCCTTCACGGCCCACGCCTTTCGCGACACCACGGGGCACGGCGTGCAC
>JBAQKO010000046.1:0-28401 GCA_049301075.1 Rhodoferax sp.
CAGCCGCGGTGGCTGCCTTTATTGCACGACATATTAAATCAACTGAAACTATATCGCAGTTTTCTGCCTGCTACAAGATTCATAGCTGATGCGGACTGAAAACAGGCGGGTTAGAACGTGGCCTGGACTTCAGATAGCAGTGCAGGCGTGATTTCGGGCAACACGCCAAACCAGGCTTCGAATGCAGGGCGCGCCTGGTTGAGCAGCATGCCCAGGCCGTTGACCGTGGCGTTGCCCCGTTGGCGCGCGGCGGCCAGCAAGGGCGTTTCCATGGGGACATAGATGATGTCGGACACCAGCGCGTGGGTGGGGAGCCGGTCCAACGCCAGGTCCAGTGCGGCCTCACCCTGCATGCCCTGGTTCGTGGTGTTGACCAGCAGCGCCACATCGACCAGCGCCTCATGCCGGTCTTCCCAGGGCACGGCGTGCACGGGGGGGCCAAATTCCTGCGCCATGTCGTGCGCCTTGGACCCGCTGCGGTTGGTCAGGCGAATGTCGCGCGCACCGTGTGCCATCAGGCTGACGATCACGGCCCGCGCTGCGCCGCCAGCGCCCACGACGGTGATGGGGCCCGCGTCGGCCCGCCAGTCGGGCTGGGCATCGCGCAGGCTCTGGATATAGCCAAAGCCGTCGGTGTTGCGGCCGGTCAGAGACCCGTCCGGCTCCACCACGATGGTATTGATGGCGCCAATGCGCTGGGCCAATGGCTCCACCCGGTCCACCAGCGGCAGTGCGGTTACCTTGTGCGGAATGGTCAGGTTGCACCCGGCAAAACCCAGCGCCGGCAGGCCGCGCAAGGCGGTCTCGAGCCGTGCCGGCTGCACCGGCAGCAACACATACGCCCCGCGCAGCCCGAGCTGCCGAATCCAGTGGTTGTGGATGACCGGCGAGCGCGAGTGCGCCACCGGCCAACCCATGACCCCCGCCAGCGTGTAGGTATGGTCGTCCGCCATGGGGCGATGCCGTTACAGGTTGTCGGTGAAACTGCGCAGCTTGTCCGAGCGGCTGGGGTGCTTGAGCTTGCGCAGCGCCTTGGCCTCGATCTGGCGGATGCGTTCGCGCGTCACGTCAAACTGCTTGCCCACTTCTTCCAGGGTGTGGTCGCTGGTCATCTCGATGCCGAAACGCATGCGCAGCACCTTGGCTTCGCGCGGCGTCAAGCTGTCCAGGATGTCCTTGACCACATCACGCAGACCGGCCTGCATGGCGGCTTCCATGGGGGCGGTGTTGGCACCGTCCTCGATGAAATCGCCCAGGTGGCTGTCGTCATCGTCGCCGATGGGTGTTTCCATGGAGATCGGCTCCTTGGCGATCTTCATGATCTTGCGGATCTTGTCTTCCGGAATTTCCATGCGCTCGGCCAGCACGGAGGCATCGGGCTCAAAGCCGAACTCCTGCAGGTGCTGACGGCTGATGCGGTTCATCTTGTTGATGGTCTCGATCATGTGCACCGGAATGCGGATGGTGCGCGCCTGGTCCGCAATGGAGCGGGTGATGGCTTGGCGGATCCACCACGTGGCGTAGGTCGAGAATTTGTAGCCGCGGCGGTATTCGAACTTGTCCACGGCCTTCATCAAGCCGATGTTGCCTTCCTGGATCAGATCGAGGAACTGCAGGCCACGGTTGGTGTACTTCTTGGCGATGGAAATCACTAGGCGCAGGTTGGCCTCGATCATTTCCTTCTTGGCCGCACGGGATGCGTACTCGCCCGCATTCATCAGCTTGTTGATGTCCTTGAGCTGGTCCAGTGGCACCACCACGCGCGATTGCAGGTCGGTCAGCTTTTGCTGCAGGTCCTGCACCGGCGGAATATTGCGGCCCATGACCGCGCTCCACGGCTTGCCAGCCGCTGCCTGCTTCTCGATCCACTTGAGGTTGAGCAACTGCGAGGCAACCTTGTTGCCGTTCTTGTCGCGGCCGCTGAAGTCGGCGATGAACTGTTCCTGGGGGTAGCCGCATTTGTCGACAATGATGCGACGCAGCTCACGCTCCTTCTTGCGCACGTCGTCCACCTGGCCGCGCACCATGTCGCACAGCTTTTCAATGGCCTTGGCGGTGAAGCGGATGGACATCAGCTCTTCGCTCAGGGCTTTCTGGGCCTTGGTGTAGTTGGGCGTGCCGTAGCCTTCCTTGTCGTACACCTTGTGCACTTTTTCGAACAGCTCGCGCAGGCGGTCGAAGCGTTCCAGCGCCTGCTTCTTGAGCTCTTCCAGCTTCTTGGTCAGGGCCTTGGAGCCGCCCTTGCCGTCGTCATCGTCGGCTTCGTCGAACTCGTCGAAGTCCTCTTCGGCCACATAGTCGTCGGCCTCGTTGGGGTTGGAGAAACCGTCGACGATGGTGGTGATGACCACCTTGCCTTCGCGGATTTCCTCGCCCAGACGCAGGATTTCGGCAATGGTGGCGGGCGATGCGGAGATTGCCTCCATCATGGCCATCAGGCCGCCTTCGATGCGCTTGGCAATCTCGATCTCGCCCTCGCGGGTGAGCAACTCGACCGTGCCCATCTCGCGCATGTACATGCGTACCGGGTCGGTGGTGCGGCCGAATTCGCTGTCCACGGTGGACAGGGCGGCTTCGGCTTCTTCCTCGGCTTCTTCCGCGGTAGCCGCGGTGGACACATTGTTGTTGAGCAACAGGGTCTCGGCGTCCGGTGTCTGTTCATACACGGCCACGCCCATGTCGTTCAGCATGGAAATCACGACTTCCAGCGTCTCGGCATCGACCAGCTTGTCGGGCAGGTGGTCGGAAATTTCGCCGTGCGTGAGGTAGCCCCGGGTCTTGCCCAGGGTAATCAGCGCCTTGAGGCGCTGGCGGCGTTTCGCAATGTCTTCTTCCGACAGGACGGTTTCGTCCAGGCCGAATTCCTTCATCAAGGCGCGCTCTTTCGCCTTGCTGATCTTCATGCGCAGGGGCTTGACCTTCTCGCCCGTTGCCGAGGTCGCCGCCGCGGGTTCGCCTACCAGATCAGCTTCGATGTCCGACATGTCCAGATCGTCGCCCGACGATTCTGCTGCCGCCTTGGGTTTGCGCCCACGTTTAGCTCCGGTTTTGGCTGGTGCGCTGGATTCTGCCGCTGCCGCTTTCGGTGGGCGGCCCGGTTTTTTCTTGACGGCCGCGCCGGCATTGAGAAGGGCGTCCGCCGCCTCTTTCAATTGTTGGGCTTTTGTTTTGGGAACGGGTGGCTTGGATGCGGGCACGGCTTTGGCTTTCTTATCGGACTTCGGCGGAGACTGAACGGGCTTGGCAGATTTTTGAGCGGGCATGCGAAAACCTCAGGACATCAAAAAAAACAGGCGAACAGAACTTGGGCCTTTGAGGTCGCTGGCGCAGCGGCCCTAATAGGCAAGGCAGGGAAGGTCATTCCCCAAGGCAAGATGGGAGGGCGAACATTTGGGATGCAGTCCTTGCGGTAAGGTGGCCGGTTGAGATCTTGTCAACGCTTGGCCTGGCCCGGAGGTGCTGCTGTCGCTCTTGCCGAAACAACCGAGTAGTATAGCCGCAAAATCGCCTGTTTCCAGGGGATCGTGGTGGTTGCGGCAAATCCATGCGTTCCCGGCACCCTCCCGCAGGCGTTGCGGGCGGTTCAGGGCGCCGGGCGGCTTGCCAGTTCCAGTTGCAGGCGCCGGGCATGCAGTTCGCGGTAGCGGGCCAGGGCAGCCGGGTCGCTGGCGGCGGCGGCAATGGCCAGCGTTTCCTGTTCCTTGATGCGATCGACCAGCATGCGGTTCAGCAGATCGCGCAACTCGCCGGCGGTATCGCCCGGGCCTTCGCCCGCCGCCGCGCTGGACGCGGTGGGGTCGGCCATCAGGCGCAGCGCCAGCTCGGCGGCGTCGTGGCCCTGCAGTTCGTCGCGCAGCGCGCCCCAGGCCAGTGGCCCGTGTTCATGCAACTGCGCCTCCAGCCAGGCGAGCAGCGGGCCGTGCGGCGCCGGCAGTTCGCACAACAGCGCATGGTCTTCGTTGGACAGCCCGTCCCATAACTCACTGTGGCCGAGCAGGATGCGGGTGGCGTGGTCGGCGCGTGTGGCCAGCGGGCCGCGCAGGGGCGGGCGAAACGGGCGGTTGCGCTCCCACTTGCCTTTTCCTTTCCAGTCCCCCTTGCCTTCCCATTTGCGCTTGGTTTTCCAGTCGTCCGGGTTCTTGCCATCCAGCGGGTGGCTCCGGTTGCTGGTAGCGGGGCTGTAATCGCCGTAGTCTTCCGGCTGCCAGTCGCCCTGCGCCGCCCCAGATGGGGCGTGCTGACCCTGGCTCTTGGTGCCGGTATGGGCCCATAGGGCGCCCAATTCCTGGCTGCCGAGTTGAACCTGGGTGGCGATCTCGCCCAGCAGTTGCAGCTTCAGGGCGCCCTCAGGCAGCAGGCTCCACAGCGGCTTGGCGTTGCTGGACAGGTGGGCGCGGCCCTCGGCTGTCTGCAGGTCGCAGCCCTCGCGTGCGGCCTCCAGCACAAAGCGGGACAGTGGCGTGGCCTCGCTCACGTACTGGGCAAAGGCCTCCTTGCCATGGGCGCGGATGAAACTGTCCGGGTCGTGTTCATCGGGCAGGAACAGGAATTTGATGCTGCGCACATCGGTGGCGTAGGGCAGGGCAGCGTCCAGCGCCTTGCGCGCGGCGCGCCGGCCGGCGGCGTCACCATCAAAGCTGAACACCACCGAATCCGTGAAACGAAACAGCTTGTGCACGTGGTCGGCCGTGCAGGCCGTGCCCAGCGTAGCCACCGCATTGGGAAAACCCAGCTGCGCCAGCGCCACCACGTCCATATAGCCTTCGGTGACCAGCACGTAGCCGTGCTCGCGCAGGGCATTGCGGGCTTCGAACAGGCCATACAGCTCGCGGCCCTTGCTGAAGACCGGGGTTTCAGGGGAGTTCAGGTACTTGGGCTTTTCATCGCCCAGCACCCGGCCACCAAAACCGATGCATTCGCCCTTGATGTTGCGAATGGGGAACATGATCCGGTCGCGAAAGCGGTCGTAGCGCTTTTCTTCGGTGCTGCCCTCTTCGGTGTTGGTGATGACCAGGCCGCTTTCCACCAGGAGCGGGTCGTCGTAATGGGGAAACACGCTGGCCAGGCTGCGCCAGCCTTCGGGCGCATAGCCCAGGCCAAACTGCTTGGCTACGCTGCCCGACAGGCCGCGACCCTTGAGGTATTGCACCGCCTTGGGGGAGTCCTTGAGCTGGCGGCGGTAGGCCTCACCGGCTTTCTCCAGCACGTCGGTCAGGGTGTTTTGTTTTTGCCGTTGCTCCTGGGCGCGGGCGCGGTCTTCGGGCGAGGCATCGTCCTCAGGGATCTGCATGCCGTATTGCTGGGCCAGGTCTTTCACGGCCTCGATGAAGGTCATGCCGGCGTGGTCCATCAGGAAACGGATGGCGTCGCCGTTCTTGCCGCAGCCAAAGCAGTGGTAGAACTGCTTGGTGGGACTGACCGAAAACGAGGGCGATTTCTCCCCGTGGAACGGGCACAACCCCATGAAGTTGGCCCCCCCCTTCTTGAGCGGCACATAGCGCCCGACGATCTCCACCACGTCGACGCGCGAGAGCAGCTCCTGGATGAAGGTTTGGGGAATGGCCATGGGGTGATTGTAGGAACATGGACCCATGACCGGTCCGGCACTGTCGCCTGTGGCGCACGCGGCGCGCGTGCGGCGGCTTAAACTATTTTTTTTGCCCCCACCACCATGAACTACAGCACCCTGGCTACCCAGCTCGACGACGGCATCCTCACGCTCACGCTCAACCGCCCGGAGCAGATGAATGCCTTTACCGTGGACATGGCCCACGAACTGGTTGACTTCTACCGTTCGGCCAGTGCCGACGATGCGGTGCGTGCCATCGTGGTCACCGGTGCGGGCAAGGCGTTCTGCGCGGGCATGGACCTGAGCCGCCCCGGCAACGTCTTCGGCCTGAACGAAGACCTGCAGCCCACTATGGATGACATGCAGGACCGGCTGGAAGACCCCGAAATCGTGCAGGGCGTGCGCGACACGGGCGGCATGATCTCGCTGGCGGTGTATGAGTGCGCCAAGCCGGTCATCGGCGCCATCAACGGCGCGGCGGTGGGCATTGGCGCCACCATGACGCTGCCCATGGATGTGCGTCTGGCGTCGGACAAGGCGCGTATCGGTTTTGTGTTTGGTCGCATCGGCATCGTGCCCGAAGCCTGCTCCAGCTGGTTTTTACCGCGTATCGTGGGTATTTCCCAGGCGCTGGAGTGGGTGTATTGCGCCGACATCCTGGAGCCCGAAGAGGCCTTGCGCGGTGGGCTGATTAAGGCCATCGTGCCCCATGACCAGTTGCTGGCCGAAGCGCACAAATTGGCCCACCGCATGACCGACCGGCGCTCGCCCGTGGCCACCGCGCTGGCGCGCCAGATGCTGTACCGCAACTCCGCCCAGCCGCACCCGCTGGCCGCGCACCAGGTGGATTCGCTGGCCATGTTCTACACCAGCGTTCAGGACGGCAAGGAAGGCGTGCGCGCGTTTCTGGAAAAACGCCCGGCTGATTTTCAGGGCAAGGTGTCGACCGACATGCCAGCTTTCTACCCCTGGTGGTAGGCGGCGGGCCACGCCGGCCGTTTCCGCAGTCGCGTCAGGCCAGTTCGGGCACTTTGGGCAAGCCCCCCAGGGACTCAGCCAACGCACGCTCGTCATAGCTTTCGTCCGAGAGCTCCCCGGCGAAGTATTTTTGGTAGGACGCCATGTCAAAGTGGCCGTGGCCCGACAGGCAGAACAGGATGTTCTCCGCCTTGCCTTCGCGTTTGCACCGCAGGGCTTCCGCAATGGCACCCTTGACGGCGTGATTGGACTCGGGGGCCGGCACAATGCCCTCGTTGCGGGCAAACAGAACGCCGGCTTCAAAACACTCGACCTGGTTGTAGGCGACGGCTTCGAGCAGGCCCAGTTCCTTGCAATGCGACACGAGTGCTGCCATGCCGTGGTAGCGCAAGCCACCGGCATGGAAGCCCGGTGGCGTGAACTGGCTGCCCAGGGTGTGCATCTTGGTCAGGGGCGTCATGCCAGCGGTGTCGCCGAAGTCATAGGCGTAGATGCCACGGGTCAGCGAGGGGCAGGCGGCAGGTTCCACTGCCACAATGCGCGATTTTTCACCGCCGCGCAGGCTGTGCCCAATGAAAGGGAAGGCAATGCCGGCAAAGTTGGAGCCGCCGCCGGCGCAGCCGATCACCACGTCGGGCCAGGCATCGGCCATCTTCATCTGTTCCATGGCTTCCTGGCCGATGATGGTCTGGTGCAGGAGCACGTGGTTGAGCACGGAGCCCAGTGCGTACTTGGTGTCTTCCCGTTGTACGGCCAACTCCACAGCTTCGGAGATGGCAATGCCCAGGCTGCCGGGGTGGTTCGGGGTCTTGGCCAGAACGGACCGGCCAAAGGCTGTTTCATTGGAGGGCGACGCCACGCAGCGTGCACCGTAGGTTTCCATCACGGCGCGGCGGTAGGGCTTCTGGTCGTAGGAGATGCGTACCTGGAAGACTTCGACGTTCAGCCCGTACAGCGACCCGGCAAACGCCAGGGAAGTTCCCCACTGCCCGGCCCCGGTCTCGGTCACCAGGCGTTTGACGCCCGCTTCCTTGTTGTAGAACGCTTGCGGAACGGCGGTGTTGGGCTTGTGGCTGCCAGCGGGGCTGACGCCTTCGTACTTGTAGTAGATGTGGGCCGGTGTGCCGAGCGCCTTTTCCAGGCGATGGGCGCGGTACAGGGGCGCCGGGCGCCACAGGCGAAAGACGTCGCGCACCGGTTCGGGAATTTCAATTTCGCGTTCCTGGCTGACTTCCTGCTGGATCAGCGCCATGGGAAACAGGGGCGCGAGGTCGTCGGGGCCTACCGGTTGCATGGTTCCGGGGTGCAGCACGGCGGGCATCGGCTTGGGCAGGTCAGCCTGGATGTTGTACCAGAACTTGGGCATCTGGCTCTCGTCCAGCAGGAATTTGGTCTGCGCGCTCATGAATGGATCTCCTTGTTGTGTGAGTCGGTACAGCAGGGGCAGCCAGGCACTGCGCTGCCCTGCGCAGAGTATGCATCAGCCCCGGGGGCGCTATTTTTGTTTGGGCACCCGGCCCAGCAGGTAGAACTCGGGATTGGGCAGCATGCCCGACAGATTGGCCATGCGGTTGGACAGGCCGAAGAAGGCGGTGATGGCGCCGATGTCCCAGATGTCTTCGTCGTTGAAGCCGTGGGCGTGCAAGGCGATGAAGTCGGCATCCTCGATCGTGTCGGAGTGCAGGCAGACCTTCATGGCAAAGTCCAGCATGGCCCGCTGGCGCGGCGTGATGTCGGCTTTGCTGTAGTTGGTGGCCACCTGGTCGGCCACCAGCGGTTTCTTCTCGTAGATGCGCAGGATGGCACCGTGGGCCACCACGCAGTACAGGCAGTGGTTGGCGGCGCTGGTGGTGGTGACGATCATTTCGCGCTCACCCTTGGTCAAGCCCGACTCTTCCCGCAGCATCAGGGCGTCGTGGTAGGCAAAGAAGGCGCGCCATTCAGCGGGCCTGCGGGCAAAGGCCAGAAAGACATTGGGTACAAAACCGGATTTCTCCTGCACCTCCAGAATCTTGGTGCGGATGTCTTCGGGCAGGCCGTTGAGCTCGGGCAGGGGGTAGCGCGTCATGGGGGAGTCTCCTGTTGTGTTCTTGCAAACCATTATCCTTCGGGTCTTTCAGCACTTCAACCGGAAACGACATGACGACACCGTACGAACAGGGCCTGGCCACCCGCAAGGCCGTGATGGGCGAAGACTTTGTAGCCACCGCGCTGGCCAATGCCACACCGTTTACCCAGCCCATTCAGGAGCACATCACCCGCGCCGCCTGGGGCGATGTGTGGCAGCGTCCGGGGCTGGATCTGAAAACCCGCAGCCTCATTACCGTGGCCATGCTCACCGCCCTGGGCAAGCAGAACGAATTGAAGGGCCACGTGCGTGGCGCGCTCAATAACGGCGCCACGGCCGCCGAGATTCAGGAGGTGCTGCTGCACGCCACCGTGTACTGCGGTGTGCCGGCGGCGGTGGAAGCGTTTCGAACCGCCAACGAGGTGGTGGGTGGCCAGATTTAAGCCGCTTTTTGGCTCGCAGGTGCCGTGCAATCTGCGTACGTAGCTATCAAATAAATAGCAATCGCAGGGCAGTCAGGATTGGCCGGCCATCAGCTTGTGCACCAGGTCGACCGTGGTGGAAGACTGGTACTTGCGCATCAGCCGGGCACGGTAGATTTCCACCGTGCGGTGGCTGATGGCCAGCGTCTTGCCGATCTGCTTGGAGGTGAGGCCCTGCATCAGATGCGCGGCCACTTCGCGTTCGCGGGCGGTCAGCTCGGCCTTGACCGGGCGGCGTGCACTCAGGTCTTCAAAGCTCCAGATGCCGGCCTCGTGCGGCGCGTTCTGGTTGAGGGCGCGCCCGGTCACGTGGCACCAGAAGGGCTCGCCCCGGTGGCGGCCGTCCACCCGCTTCATGATGCGGTCGTCGGAGTACGTGCCGTTGCGGTTGAGGATGGGGGCGATGCGTGCGCCGGTGCGCTCGAACTCGTCGGCGCTGGGGTACAGCACCTGGAACGACTGGCCCACGAGCTGATCGCGCGTGGTGCCAAACATGTCGCACACGTGCTGGTTGCAGTCCATGATGGTGCGGTTGCGCGAGAGCACCAGGCCCACGGGGGCCATGTCGAAAGCGAGTCGGTAATCAATATCCATGGGTGGCGGGAGTCACTAGGCAGGCTAGGGTTGGACTTTACGGGAAACTACGTAATGCAATAGGTAGTATCGTACGCCTGTTGATTCAATACAGGAGACCAGCGCAGTGAACAAGATCTATCCCAGCGCCGCTGCGGCGCTTCAAGGCATTGTCAAGGACGGCCAGTTGCTGGCGGTTGGCGGTTTTGGTTTGTGCGGCATTCCCGAGGCGCTGATTGATGCGCTCAAGGACACGGGCGTGAAAGACCTGACGGTCATCTCCAACAACGCCGGCGTGGACGGCTTTGGCCTGGGCAAGCTGCTGGAAACGCGCCAGATCAAGAAGATGATTTCCAGCTACGTGGGCGAGAACAAGGAGTTCGAGCGCCAGTACCTGGCCGGCGAGTTGCAGTTGGAGTTCACCCCCCAGGGCACGCTGGCCGAGAAGCTGCGCGCCGGGGGCGCCGGCATTCCGGCCTTTTTCACCAAGACCGGTGTGGGCACCATCGTGGCCGAAGGCAAGGAGTTGCGCGAGTTTGACGGCGAAACCTATGTGATGGAGCGTGCACTGGTGCCCGAGGTGGCGCTGGTCAAGGCCCACCGGGCCGACAAGTCGGGCAACCTGCAGTTCCGCCTGACGGCGCGCAACTTCAACCCGGCGGCGGCCATGGCGGGCAAGATTTGTGTGGTGGAAGTGGAAGAGATCGTGGAGACCGGCGACATGGTGCCCGACCAAGTGCACCTGCCGGGCATCTATGTGCACCGCATTGTGCTCAACGCCAAGCCCGAGAAGCGCATCGAGAAGCGCACCATTACCTCGAAAGAAGGAGTCTGAACATGAGCTGGAATCAAGACCAGATGGCCGCGCGCGCCGCCCGTGAACTGGAAGACGGTTTTTACGTGAACCTGGGCATTGGCATCCCCACCCTGGTGGCCAACCATGTGCCGGCGGACAAGGAAGTGTGGCTGCAATCCGAAAACGGCATGCTGGGCATTGGCCCGTTTCCGACCGAAGACGAGGTGGACGCCGACCTGATCAACGCCGGCAAGCAGACCGTGACCACGCTGAAGGGTTCTTCCATTTTCGGCAGCCACGAGAGCTTTGCCATGATCCGTGGCGGCAAGATCAACCTGTCGATCCTGGGCGCCATGCAGGTCAGCGAAAAGGGCGACCTGGCCAACTGGATGATCCCCGGCAAGATGGTCAAGGGCATGGGCGGCGCCATGGACCTGGTGGCTGGCGTGAAACGCGTGATCGTGCTGATGGAGCACGTGGCCAAGAAAAAGGATGGCAGTGTGGATCTGAAAATCCTGCCCCAGTGCACCCTGCCGCTCACCGGCGTGGGGGTGGTGGACCGCATCATTACCGACCTGGGCGTGATGGATGTCACACCACAGGGCCTGAAAGTGGTGGAACTGGCGCCGGGCGTCAGCCGCGAGGAGCTGCAGGAAAAAACGGGCGTGCCACTTCTGTAAATACGCCGTCCACACCGGGTAAGATCGCAGTCAGACTTACCCGGGGGAACCATGTCCAGAGCACTCAAACTTCTCATGTCCATCTATTTCGTGGTGTTCCTCACCACGGGAGTGTTCATGGTGCTGATTGTCAACGCCGACGAGAGCTCGCCCCAATGGGTGGCGCTGCTGGCCCGCAACCACGGCATTGTGTTTGTATGGCATCTGGCCTGCTGGATGACGATGGGCATGTTTGCGAACTATTACTGGGACCTGTTCAACATGGGCAAGGGGCTGGACTCCGTGCAGGTTGGGCGCATCATGCTGCCGCTGCTGGTGTCACCCATTGTTTTCTACCCCACCTACAACCTCTGGCTCTCCAGCAGCTCGCAGAGTTACATCCTGTTTGAAGTGATTGCCTTCCAGAGTGGTTTCTTCTGGCAGGCGCTGTTCACCAAAGCCAAACCGATCGAGCAGACGCCGGTCATCCCCTGGTCGGTGAACAACGGGGCGGCACGCAGCAGTCGCGCGGTGGGTGCTTCGCTGGGGAACGATCCCGGCCTGTGATGGCGACCGCATGCACAACAAAAACGGGGCGCGATGCCCCGTTTTTTTTTGGTTCTGGCGCGTTGCGCTAGTGGGCGCCGGCTGCCGCGTCGGCCGCCGCTGCCGCCCCCATGCGTTTGGGGCGTGCCAGCCAAACCAGGGGAATGAGCGTGATGAAGATCAGCGCGGAGGCGTAAAACACATCGTTCACCGCCAGCATGGCGGCCTGCTGGTCCACCATGCGGTTGATCTGGCTGAGCGCCTGCTCCTGCGACATACCCGAGGCGCTGAAGCCGGCGAGCGCGCTGCTGGAGGCGCTGCTGCCGCGGTTGACGAGTTCCGCCAGTTGCGCATGGTGCATGGCGGTGCGGTCCTGCCACACGGTAATGGCAATCGAGGTGCCAAACGAACCGCCGACCATGCGCGCAAAACTCGACAGGCCCGAAGCCGACGGGATCTTCTCGGGCGGCAGTCCCCCCAGGGTGATGGTCGTCAGCGGGATGAAGAAGAACGCCACCGCCACGCCCTGAACGATGGTGGGCACCATGATGGTGTCGAAGTCGGCTCCCGTGTTGAAGTGGGAGCGCATGAACAGCACCAGGGAGAACACCACAAACGCAAACGAGGTCAGCAGGCGCGGATCAAAACGGGCCACGTTCTTGCCGACGATGGGCGAGAGAATGATGGCAAACAGCCCCACCGGCGCCATCATCATGCCCGCCAGGGTGGAGGTGTAACCCATGTATTGCTGCAGCCACAGCGGCAGCAACACGATGTTGCCCATGAACAGGCTGTAGGCGATGGACATGGCCACCGTGCCGGTCCAGAAGTTGCGCACCTTGAGCAGCTTGAGGTCCACCACCGGGTGTGCGTCCGTCAGCTCCCAGGCGACAAAGAAGGCGAACGCAATGGCCGAGACGATGGTCAGGGTCATGATTTCGCTGGAATGAAACCAGTCGAGTTCCTTGCCGCGGTCCAGCATGATCTGCAGGCAACCCACGGCCACCACCAGCAGGGCCAGGCCTACGGTGTCGATGGGCAGCTTGTGGGTGGCGGTTTCACGTTTGTGGAAGATGGTCCAGGTGATGAACCCGGCCAGCAAGCCCACCGGAATGTTGATGTAGAAGATCCATCCCCAGTGGGCGTTGTCGGTGATCCACCCCCCCAGCAGTGGCCCCATGACGGGCGCTACCAGCGTGGTCATGGCCCAGAGCGCCATCGCCATCCCCGCCATGGCCGGTGGATAGCTGGAGAGCAGCAGGGACTGGGCCAGCGGCATCATCGGGCCGGCCACAAAACCCTGCAGCGTGCGGGCTGCAATCAGGGTGTTCATGTTGGGTGCCAGTCCGCACATCCAGGACGTCAGCACAAACAGCAGCACGCTGGTCACAAACAGGCGCACCTGGCCGAAGCGCTGCGAGAGCCAGCCGGTCAGCGGCAGGGCAATGGCGTTGGCCACGCCAAAACTGGTGATGACCCAGGTGCCCTGGTTCGGGCTGACGCCCAGGTCTCCGGCAATGGCCGGGAGCGACACATTGGCAATGGAGGAGTCCAGCACGTTCATGAACGTGGCGGCCGAGAGGGCAATCGTGCCCCACAACCGCGCCGACCCTTGCAGGGGCGCCTGGGGGGTGTAGGCGGGAGACGTGCTCATGCAGTTTCCGGCTTAGTGGACTTTGGGCGCGGCCGGCTTGCTGCTGCGTCCCAGATTGGCCGCGATCACGCGCTGCACTTCGGAGCTGGCATCCTTGTCCAGCGCGGCGTACACCTCGGTCTGCACGCTGGAGTTGCCGCGCGGGGCGTCGGCCAGGGTTTTGCCGCTCTGGTCGGTCACGTCCACGGTGGCCTCCATGGACAGGCCCACGCGCAGGGGATTCTGCGCCAGCTGGGCGGCGTCCAGCGCCACGCGCACCGGCACGCGCTGCACCACCTTGATCCAGTTGCCGGTGGCGTTCTGCGCCGGCAACAGGGCAAACGCGGCGCCCGTGCCGGCGCCCAGGCCGGCGACGGTTCCCTTGTATTCCATGCGCTTGCCGTACAGGTCGGCCGTGAGCGTCACGGGCTGGCCGATGCGGATGTTGCGCAACTGCACTTCCTTGAAGTTGGCGTCCACCCACAGCTGGTTGAGCGGGATGATGGACATCAACGGCGAGCCGGCAGCGACGCGCTGGCCCAGCTGCACGGTGCGCTTGGCTACGTAGCCATCCACGGGGGCGGGCAGGGCCGCGCGGTGCAGGGTCAGGTAGGCCTCGCGCACCTTGGCCGCTGCCGCCAGCACGCTGGGGTGGGCCTCAATGTTGGTGCCATCGGTGAGGCTCTGGTTGCTGGAGAGCTGCTCGCGCGCGGCGCTGACCCCGGCCTGGGCTGCGGCCAGCGCATTCTGGGCGGCGGTCAGCTGGGACTTGGCGTGATTGAGTTCCTCTTTGGAAACGGCGCCATTGCCGGCCAGCGACTGGCGGCGGGCCAGGTCGTCGGTGGCGCGCTCGATGTCGGTCTGGGCTCTGGCAATGTCGGATTCGCGCAGGGTGACCTGGGCCGACAGCGTGCCGTTGTTGGCATACAGGGTGCGCACCTGGCGCACCGCCTGGGCCAGATTGGCCTCGGCCTGTTCCAGCGCCACTTTGGCGTCGGCCGGGTCCAGTTGCACCAGCGGCTGGCCGGCTTTTACAAAGTCCGTGTCGTCGGCCAGGATGGCGGTGACGGTGCCGCCAATCTGCGGGGTGATCTGGATCACGTTGCCCTGTACGTAGGCGTTGTCGGTGGTCTCGATGTGGCGCGACAGGAACCACTCATAGCCACCCCAGGCCAGCCCGATCAGGACCACGGTGGAGAGGATGGTCAGGACCTTCTTGCGCTGGCGGCTGGGAGCGGCAATGGCGGGGGCGACGGGTGCAGGTGTGTTGCTCATGGGGAGTCTCTCAGGGCAATGGGAGGGAAGGGGCAGTCGGTGGGTTAGCGCTGGGCCGTGGCGGGGGCTGGGGCCACTGTCGCCAGGGCGGGTTCTTCGGTGTAGCCGCCGCCCAATGCACGGATCAGCTGCACCTGGGTGTCGATGGCGCGTGCGGTCAGGTCAATACCCTGGCGGCGTTGCGCCAGCACGGCCGTCTCGGCGCTCAGCACCTGGAGGTAGTTACCCAGGCCCGCCTGGTAGCGCTGCAGGGCGATGGCATGGGCCGCTTCGGCGGCGACCTGGGCTGAGACCTGTTCGCTTTGCTGGCGGCCAATGGCTTGGGCCGATGTCAATTGGTCGGTGACGTCGCGTACGGCGTCCAGCACCAACGCGTTGTAGCTTTCCACGGCCGCGTCCAGGTCCGCTGTTTTGCCGCGCAGGTTGGCACGCAGGCGTCCGGCGTCAAACAGTGGCAGGCGGATGGCGGGGCCCACGCCCCATTGGTCGCTTCCGGTTTTGAACAGGCGGTCAAAGCCAATGCTGGAGTAGCCGGCAAAAGCCGTCAGATTGACGTTGGGGTAGAACTGGGCCTTGGCGCTGTCCACATCACGGGCGGCGGCCTCCACGCGCCAGCGTGCGGCGGCGATGTCGGCCCGGCGACCCAGCAAGTCCAGGGGGAGGGTCTGCGCAATTGCTATTGTTTTGATAGCTGTCTGCGAAGGTATCTCAAGGGTTAGTGCCGAAATGGGTTGTGCAGTCAGGGCAGCCAGGGCGTTGAGGGTCAGGGCTTTCTGTTCCTGGAGCAGTTCGATTTGCCCGCGCGCATCGGGCAAAGCGCTGTTGCTTTGCTGCAGTTCCAGCTGCGTGTCCAGGCCGGCGTTTACGCGGTCCTGCACCAGTTTTTTGGTCTGTTCCCGTTGCGCCAGGGTGCGTTGCGCGACGTCGAGCTGCGCGTTCAGGCGCACCAATTGAAAGTAGTTGCGCGTGATGTTGCTGGCCAGCAGCATGCGGGCTGCCTGAGCATCGGCTTGTGCCGCACGCACCTGGCCCAGGGCGGCATCCAGCGCCGCCCGGTTCTTGCCAAAAAAGTCCAGCTCCCAGCTGGCGCTGGCCTGCAGGGTACCGAGTTCCTGAATGGAGCCTCCCAGCGGCGCGGGGTAAATGCTGTTGGCGCTGAAACGCTGGCGCGTCAGGTCGGCGCCGGCGCCGAGTTGGGGCATGTCTACCGCGTGGATGGCATCGCTGCCGGCCTGCATGCGCTGCAGCCGCGCCTGCGCGACGCGCAGCGAGGGGTTCTTGTCCAGGGCCTGGGTGATGAGCTGGTTGAGTTGCGCATCGTTGTACATCTGCCACCACTGCGCATCCAGTGCCGGGGCAGCGGGAGCGGATGGGGTGCGGGCGGTGGTGGGGCCGTCCTGCAGGCCCAGTGCCTTGGCGTCCAGTGGCCGGGCCTGGGGCTGGATGCCCGAGTAGTTGGCGCAGGCGCTCAGGGATGCCAGCAGCACGGCGCCCAGCGTACGGTGGGCCCAATGACGGGAAGGTGTTGCGTGGGATTCAATTGGCATGGGGGTCTCTGGTGTGGTCGGTGGCAGCCTTGATGGACTGGGCATTGGCAAGAATGCGCCGCAGATAGCCTTTGAGGGTTTCAAATTCCTCGGTGCTGAACCCGGCAAGGTGGGCGTTCTGAACGCCGCTCAGCGCCTGGGGGATTTCGCTGGCGGCCTTGGTCCCGGCGTCAGTCAGCGCGATGTGCACCACGCGCCGGTCGGCTTCGGAGCGTTCGCGCCGGCACAAGCCTTTGGCTTCCAGCCGGTCCAGCAGGCGGGTGGTGGCGCCGGTGTCCAAGCGGCACTCGCGCGCCAATTCTGCGACGGTAGAGGCCGATTTGGTGTACAGCTTGAACAGCGGTATCCACTGTGCGTTGGTGAGATCGGTGTGCGCCAGCTGGTGTTCCACTTCATGGGCCACCATGTTCAGGATCTGGCGCATGAGGTAGCCCACGCTTTCTTCCGGGCAGTAGCCTTGTGCGCAGTAAAACGCGCCGGGTGCAGGCGCGGGTTTGGGTGGCTGGGCGGCGGAGCGGGCAGTTTTCATGGAGGTTTATATTAGTTGCTTAGGCAATCAATGTCAAGGCTGTTATTGATCGGGCAACTATTTGGCCAAGCCCGATGCGAGGCATCGAATGCGCGTTTGCGGTTACCGGGGGAAAAGCGGGGGGGCGGCGTGCTGCGGCCAGGAGACTGGAGCGGGTGAAGGGAATCGAACCCTCGTATGAAGCTTGGGAAGCTGCCGTTCTACCATTGAACTACACCCGCAGTGGTGTGCGAAGACGGTGCTAGTTTACCTCGGCCAGCGCGCGCTTTGCCGCGCTGGACCACGGTTGCGTTCAGGACACGCGAAAGACCGAGACGGCTTGCACCAGACCGGCGGCCTGCACCCGCAGGGATTCTGCTGCTGCCGCACTCTCTTCCACGAGGGCGGCATTTTGCTGGGTGCTCTTGTCCATGTCGGAGACCGCCTGGTTGACGCCCTGGATGCCATCGGCCTGCTCGGCGGTGGCGCGGGAAATTTCGGCGACCATGGTGTTGACCTGTTCGATGGACGTCACGATGCGGCGCATGGTCTCGCCAGCGGCTTGCACCTTGCTGGTACCGGACTCGACCTGCTCGATCGAGGTGCTGATCAGCCCCCGGATTTCCTTGGCGGCCTCGGCGCTGCGCCCGGCCAGGCTGCGCACTTCGCCGGCCACCACGGCAAAGCCACGCCCTTGCTCGCCGGCACGTGCCGCTTCGACGGCGGCGTTGAGTGCCAGGATGTTGGTCTGAAAGGCAATGCCGTCAATGGTGCCAATGATGTCGCCAATGCGTTTGGCCTGTGCGCTGATGCCATCCATGGTTTTGACCACCTCGGCCACATCGTCGCCGCCCTGTTGCGCCACGCGGGAGGCGTCGGCCGCCAGGCGGTTGGCCTGCACGGCGGTCTCGGCGTTGAGCTTGATGGTGTGGGCCAGGTCGTTCACCGAGGAGGAGGTGGCCTGCAGCGCCGAAGCGGTCTGCTCGGTGCGTGCGGCCAGGTCGTTGTTGCCGATCGAAATTTCACTGGCGGCGGTGTCGATCTGGTCGGCATTGCGGCGGATGTTGTCAATCATGCCGCTCAGGCGCTGGGCGACGTCATCAAGGGCTTGCAGAACCTGCCCGGTGGCGTCGCCGCCGCCTTGGATGTTGTGGTGCTTGAGGTTACCGTCCGCGACCTCCCGGGCAATGGAGACGGCTTCGCCCAAGGGCTGGACAATCAGGCGGTTGCAGTACCAGGTGACCGCAGCCGACAGCACCAGGGCGAGGGCGGCCAGAACCAGGGTGCCGGTGTTGATGAACGCGACGGTCTTGCCGACTTCCGTTGCGGCCGCAGTGCCTTGCGCCATTTCGGTGTCCACCACGGTGGTCATTTGCTTGCGCAGATCGGCATAGGCAGCCTCGGATACGGTCATCATGGTTGCGGCGGTGGACAGGCTGGCGCTCTTCATGTCCAGGGTGTCCAGCGCGCTGCGCTCAAACTTCTTGAATGCCTCCTCGGTCGCCTGCAACTGCGCTACGGCCTGCGGATTTTTGTCGCCAACGGCTTTCTTCTGCTCCTGCAGCGAGGCACCCAGCGCCTTGAATTCCTCGCCAATTTTCTTGTCGAGTGCCGTGATGATTTCGGGCTTGAGGCCTGCGCCCTCGTAGGCCAGGCTCTGCATCACCATGCCGTTGAGCTGCACGGCCCGCTCCTTGAGCGAACCGGCTGCTGCCATTTTGGGCAGGTTGGCCTGGCTGATTTCCTCCAGCGCGGCGCTGGCCTGTCGGTTGCCGATATAGCTTTGCAGGGCCAAGACCAGCAGAAAGATCATGACAAGAAGGGGCGCCAGGGTGATCTTGACGGAGACTGGCAGGCGGCGAATGAACTGATGCATGGGGCGTGGTAGGCAGGAGACGGGTTCCTGGGGAACCCGGTTTGGGGTGCGAAACAAAAAAGGGCCAACCCACGGTGGCCCTTATCCAATTGGCGGGCGCGTAACCCTTAACGGTAGACGCCAACCGCCACAAAGCCGTCAAAACTGCCGGCCTTCAGCACGTAAGTGGTCTTGCCTTCCACTTTTTTGGTCTGGGGATGGGCCCAGTCGTAATCGATCCAGCCCGAGCCCTTGGTCTTGACGACTTCGATGGCTTCCTTCACGAATTGCTTGCCGTTCTGGTCCTTCATTTCCAGCAGGCTCTTGCCAACCAGCTTCTCGTTGGCGCCGTGTGCCAGGACGTTACCCTGGAAGTCCGCGACGTAGACGTAGATGTCTTTCTTGGTCCAGGTGGCCTTGTCGTTCGTGAAGTCCTTGAACGCTTTTTCGGTTCCGGCCGACTTGATGTAGGCGACGGCCTTGTCGGCCATGGCCTTGGCTTCGTCTTTGGTGCCGTGTTCCTGGGCCATCGCATTGACGGATACAAAACCAACCAGGGTGAAAGCGAGCAGAGCGCGCAGTAATTTCATTGTTGTGTCTCCAACGGTGTTAAACAACAGGTGCGCAAAGCACATCCATGCAGCAGTCGATTGGCTGCTGCTTGTAAGTTTATCGGCAGTTTCGTAGCCGAACTTGATGTCAAGCAATTTAAAAACACGCCAATCTAAGGGAAAACCCCTAGTTGCGATCAGACCCTGGTTTTACTTCTGGATGTCGCCGATGCAGAGGTACTTGATTTCGACGTAGTCATCCATGCCGAAGTGCGAGCCCTCGCGGCCGAGACCGGATTGCTTCACGCCGCCAAAAGGCACGTGCTCGGTGGCCAGGATGCCGACGTTGATGCCCACCATGCCGTACTCCAGCGCTTCGCCCACGCGGTAGATGCGGCCGATGTCCCGGCTGTAGAAGTAGCTGGCCAGGCCGAACTCGGTGTCGTTGGCCGCATCAATGGCTTCCTGTTCAGTCTTGAACTTGAACACCGGTGCAAACGGGCCGAAGGTTTCCTCGCGCGCGCACAGCATGTCGGGTGTGGCGTTGGCCACCACGGTAGGCTCGAAGAACTGGCCCGACAGGCGCTTGCCGCCGACCAGAACCTTGCCGCCCTTGGCTACGGCATCGTCCACGTGGCGCTGCACTTTTTCCAGTGCGGCCTCTTCAATCAGTGGCCCCTGGTTGACGCCGTCCTCAAAGCCGTTGCCGACCTTGGCCGTGCGCACCTTGGCGGCAAATTTCTCCACGAACTGGTCGTACACGCCTTCCTGCACATAGAAGCGGTTGGAGCAGACGCAGGTCTGGCCGGCGTTGCGGTACTTGCTGGCAAAGGCACCTTCCACGGCGCTGTCGATGTCGGCGTCGTCAAACACGAGGAAGGGGGCGTTGCCACCGAGCTCCAGCGCCAGCTTCTTGACCGTGGGCGCGCTCTGGGCCATGAGGATGCGGCCCACTTCGGTGGAGCCGGTAAAGCTCAGGTGGCGCACCACGTCGCTGGCGCAAATGACTTTGCCCACGGCAATGGAGTTGCTGCTGTCGGCCGTAATCATGTTGAGCACACCGGCCGGAATGCCGGCGCGGATGGCCAGCTCGGCAGCGGCCAGAGCCGTCAGCGGGGTCAGCTCGGCGGGCTTGATGATGACCGGGCAGCCGGCCGCCAGGGACGGGGCCACCTTGCGGGTGATCATGGCCAGCGGGAAGTTCCAGGGCGTGATGGCGGCGCACACGCCAATGGGTTGCTTGATGACCATCAGCCGGCGGTTGTTGTCGAACTGGGGCAGGGTTTCGCCGTTGACGCGCTTGGCCTCTTCGGCAAACCATTCCACGAAGCTGGCACCGTAGGCCACTTCGCCCTTGGCTTCGGCAAAGGGCTTGCCTTGCTCGGCCGTCATGAGGCGCCCCAGATCTTCCTGGTTGGCCATCAGCAGATCGAACCATTTGCGCAGGATGATGCTGCGTTCCTTGGCTGTCTTGGCGCGCCAGGCGGGCCAGGCGGCATTGGCGGCGGCGATGGCGGCTTCGGTGTCCGCCGGGCCCAGGTTGGCCACATCGGCCAGCTTGTGTCCGGTAGCGGGGTCCAGCACGTCAAAGCGGCTGGAGCCGGCAACCCACTGACCGTTGATCAGTCCGTCGGTTTTGAACAGGGTGGGATCCTTGAGCAGGGCGAGGGGGCCAGTCAGTTTTTGCATGGATGAACTCATGGTGTGTAGTGGGCAGAATTTTATTTAGCGAACTTCGACTTCGATAAAGACCACCTCGTGGTCCGTCGGATTGATGACATTGTGTTGCACGCCAATGCTGCGGGCATACGACTGGCCCGCTACCAGGGGCACGGTCTTGGGGCCATCCGGAGTTTCCAGCTGCAGGGCGCCGTTGGTCTGGGGTACCACCACATAGTTGTGGCCGTGGGTGTGCCAGCCCGTTTCCGCGCCGGGGGCAAAGCGCCACTCGGTCACGATGACGTGCGCATTGCTGACTTGTACGGTGGAAACGGCTTGGGGACGTGGGGACGGGGTCATGAATCGGGGTCTGGTCAGGTTCAACGGTAGCGCACGCCGGGCAGCACGCACAGCATTTCAAACAGCAGGTTGGCGCCCAGCAACGCGGTGTTGCCGGTGGCGTCATAGGGTGGCGATACCTCCACCAGATCGGCTCCCACCAGGTTCAGGCCATGGCAGCCGCGGATGATTTCCAGCGCCTGGGGCACTGTCAGGCCGCCCACTTCCGGGGTGCCGGTGCCGCCCGCAAACGCGGGGTCGATGCCATCGATGTCGAAGCTCAGGTAGCAGGGGGCCTGGCCAATGGCGTCACGCACCTGCTCCATCAGGGGGGCGAGCGACTGGTACCAGACTTCATGGGCTTGCACCACGGTGAAGCCCTGCTGGCGGGGCCAGTCAAAGTCCTCCGCGCTGTAACCGCTGCCGCGCAGGCCAATCTGCCAGACTTTGTCGGTTTGCAGCAGTCCTTCTTCGACGGCACGGCGAAAGGGTGTGCCGTGCGCAATGCGTTCGCCAAACATGTCGTCGTTGACATCGGCGTGGGCATCCACATGGATCAGCGCCACCGGGCCGTGCCGGCGTGCCATGGCCCGCAGGATGGGGAGCACGATGGTGTGGTCACCGCCCAGCGTCAGCGGCTTGCACCCCGCGTCCACCACGGGCTGGTAATGCCGTTCGATGATCTCGATCGATTTCTGCAGGTTGTAGGTGTTGATGGCCACATCCCCCAGGTCGGCCACCTGCAGGGCATCAAACGGGGCGGCTCCGGTGGCCATGTTGTAGGGTCGGAGCAGACTGGATTCGGCGCGAATCTGGCGGGGCCCGAAGCGCGCGCCTGCGCGGTTGCTGGTGCCAATGTCCAGCGGCACGCCAATGAAGGCCGCATTCAGCCCCGTGGCTTCGCCCACCATGGGCAGGCGCATCATGCTGGCCCAGCCGCCGAATCGGGGCATGGTGTTGCCCCCCATGGGCTGGTTGAAGGTCATGGGCATGGGCAGTGCCTCAGATGGTGTTGGTCTTGGCCCGTCCGCGCAACCACTCCAGCGCCATCATCAGCGTCGCGGTGAAGAGGATGAGCAGGGTGGCCACGGCGGCAATGGCAGGGGAGATGTTTTCCCGAATGCCGGTGAACATCTGGCGCGGCAAGGTGGCCTGCATGGGGCCGGCCAGGAACAGGGTTACCACTACTTCGTCGAACGACGTGGCAAACGCAAACAGTGCGCCCGAGATCACTCCCGGCGCAATGACCGGCAGGGTGATGCGAAAGAACGTCTGCACCTGCCCGGCCCCCAGGCTCAGGCTGGCCTTGACCAGGTTCTGGTTAAAGCTCTGCAGGGTGGCCAACACTGTGGTCACCACAAAGGGTGCGCCCAGGGCGGCATGCACCAATACCAGGCCGGTGTACGAGTCCGACAGTCCGAGGCGTGCGAAAAACAGGTAGGTACTGACCCCCACCACCACGATGGGCACCACCATGGGGGCGATCAGCAGGCTGGTAATCAGGCCTTTGCCAAAAAACTGCACGCGTGCCAGTCCCACGGCGGCCAGGGTTCCCAGCGAGGTGGCGAGCAGCGTGGCCAGGGGTGCCACGATGAAGCTGTTGCGGGTGGCACGGGCCCAGTCTTCCGAGGCAAAAATCTCCTGATACCAGCGCAGGGACCAGCCCGGAATCGGATACGACAGGAAGGACGAATTGCTGAACGACAGGGGAATGATGACCAGGATCGGTAGCAGCAGAAAGACCAGCACCGCGCCGCAGAGCGTGCGCAAGCCGTACCAGCCGAGTTTGTCGGCCAGCGTGTAGTAGGCGGGAAAGGAGGACGGTTTCATAGCGGTTCAACCCAGGCTCAACTCGGCTTTGGCAAAGCGGCGGTACACGGAGTACAGGATCAGCGTGGCAGTCAGCAGGACCGAGCCCAGCGCGCAGGCCATGCCCCAGTTGACGTCGACATTGGTGTACTGGGCCACGTAGTAGCTCAGCATCTGGTCGGCAGCACCCCCCAGCAGGGCCGGGGTGACGTAATAGCCGATGGAGGTGATGAAAACCAGCAGGCCACCCGCAGCCACGCCCGGATAGGTCTGGGGCACGTAGACCCGGAAGAAGGCGGCCAGCGGCGCACTGCCCAGCGACACGGCGGCACGCACGTAGTTCTGGGGAACCGATTTCATCACGCTGTAGAGCGGCAGGATCATGAACGGCAGCAGGATGTGCACCATGGCAATCACCACGCCCAGCCGGTTGAACAGCAGCGGGATGGGGCCCTCCGTCAGGCCGGAGAACATCAGGAAGCGGTTCACCAGGCCGTTCGATTGCAGCAGCACGATCCAGGCGGCAATGCGCACCAGCACCGAGGTCCAGAAGGGCAGCAGCACCAGGATCATCATCAGGTTGGCGCGCCGCTCACTCAGGGTGGACAACCAGTACGCCAGCGGATAGCCGATCAGGATGCACACCAGCGTCACGACGGCGCTGATGGAAAAGGTGCGCAGCAGAATATCGCTGAAGGCGGCTTCTTCCGGACCGACACGCACGATGTGGCCCTGCGCATCACGCTTCAGGTCCAGTGACGTCAGCAGGTAGTCCGGCGTCCAGCGCGAACTGTTCTTGGCAATGGCCCACCAGTAGGGCAGCTCGCCCCAGCGCGGGTCGTGGGCCAGTAGACGTTCCCGGGCCTGTTCGGGGGTGAGCCCTTCGCCCAGGGGCAGCGCGCGGTAGGTGCCCATGATGAGGGAGCGGGCTCCGCCCACTTCGGTATTGAGGCGGCGGGCCAGAACGCCGGCTTGTGCGGTCTCGGGAATGGCGGCCAGGTCGGTCAGCAGCGCGGCATAGGCCGCGTCAGGCGGGGCTGATTTGCGATCCCAGTGCGCGAGCGCTTCACCAGTGTGGCCCAGCGTGGCCGCCACCTCCGGGTTTTCGATGGCGCGAACCAGCAAGGCACCCAGCGGCACCAGAAAGGTGACCGCCAGGAATACCAGCAGGGGCAGGGTCAATGCCATGGCGCGCAGACGTTTGCGGCGCTCCACCCGGGCCAGCTGGCGGGCCAGGCCCGGTCCAGCGATGCTCTCAGAGGCGATTGACGTCATGGGCAGAGAAGCCGTTGCGTTCATGCATTGACCCTTTTACGTCCGCTTTACTGCGCAGCCCAGGCAGCGAAACGCTTTTCCAGCGCTTCACCCTGGTCGGCCCAGAAGTGGATGTTGAACTGCAGGGCGTCCTTGCTGTTGGCAGGGGACGTTGGCAACAGGCTCAGCACCTTGGCATCCAGCTTGGCCAGGGCCTTGTTGTTGGTGGGGCCGTAGGAGATGTTGCGGGCGTATTCGGCCTGGGCATCTGCACCGGAGGCGTGGGTGATGAACTTCTGCGCCAGCGCCTTGTTGGGCGTGCCTTTGGGCATGACCCAGTAGTCCAGGTCGTAAATGCCGCCGGTCCATGTGATCTTCAGGTTCTTGCCCTCGCGCTGGGCAGCGTCAATGCGGCCGTTGTAGGCGGTGGTCATGGTCACGTCGCCGGCCACCAGGAACTGGGGCGGCTGGGCGCCGGCTTCCCAGAACTGGATGTTGGGCTTGAGTTCGGTCATCTTCTTGAAGGCGCGGTCTGCGCCTTCCTTGGTGGCCAGCACCTTGTAGACGTCGGCGGACTTCACGCCATCGGCCATGAGGGCGAACTCGAGGTTGTAACGTGGGCCCTTGCGCATGCCGCGCTTGCCAGGGAATTTCTTGGTATCCCAGAAATCAGCCCAGGTGGTGGGGGCGGTCTTGAGCTTGTCGCCGTTGTAGGCCATCACGGTGGACCACACGAAGGTACCAACACCGCACTCATGCACGGCTGCGGGCTGGAAGTCGGCCTTGTTGCCCACCTTGGACCAGTCCATCTTTTCGAACAGGCCTTCGTCGCAGCCGCGGTTCACGTCGGGGCTTTCCACTTCAACCACGTCCCAGGTCACGTTCTTGGCTTCCACCATGGCCTTGATTTTGGCCTGTTCGCCGTTGTATTCCACCTGCACCACTTTGCCAGCGCCGGACTTTTCAAACGATTCGAAGTAGGCCTTCTTCTGGGCGGCGCCGTTGGCACCACCAAAGTTCACCACGGTCAGCTGGCTCTGTGCGAGCACGGGCAGTGCCACGACGGCAGCCACGGCAATCATCAGGGGTTTGAGTTTCATCGACGGTTCCTTCCAGGAGAAGTTAAGTTGAAAGTGCTGACAATCAGCGGTACACACGCAGGTGTTTTTCGAGGGCCAGGACCTGGACGGTCTGGCCGGGTTCTGGCAGCTCGTGGTGCGCCAGAGGCATCTTGATGGTGGCGTCGGCTTGGCCGGGCACCTCGCAGCGCAGCCGCAGGTGGTCGCCAAAGTACATGACATCGGCCACGCGGGCCGTGAAGGTGTTGGCGCCGGCCTGGGGCGCCAACTGGAGCCGCTCCGGACGGATGCCGCACTGCACGGCATCGCCCACCTGGGCGGCGTTGACGTTGAAGCCGCGCAGCGCCACGCCGTCGGGCAGGCGCACCTCGCACTGGGTGCCGTCGATCCGGGCGACTTCGCCCTGCAGCACGGTGCGGTCGCCCACAAAGCCGGCCACGAAGCGGTTGACGGGCGTTTCGTAGAGGCGGTCCACCACGTCGATCTGCTGGATCATGCCTTCGTTGAAGACCGCCACGCGGTCGGACATGGTCAGGGCTTCCGTCTGGTCGTGCGTCACGTACACGAAGGTCACGCCCAGGCGGCGGTGCAGGGCCTTGATTTCAATCTGCATGTGCTCGCGCAGCTGCTTGTCCAGCGCGCCCAGCGGCTCATCCATCAGCACCAGCTGCGGATCAAACACCAGCGCGCGGGCCAGAGCCACACGCTGTTGCTGGCCGCCCGAGAGCTGCGACGGGTAACGCGATCCCATGCGGCCCAACTGCACCATGTCCAGGGCGCGGGCGACCTTGGCTTCGCGGTCGGTGGCGGATACCTTGCGTACGGTCAGCGGATAGGCGATGTTGTCGGCCACCGTCATGTGGGGAAACAGCGCATAGTTTTGGAACACCATGCCGAAGTTGCGCTTGTGGGGCGGCGTGCGGGTAATGGGCACGCCGTCCAGACTGATTTCACCGGCGGTGGGGGATTCGAACCCGGCGAGCATCATCAGCGTAGTGGTCTTGCCGGAACCGGAGGGGCCCAGCAGCGACAGGAATTCGCCACGCTGGATATCCAGGTTCAGGTCGCGCACCACGAGGCTTGTGCCGTCATAGGTTTTTTGTACGCCCGTGAAGCTGACGAGGGCTTGGGGTTGGGTCATCGTAGGGGCCTGTTGTAACTGTAAGAATCAAGACTTGCGCCGCCATGCGGACGCAAGTTTGGTGCCATTGTGGGCAGATCAGGCCACGGCGTCAAAACAGGCGGACACGATGGCCAGGCCTTCGTCCAGCAGGGCATCGCTGGCGGTCAGCGGTACCAGCACACGGATGACGTTGCCGTAGGTGCCGCAGGTCAGCAGGATCAGGCCGCGCTTGGTGGCTTCGGCGGCGATGCGCTTGGCCAGGTCGGCATCGGGCTGCTTGATGTCGCCGTTCTTGAACAGTTCCAGGGCCACCATGGCACCCAGGCCGCGCACGTCGCCAATGCACTTGTGGCGCTTGGCGATGGCTTGCAGGCCGTTGGTCAGGCGCACGCCAACGTCGCGGCTGCGCTGCAGCAGGTTTTCCTTTTCAAACACGTCCAGCACCGCCAGCGCGGCGGCGCAGGCAATGGGGCTGCCGGCGTAGGTGCCACCCAGGCCGCCCGGCGCTGCGGCATCCATGACTTCGGCGCGGCCCACCACGGCGGAGATGGGGAAGCCACCGGCCATGGATTTGGCCATGGTGATCAGGTCGGGGGCCACGCCGCTTTGCTCCACGGCAAACCAGGTGCCCGTGCGGCCGGCGCCGGTTTGCACTTCGTCACAGATCAGCAGAATGCCGTGGGCGTCGCACAGCGCGCGCAGGCGCTGCAGCAAGGCGGCAGGCGCCACCTGGAAACCGCCTTCACCCTGCACGGGCTCCAGAATGATGGCAGCCACGCGCTTGGCTTCAATGTCGTTCTTGAAAATGGCTTCCACCGAGGCGATGGAATCGTCCACCGTCACGCCGTGCAAGGCGTTGGGGAAGACGGCGTGGAACACTTCGGCCGGGAAGGGACCAAAGCCCGTTTTGTACGGCGCTACCTTGCCGGTCATGGCCAGGGTCAGCAGCGTGCGGCCATGGTAGCCGCCCCCGAAGCAGATGATGCCGGAGCGGCCGGTGGAGGCGCGGGCAATCTTGATGGCGTTTTCCACGGCTTCGGCGCCGGTGGTGAGGAACAGGGTCTTTTTGGCGAAGTTGCCTGGCGCCTTGGCGTTGAGCTTTTCGGCCAGTTCCACGTAGGGTTCGTAGGCCAGCACCTGGAAGCAGGTGTGGGTGTACTTGTCCAGTTGGTCTTTCACGGCCTGGATGACCGCGGGGTGGCGGTGGCCGGTGTTCAGCACGGCGATGCCACCGGCAAAGTCGATATAGCGTTTGCCTTCCACGTCCCAGATTTCGGCGTTTTCGCCCTTGGCGATGAAAATCTGGTGGCTGTGACCCACGCCGCGCGGAATGGCGGCCTCGCGGCGGGCAAACAGGGCGGCGTTGGTGAGGTGGGCGTCACGTTGCATGAGAATCCTTGGGCAGTGGCAGGTGGTTGGAAAAACCCGGTTCGGGTCAGGCATCTATGGGGCCAGACTTTAGGGGCCAGTCCCTAGAGCTAACATATACAGATTGCTGCGGTTTTGGAATGCACTGTGCAGTTCGTACGACCAGTACATACAAACCCTAGCCCGTTGGGGCCTGTTTTCTCGATGTTTGCTCTCAATCCTCAGTCTTCCGTGCCGCTGGTGACCCAGATCGTGGGCGGGTTTCGCCAGATGGTGGATGACGGCGCCCTGCGCGCAGGGGCCAAGTTGCCCTCCATCCGTCAGTTTGCCCACGCCAATGGCGTGAGCGTCTACACCGTTGTGGATGCCTACGACCGTCTGGTGGCGCTGGGGTATTTCCAGTCGCAGGCCCATTCCGGGTTTTTTGTCCGCAGCCGCGGCAGCCAGGGCGCCTCGGCCTCTGGCGGCGCGGGCTCCTATAGCTTTGACTCCATGTGGTTCCTGTCGCGGATCTTCGAGAACCGCGGGCTGCGCAGCAAGCCCGGTTGCGGCTGGTTGCCGGGGGAGTGGCTCTTTGCCGACGGCCTGCGCCGCAGCCAACGCAACCTGGCGGCCCAGGAGACCGATCTGGGTGGCTACGGCGAACCCAAGGGCTATCTGCCCCTGCGCCAGCTGGTGCGTGACCTGTTGGCCGCGCGCGAGGTGGTGCTCAATGCCGACCAGGTGCTGC
>JBAQKO010000047.1:0-3301 GCA_049301075.1 Rhodoferax sp.
AAGTAGGTGTTGTTGCCCGGGCCGCTGACCACCGTGGCCTCAATCGGCTGCACCTGCCCTTGCGCGTTCTGACGCCCGCCCGCAAAGCGGGTGGCCTGCAAGCCGTTGATCACCACCCCTTCGGTGCGGCCCTGCGTGGGCTTGAGCAGGGTGCGGATGATGGTCGCCGGGTCACGGCCCACCTGGGCCGGCACCAGCCGCAGCACCAGCATGGCATCGCGCGCGGTGTTGACGAGTGCCAGTTGCTCCGCCGTGTTCTGGAAATGCCAGCCGGCCGGTGCGGTCAGCGCGATGCCCAGCGGCACATGGTAGAAGTCGTGGCCGCGGCTCAGGCCCTGGTCCGCACTTTCGCCAAAAGCCAGGCCCTGAATGGCCTTGAGGTACCGGGCGCGCCCCTCGTCGCTGTAATGGCCCTGGTTGTACTGGTTCGCCAGCTGGGTGATGGCCTGCAGGCGCTGATCGTTGGAGGGGTGCGAAGCCAGCCAGCCCCCCTGGGCCGGCGCCGGCAGTCCTTCGGCCCGGGCCTGGTCGGCCGCGAAACGCTCCTGGTTTTTGAGCACGGTGATCACGTCCACCATGTGGTGCGGGTCGAAGTTGTTGCGCGCCAGGTACTCGGCCCCCAGCCCGTCGGCCTGCAGCTCCTGCTCGCGTCCATAGGAGGCGATGTAGCCCGCCGCGACAGATTGCGAAACCTTCCCGGCCAGTTGGCCGGCGCCGCTCAGGCCCTGGCTCTCCAGCACCGCGCCCAGCACGGTAGCCGCCAGCACACCCAGCCCGGCGTTTTGCTCGCTGGTTGCACGTTGCGCGCCGTGGCGCGCGGTGACGTGGCCAATTTCATGGCCCACCACGCCGGCCAGATCGGCCTCACTGTCCACGTAGGCCATGAGGCCGCGGGTGACATAGACGTAGCCGCCGGGCAATGCAAAGGCGTTGATCTCCGGGCTGTCGAGCACCGTGAAATGCCACTGCAACTGCTTGCGGTGCGATTGGGCGGCCAGCTTCTGGCCCAGGGCATTGACGTAAGCCTGCACCGCCGGGTCGGGGTAGGCGCCATATTCCTGCAGCACCTGCTGGTGGGCCTTCTGGCCTTCGGCCACTTCGGTGGCCTCGTCCATCACGGTGCGTTCGGCCTGCCCGGTCACCGGGTTGACGACCGTGGTGCCACAGCCCGCCACCAGCAGGGCGGTGGAGAGTACGCAGTAGGCGAGTTTGTGTTTCATGGGGATTACTGAATGTCAGCCGGAACGGGCGCCTTGGGCTCCCACTTCACCAGTTCTTCCACCGATCGGTTGGAAAGGTTGTTGTAAATATTGCGATCCTGGTACTCCGTGCGCACGATGCGCTTCACCGCGGGCGCGACCCACGATACCCGCCGGGCCGAACCGATATAGCGCTCCGTACCGATTACCCGTTGCCAGTGCCCTGCAAACTTCAGCTTGTAGGCATCGAACTGCCCTGCCGGCGTGGTGACCTTCTCGAAGGCTTCCACGGTGACATCAAACTGGAACGCGCTGCTGCCGTCGACGGCGGGCCAATCCACTGTGTACGTCTTGCCCACAAACAGCGGGTATTGAATGTCGTCATCCATGGCCAGACGCTCACTGTAACGATGCCCGGGCTGCACGGGATGGGGATTGCTGCGACTGGGTGCGTTGTATTCGAAGAACTCCGTGACGCCACCGCGCTGAAAGTCATAGCGCATGACCCAGGATTTCCGCCAGGGTTGGGGGGCTTGCGATTCGCCGTATAGCCAGCCCGACTCACCATCGGCTTTGAAGACCTGGTTCGTGTAGGTGTAAGGCACTCGATACTCGCCCATGTCCTCGTAGGAGTAGGTCCATTTGTCACCGATGTCCAACTTGGGGGCCTCAAAGGACTGCGCGTGAACGGCGCCGCCCCATACGGCGGCAACCACGGTCGCCGAAACGAAGAAATGATGGATACGCATGGCGTACGGTCCCTTTTTGAAGATACGGCTCTCGTGAATGTAATCACTTTTGCATCGCACGCGAAGACGGGTGGGCGCCACCCACTATAAATCCGCAGGCTGCGGGTGGGGCGCGGGTAAAGCAGGCGGCCGCCAGAAATTTATGGATCAAATTAGCCTGCAGCCCTCGCAGAATGTGCGCATGCAGCTAGCAAAACCATAGCAATTTGTGCCATGCAGGCCCGCACCCGCGGTGCCAGCGCCGATAATCGGGGCATGACTGCTTTCGCCACCCTCCCCCTCGCCCCCGCCACGCTGGCCAACCTGCAACAACTGGGCTACGAGTCCATGACGCCCATCCAGGCCGCCAGCCTGCCCATTGCCCTGGCCGGCCAGGACCTGATCGCCCAGGCCCAGACCGGCAGCGGCAAAACCGCCGCGTTTGCCCTGGCGCTGCTGGCCAAACTGAACCCGCGCTGGTTTGCGGTGCAGACCATGGTGCTGTGCCCCACGCGCGAACTGGCCGACCAGGTGGCAGTGGAAATTCGCCGTCTGGCGCGCGCGCAGGACAACATCAAGGTCATCACCCTGTGTGGCGGCATTGCGCTGCGCGGCCAGCGGGCCAGCCTGGAAAACGGCGCGCACATCGTGGTCGGCACGCCGGGGCGCATCATGGACCACCTGGAGCGCGGCTACCTCACCCTAGAGGGGCTCAACACCCTGGTGCTGGACGAAGCCGACCGCATGCTCGACATGGGTTTCTTCGACGACATCGTCAAGGTAGCCAAGCAATGCCCCGCCGAGCGGCAAACCCTGCTGTTCTCGGCCACTTACCCCGAAGGCATCGAGAAACTGGCCAAGCAGTTCATGCGCAATCCGCAGCGTGTGGAAGTGGCCCCGCCCAAGACCGAGAGCCTGATTGAGCAGCGCTTTTATGAAGTGACGCGCCAAACCCGCTTGCACGTCGTCGGTCAGTTGCTGCGCCACTTCCGCCCGGTGAGCACGCTAGCCTTTTGCAACACCAAGCAGCAGTGCAAGGACCTGGTCACCCTGCTGCAGGAAGAAGGTTTTTACGCCCTGGCCCTGTATGGCGAGCTGGAGCAGCGCGAGCGCGACCAGGTGCTGGCGCAGTTTGCCAACCGCAGCTGCTCGGTGCTGGTAGCCACCGATGTGGCCTCCCGCGGCCTGGACATCGACCAGCTCGAAGCGGTGATCAATGTGGACATCACCCCCGACCCCGAGGTGCACGTGCACCGCATCGGCCGCACCGGCCGCGCCGGGGCCTCGGGCCTGGCCCTCAGCCTGGCCAGCATGAACGAGATGGGCGCGGTGGGCAAGATTGAGCAGTACCATGGCAGCCCCTCAGTCTGGTTC
>JBAQKO010000048.1:0-9720 GCA_049301075.1 Rhodoferax sp.
TCGCCGTCCTTGCCTAGCCCCAAGTTGCCGGTGGCCACGCCCCGTACCGCAGGTACGCCACCATTTTCGGAGCCGTCCGTGTAGAGCACTTCAGCGCCGGTGAAGCCGGGGAAGATTTCCACACCCAAGCTTTCAGCCTGCTCGGCCAGCCATTTGGTCAGTGCGCCCAGGCTGATGATGTAGTTGCCGTGGTTGTGGGCAAACGGGGGCAGGAACATGTTGGGCACCCGAAAGCCGCTCTTCTCGCTGAGGAAGGTGTAGGCGTCATCCGTCACGGGCTGGTTCAGGGGGGCGCCCTTGGCTTTCCAGTCGGGAAAGAGTTCGCTCAGGGCCTTGGGGTCCATGATGGCGCCCGAGAGGATGTGGGCGCCGGGCTCGGAGCCTTTTTCGAGCACGACGACGGAGACGTCGGTGCCTTTTTCGGCGGCCAGTTGCTTCAGCCGGATGGCGGTGGACAGCCCGCCGGGGCCGCCGCCAACGACCACAACGTCGTATTCCATCGCTTCACGGGGGCCGTACTGGGCCAGAATTTCCTCGTTGGTCATGGTGTGTCTCGCTTAATAATGGGAGCCGGATGAATGGGACCGGTCGCGTTTGCGCCGACCGGATTTGATGCAGATTTTATGCGCTGAAAAAGCTTAAATAGCACGATCGTTCTATTTTTTCGTGAAGGCCCTCTAAATGGCGTACACCATCGATCTTTCCGGCCGTGTGGCCTTCGTCACCGGGGCTTCCAGTGGCCTGGGCGCCCAATTTGCCCGAACTCTAGCATCTGCCGGTGCGGCGGTAGTGCTGGCGAGTCGCCGAATCGACAGGCTTAAGGAACTGCGAGCCACCATTGAGGGGATGGGCGGGAACGCCCACGTCATTGGGCTGGATGTGAATGACCATGACTCCATCAAGTCCGCCGTGGCCCATGCTGAAACCGAGGTGGGCTCCATAGACATTCTGGTCAACAACGCGGGGGTGGGTACCACGCAGCGCCTGCAGGACGTGTCGCCCGATGACTACGACTACCTGTTCGATACCAACGTCAAGGGCGCATTTTTTGTGGCGCAGGAGGTTGGCAAACGCATGTTGGCGCGTGCCCAGGGGGCTGCGCCCGGCAGTTACACGGGAGGGCGCATTGTCAATGTGGCCTCGATGGCGGGTTTGCGGGGGCCGTCCCAGATGGGCGTGCATGCCATGAGCAAGGCGGCCCTCATTCAGATGACCACGGCCATGGCACGGGAGTGGGGCAAGTTCGGCATCAATGTCAATGCCATCTGCCCGGGTTACATCGACACCGAACTCAACCACCAGCACGGGCAAACCGCCGGCGGACAACAGCTGGTGCAAACGCCGTCGCGCAAGCGGGTGGGGCACCCGCAGGACCTGGATGCGTTGCTGGTGACCCTGTGTTCGGACCAGAGCCACTTCATCAACGGGGCGGTGATTGCAGTGGACGACGGTTTGGGTGCATAGGCTGAACCTTGTTGTACATCCATCTCTAAGGGTCTGTCCTGATACCGCGGCATCCGCCGTATGGCTAAGCTGACCAACAGTACTTCACCGGGATTGAAATTCAATCCTCACTTTGTTGGAGAGTCATTTGTCAGTGGAGTTCATTCTCGAAACCCAGGGGTTGACCAAGGAATTCAAGGGATTCGTTGCCGTCAACGCCGTTGATCTCAAGGTCCAGCGTGGACACATTCATGCACTGATCGGCCCCAATGGCGCAGGCAAGACCACGTTTTTCAACCTGCTGACGAAGTTCTTGACGCCCACCCGCGGCACCATTCTCTACAACGGCAACAACATCACGTATGAAAAGCCCGCGCAAACGGCGCGCAGCGGCATCGTGCGGTCGTTCCAGATATCGGCGGTTTTTCCGCACATGACCGTGCTGGAAAACGTGCGCGCGGCGCTGCAGCGCAACTTGGGCACATCCTTTCATTTCTGGAAGGCGGAAAGCACGTTGTTCCCGCTGCACGAACGTGCGCATGCGCTGCTGGACGCGGTGGACTTGGGGCAATTCGCCGATGAACTCACTGTCAACCTGCCATACGGGCGCAAGCGTGCACTGGAGCTGGCCACCACGCTCGCGCTGGAGCCCGAGCTGATGTTGCTGGATGAACCCACCCAGGGCATGGGTCACGAGGATGTGGACCGCGTGACGCAGCTCATCAAGAAAGTCTCGGTGGGGCGCACCATCCTGATGGTGGAGCACAACATGAACGTGGTGTCGTCCATTGCCGACCGCATCACCGTGCTGCAGCGTGGCGCCATCATTGCTGATGGTCCGTATGCCGATGTATCAAAGAACCCGCAGGTGATTGAAGCCTATATGGGTACGGCGGACTCCGCATTGCAAGGAGCGCACTGAATGACGCGAGAGTTGCTTCGCATTGAAGACCTGCACGCCTGGTACGGTGAGTCGCACATTTTGCACGGCGTGAACCTCACGGTGAACGAAGGCGAAGTGGTGACTTTGCTGGGACGCAATGGCGCCGGGCGCACCACCACCTTGCGTGCGATTGTGGGCATGACGGGAGCGCGCAAGGGCTCCATCAAGATCAACGGCGAGGAAGCACTCAAGCTGGCGCCGCACAAGGTGGCCCGGCTGGGCGTGGGTTACTGCCCGGAAGAGCGCGGAATATTTGCCACGCTGTCAGCCGAAGAAAACCTGATGCTGCCGCCCACCATTGCCCCCGGTGGCATGAGCGTGGCCGAAATCTACACCATGTTCCCCAACCTGGAGGAACGTGCGAAAAGCCCAGGCACCCGTCTGTCGGGTGGTGAGCAGCAGATGCTGGCCGTGGCGCGCATTTTGCGCACGGGCGCGCGGCTTTTGCTGCTCGATGAAATTTCCGAAGGCTTGGCGCCGGTCATCGTGCAGAAGCTGGCGGAAATGATCCAGGCCCTCAAGGCCAAGGGCTACACCATTGTGCTGGTGGAGCAGAACTTCCGCTTTGCCGCCCCCCTGGCCGACCGCTTCTACGTGATGGAGCACGGGCAGATCGTCAAACAGTTTGCACAGTCTGAACTTGCCCAGAACATGGGCATGTTGCAGGAGTATCTGGGGGTCTAGGCGGCTGACGCTGCCGGCCCTTTGTTTTTTTGCGTTTACCACTTCAACGAGGAGATCACCATGAAACTGAAAACACTTGTCGCACTGATGTCTATCGGTTTTGGCGCCACGGCTTTTGCACAGGGCACCGGCCCGGTCAAGATCGGCATGATCACCGACATGTCGAGTCTGTACGCCGACATTGACGGCCCCGCGGGTGCGGAAATGGTTCGCTGGGCGGTGCAGGACTTTGGTGGCAAGGTGCTGAACCGCCCCATCGAAGTGGTGTCGGCTGACCACCAGAACAAACCGGACATTGCCAGTTCCAAGGCCCGCGAATGGATCGACAAGGATGGCTTGTCCATGCTGATCGGTGGAACCAACTCGGGCACATCGCTGGCCATGGCCAAAGTCGCGGCCGAGAAGAAACGTCCCTTCATTTCCATCGGCGCGGGGTCTGCCCGTCTGACCAATGAAGACTGCACGCCGTACACCGTGCACTACGCCTATGACACGGTGGCGCTGGCCAAGGTGGCGGGTGCAGCCCTGGTCAAGGCCGGCAACAAGAGCTGGTACTTCCTGACGGCCGATTACGCCTTTGGCCATTCCCTGGAGAACGATGCCGCCACGGTGGTGAAGGCCAATGGCGGAACGGTGGCGGGCACCGTGCGTCACCCCCTCAATGCCTCGGATTTTTCTTCCTTCCTGTTGCAGGCCCAGTCGTCCAAGGCCCAGATTCTGGCGCTGGCCAACGCGGGGGGTGATTTCACCAATGCCATGAAGGCCGCCAAGGAGTTTGGCATCACCAAGACCATGAAGGTGGCCGGTCTGCTGGTGTTCATCAACGACGTGCACAGCCTGGGGCTGTCCAATACCGAGGGTCTGCAGCTGGCCGACAGCTGGTACTGGAACCAGGACGATGCGTCGCGCAAATTCGCCAAGCGGTTCTTTGAAAAATACAAGCGCATGCCTTCCAGTCTGCAAGCGGCCGACTACTCTGCCACCGCCAACTACCTGAAGGCCGTGCAGACCGCCGGCACCACCGATGCCGACAAGGTGATGAGCACGCTGAAGTCGATGAAGTTTGATGACTTCTACAGCAAGGGTCAGATCCGCGCCGATGGTCGCATGATTCACGACATGTATCTTTTCCAGGTCAAGGGTGCAAAAGAGTCGACCACACCCTGGGACTACTACAAGACCGTTGCCAAGGTTCCGGGCGAGCAGGCGTTCACCACGGTGGCTGAGTCCAAGTGCGCGTTGAACAAGAAATAAGCAGGCGTCGGGAGTAACTGCCTGCAGAGGCGGGCGGTTACTTTCTTTATATTTTTCAAGGCGTGAACTGACGGGGCTTCATGGAAATTTTTGGTATTCCTCTTCAGGCTTTTCTGGGCCAGTTGTTGCTGGGTCTGGTCAATGGCGCGTTTTACGCACTGTTGAGCCTCGGACTGGCGGTGATTTTTGGTCTGCTGGGCATTGTGAACTTCGCGCACGGCGCGTTGTACATGCTGGGTGCCTTTGCCGGCTGGATTTTGCTGGACAAGTTCGGCCTCAATTACTGGTATGCGCTGGTGTTGGCACCGTTGATGGTGGGGGTGCTGGGCATGGTGATTGAACGCCTGTTCCTCAAGCACCTGTACAAACTCGATCCCCTGTATGGCCTGTTGCTGACTTTCGGGCTGGCGCTGATTGCGGAAGGTGTTTTCCGCGAGTTGTATGGTGTTTCGGGCCAGAACTACGACGTGCCGGAACTGTTGTCGGGTGCCACCAACCTGGGTTTCATGGTGCTACCCAATTACCGAGCCTGGGTCGTGCTGGTTTCGCTGGTAATTTGTCTGGGAACCTGGTTCCTGATTGAGCGGACCCGTCTGGGCGCCTACCTGCGCGCGGGAACAGAGAATGCGCAGCTGGTGCAGACCTTTGGTGTCAACGTGCCCATGATGGTGATGTGCACCTACGGTGCCGGCGCTGCCTTGGCCGCGTTGGCAGGGGTGCTGGCGGCACCCATCATCCAGGTCAACCCCTTGATGGGCTCGAACCTCATCATCGTGGTCTTTGCGGTGGTGGTGATTGGCGGCATGGGATCCATCCTGGGTTCCGTTGTCAGCGGCTTGGGGCTGGGCCTGGTCGAGGGATTGACCCGCGTCTTTTACCCGGAGGCGTCCAATATTGTGGTGTTTGTCATCATGGTTCTTGTGCTGATGGTTCGACCGGCTGGCCTGTTTGGCAAGGAGGCCTGAGCCATGAATAAAGTGATCCATAAACCGACCATGACACCCACTGCCAAACTGACCCGCATGACGTACTGGGCCTTGCTGGCCTTGGTATTGCTGGCGCCCGCGCTGGGGCTGTACCCGGTGTTTGTCATGAAGCTGCTGTGTTTTGCGCTGTTTGCCTGCGCCTTCAATCTGCTACTGGGTTTTACTGGCCTGCTGTCGTTTGGCCATGCGGCTTTTTTTGGCTCGGCGGCTTACATCACCGGCTGGTTCATCAAGGCGCAGAGCTGGACCCCGGAGTTGGGCATTCTGGCGGGCACGGTGGGTGCGGGCCTGATTGGCCTGGTGGTCGGCGCGGTGGCCATCCGGCGCCAGGGTATTTACTTTGCCATGATCACGCTGGCGATTGCCCAGATGGTGTTCTTTGTCTGCCTGCAAGCGCCCTTTACGGGTGGCGAAGACGGCTTGCAAGGTGTTCCGCGTGGCAGTTTGCTGGGGGTCTTGTCACTGGAGTCCGATACCGCTCTGTACTACTTTGTGGTGGCGGTATTTGTGCTGTGCTTCCTGTTTATTTCGCGCATCGTGCATTCACCGTTTGGGCAAGTGCTCAAGATGATTCGCGAAAACGAGCCACGTGCCATTTCACTGGGCTATCAGGTGGACCGCTACAAGCTGCTGGCCTTTGTGCTGTCGGCGTCCCTGGCGGGTCTGGCAGGGGCTCTTAAGACGCTGGTGATGGGTTTTGCCACGCTATCGGACGTGCACTGGTCGATGTCGGGAGAAGTGATCCTGATGACGCTGCTGGGCGGCGTGGGCACCTTCTTTGGTCCCGTTCTGGGTTCGGGCATTGTGATTGCACTGCAAAACCTGCTGGCCGACAAAGTGGGCTCTTGGGTCACCGTCATCATCGGTGTGATTTTTGTGGTGTGCGTGCTGGCGTTCCGCAAGGGAATCGTGGGTGAGTTGCACGCCTTCCGGGAACGCCGCAGCGCGGCCGCTGCCAAGGCGGCCGCACCACGCGTCTGAGGAACGCTTCGTTCCTGTAGTTCCTAAGCTATTCTTCTGATAGCAGGTTGCGCCCTTTTATCAAGGGTCGCAGCCTGTTTCGCTTAGCGGGGGGCCAGGCGAATGGCACCGTCCAGGCGAATCACTTCGCCGTTGAGCATGTCGTTTTCAAAAATATGCTGTGCCAACTTGGCGTAGTCTTGCGGCGTACCCAGGCGAGAAGGAAAGGGTACGGCCGCTGCCAGCGAGTCTTGCACTTCCTTGGGCATGCCAAACATCATGGGTGTGCCAAAGATGCCTGGTGCAATGGTCATGTTGCGGATACCGTTGCGGGCCAGATCGCGTGCGATGGGCAGGGTCATGCCGACCACACCACCTTTGGAAGCGCTGTAGGCGGCCTGTCCGATTTGGCCGTCGTACGCTGCAACCGACGCAGTGGAAATCAGCACACCGCGCTCACCGGTGGCTTCGGGTTCGTTCTTGCACATGGCGTCGGCCGCCAGGCGAATCATATTGAAACTGCCCACCAGGTTGACGGTGATGCACTTGGTGAATGTGGCCAAAGCATGTGCGCCGGTTTTGCCAACGGTTTTCTCGCCGGGAGCAATACCTGCGCAGTTCACCAGGCCCATGAGCTTGCCCATAGACACGGCCTTGGCCACCACAGCCTGACCATCGGCCTCATTGCTCACGTCGCACTTCACAAAAGCACCGCCAATTTCCTTGGCAATGGCCTCACCCTTTTCGGCCTGCATGTCGGCAATGACAACCTTGCCGCCCTTGGCTGCCAGCATGCGTGCGGTGCCTTCGCCCAAGCCCGATGCGCCACCGGTCACGATAAATACTTTGCCTGCGATTTCCATGGATAACTCCTCTTGATAAATGGGGGGACGTTTGACGTTTACGTTAACGTCAATTATGACCTAAATGCACTGAATCACGATGCTCGACGAAGCGAGGGCAGATTGCTGATATACTTCCGCTTCTCGAATACTGTAGGCGCGTAGCTCAGCTGGTTAGAGCACCACCTTGACATGGTGGGGGTCGTTGGTTCGAGTCCAATCGCGCCTACCAAATTGCAAGCCCTGGTTTCCTTACGGAGCCGGGGCTTTTTGGTTTTTGCTGCTGCCTAGGGTAATCCCAGGGCGACACTGCGGGAGCACTCCCTAGAATGTGTTGCGCTGCAATACATTTTGGCCTTCAGGGGGCCGTCGCTCATCGCCATGGAAAACAAATCAACCAAAAGCCCAAAGCCCCGTCAGCGCGTCATCAAAAAGTATCCCAATCGCCGTTTGTACGATACCGATACGTCGAGCTACATCACGCTGGCGGAGATCAAGCAGCTGGTAATGGACAACGAGCCCTGCACCGTTGTAGATGCCAAAACGGGGGAGGACCTGACACGCAGCATCCTGCTGCAGATCATCCTGGAAGAAGAAGCCAACGGAACACCCATGTTCACGGCTCCTGTGCTGGCCCATATCATCCGTTTTTATGGCCATGCCATGCAGGGTCTGATGGGCGGGTACCTGGAAAAAAACATGCAGGCTCTAATGGAGATGCAGGCGCCCCTGGTTCAGGGGACGATGGGCAACAACCTGTTTCAGCAAATGCAGGAGCAGATGCAAAAACAAACCGAGCAGTTTCTGGGCTCCTTTGGTCTGAAACGGTAGGTGTGCGCAGAGGGGGCCACATTGGTGGGACAATTGGTTCCTATGAGTGATGCAATTTCCCCGAATAAACCCGCCCCCACCATCGGCTTTGTCAGTTTGGGCTGCCCCAAGGCGCTGACCGACTCCGAACTGATTCTGACCCAGCTTAGCGCCGAGGGTTACCAGACTTCGAAGACCTTCCAGGGGGCCGACTTGGTGATTGTCAACACCTGTGGCTTCATTGACGACGCCATCAAGGAGAGTCTGGACACCATCGGGGAGGCGTTGACAGAAAACGGCCGTGTGATCGTGACCGGCTGCCTGGGCGCCAAGGCGTCGGACGACGGGGGCAATCTGGTGCGCCAGATGCATCCCAAGGTGCTGGCGGTGACCGGCCCGCACGCCACCCAGGAAGTCATGGATGCCGTGCATACCAATTTGCCAAAGCCGCACGATCCCTTTGTGGATCTCGTGCCCAATGCTTTTGGGGTGGCGGGCATCAAGCTCACACCGCGGCATTACGCCTATCTGAAGATCAGCGAGGGGTGCAACCACCGTTGCACGTTCTGCATCATTCCGTCCATGCGGGGTGATCTGGTTTCGCGTCCCATCGGTGACGTGCTGGGTGAAGCCAAGGCGCTCTTCGAAGGGGGCGTGAAGGAATTGCTGGTGATCAGCCAGGACACCTCTGCCTATGGTGTGGATGTGAAATACCGCACCGGATTCTGGGACGGCAAGCCGGTGAAGACCCGCATGCTGGAACTGGTGCAGACGCTGGGTGAGATTGCAGAGCCTTATGGCGCCTGGGTCCGTTTGCACTATGTGTATCCGTACCCGAGTGTGGACGAGATTATTCCGCTGATGGCTGCGGGCAAGGTGCTGCCGTATCTGGATGTCCCGCTACAGCACAGCCATCCGGACGTGTTACGCCGGATGAAGCGTCCGGCCAGCGGAGAACGCAATCTGGAACGTCTGCAACAGTGGCGAGAGGCTTGCCCGGAAATTGTGATCCGCAGCACGTTCATTGCGGGATTCCCGGGGGAAACGGAAGAGGAGTTTGCGCATTTGCTGGACTTCGTCCGCGAGGCGCAAATCGACCGGGCGGGTTGTTTTGCTTATAGCCCGGTCAAGGGTGCTGCCGCCAACGACCTGCCGGGTATGTTGCCGCTTGAAGTCCGGGAAGAGCGCCGGGCACGTTTCATGGAAGTAGCCGAAGCAGTTTCGACTGCGAAACTGCAGCGCCGTGTCGGTTCGACCATGCAGGTATTGGTGGATTCGGCTCCGGGCATGGGCAAGAAGGGCGGTCTTGGCCGAAGCTACGCCGATGCTCCGGAAATTGACGGCGTGGTGCGCTTGCTGCCACCCGAGAAAATCAGCAAGACACTGAAGGTCGGGGAATTTACCAAGGCCCGTATTGTGAGTGCACAGGGGCATGACCTCGTGGCCTTGCCCATTTAGTTTTTGAGCCACTGATCGATGCATAAAAAGGTCAGTGGCTCGAATCGAACAGGCGAAAAAAAAGCCGCTGAATTCACAGCGGCTTTTCAATATCTACATTACCATTGTTGGTGCCCAGAAGAGGACTCGAACCTCCACGATGTTACTCGCTAGTACCTGAAACTAGTGCGTCTACCAATTCCGCCATCTGGGCATCTCAGGAAAGAGAGAAGTATATCAAAAATTTTAGCCAAACCAACGGAATGTTGGATGAAATTGAAGGAATTGTTCAAGGCCATCGCGATGGCCATGGATTTGTGTCGCGCGACGATGGTGCGCCCGACGTTTATTTGCCGCCTAA
>JBAQKO010000049.1:0-1876 GCA_049301075.1 Rhodoferax sp.
CGCATCGGCCGGCGCGGCACCGAATTTCTTGCTCCAGACGGCGCGGGCACGCGCCACCTCGGTGGCGCGCAACTGTTCCACCGCCTCCAGCACCGCTTCGGGTGCCAGCCCCTTGCCCAGCAACTCCTGGCGAATGCGGGTGGTGCCCAGCTTGCCCGCCCGGCGGTGGATCACGGACTCCACCACCCGCTGCTCGTTGATGAAGTCCTTGGCCTGCAACGCATCGAGCGCCTGGGCCAATGACCCCGGAACCTCTTCGTAATGGGCCAGCTTGCGCTCCAGCTCAGCTCGGGAGTGCTCCCGGTTGCTGAGCAGGCGCAAGGCCCGGCCTTTGAGGGAAATGGGGGCAGTCGCCATGCGCCAGCATCTCGAAGGTGAAAAACGTTTTTGCTATGGTTTGTATAGCTACTTACGCAATGTCCGCGGGCGCTGCTGCCTTTTTAGGCGCTGATTTGGCCTTCACTTCAGGTTCCACGGCACCGGGCAACAGCGGAATGCCCAACGATGCCCGCACCTTGTTTTCAATCTCGGCGGACAGCGCGGGGTTCTCGCGCAGGAATTCACGGGCGTTGTCACGGCCCTGGCCAATTTTCTCGCCGTTGTAGGCATACCAGGCACCGGATTTATCCAGGATGTTGGCGTTGACGCCCATGTCGATGATCTCGCCCTGGCGGCTGATGCCTTCACCAAACAGGATGTCGAACTCCGCCGTCTTGAACGGGGGCGCCACCTTGTTCTTCACCACCTTGACCTTGGTCTCGTTGCCGATGGCCTCGTCACCTTTCTTGATGGTGCCGGTGCGGCGGATGTCCAGCCGCACGGATGCGTAGAACTTGAGTGCGTTGCCGCCGGTGGTGGTCTCGGGCGAGCCGAACATCACGCCAATCTTCATGCGAATCTGGTTGATGAAGATGACCATGCAGTTGGTCTTCTTGATGTGGGCGGTGAGCTTGCGCAGGGCTTGGCTCATCAGGCGCGCTTGCAGGCCGGGCAAGGAGTCGCCCATTTCGCCTTCCAGTTCGGCCTTGGGCGTCAGCGCCGCCACCGAGTCCACCACGATCAGGTCCACCGCGCCGGAGCGCACCAGGCTGTCGACAATTTCCAGGGCCTGCTCGCCGGTATCGGGCTGGCTGATCAGCAAATCTTGCAGGTTCACGCCCAGCTTTTGCGCATACTGGATGTCCAGCGCGTGCTCGGCATCCACAAAGGCGCACTGACCGCCCTGTTTTTGCATCTCGGCAATCACCTGCAAGGTCAGCGTGGTCTTGCCGGAAGACTCCGGTCCGTAGATTTCGACGACGCGGCCGCGTGGCAAACCGCCCACGCCCAGGGCAATATCCAACCCCAGCGAACCGGTGGAGACGACCTGGATGTCCTCGATCACCTCGCCCTCGCCCAGGCGCATGATGGTGCCCTTGCCGAACTGCTTTTCAATCTGGGCCAGCGCCACTTGCAGGGCTTTGGCTTTTTCGCTGTTGGCGGCGGGGCTCTTGACGGGTGCGTCCATGGAAGTCTCCTAAAAAAATCGAACAATTAGCGCAAAACAACCAGTGGGGTTAATTACAGGCTGGATGCTTGAACAGTAGTCTAATGCCGCGCACTGGAAATGGTAAATACATTTTTTAGTCAGTTTGCATTACCATTTACGCCATGGCCGAACGCCCTCCTTCTGACAACTGGCGCTACACCCACGTGGGGCATTGGCTGCGCCTGGCGCTGGAGCGCTTTGACCAGCGGGTGATGGCGCTGATGTCCCGCCACCCGGGCGTGCCCCTGGGTCTGTCCAACCTCGCAGAGCGCGGCCAGGTGGGCGCGGCACACCTGCACATCACCCGCCACCTGGCGCTGGAAGGTTCCCGCCTGACCGACCTGGCCC
>JBAQKO010000050.1:0-11909 GCA_049301075.1 Rhodoferax sp.
GTGCATAGGTGGCGTCTGCGGTGCCAGATGCCGGGTTGCCCTGCAGCACCGACTTGAGCTGCGCCCAGGTCTGCACCACTTGGCCCAGCAGGTCGCCATAGGTGGACTGCGACAGGTTCTTGCCCAGGTGCGCCAGATTGGCGTCAATGCGCTGCACCGATTCCTGGAGCTGCTGCGCGCACTGGGCGGCCTGCACGCCGGCGCGCTGCTGCACGTAGAGCTTGACCAGGCGCTGCGACAGCATGCGCAACTGGCCGGAGCGGTTCACCCCTTCGGCAAACACTGCGGCGTGGATGATGTGCTGCGACATCTGGCCCAGGCGCTGGTTGCTGTGCATGGAGGCGGTGCGCAGGATCTGGAAGGCGTCATCGTCGGACACCTGGTGCGTGCGCATCAGAATGCCCTTGGCACGGTCGACCATCTTGCGTTCTTCCAGGCGGATGCTGAGGCCCTGCAGCGCGGTGCGCTGGGCCTGGTCCTGCCGAAAACGCGCCTGCGCCAGGTGAATGAGCGCGCGCAGCCGGTTGGCGCCATAGCCGTTGACCACATAAGCGTGCATGCCACTGGCAATGGCGCGCTCCATGTGGCCCACGTCGCTGTCGCCGGTAAAGACCAGCACCGCACAGGGCGCGGTCTGCGCAATGGCCTCCGTGGCTTTGAACAGGGCATCGGTTAGCAGGGGCTCGTCCACCACCACCACATCTGGTGCATGGCGCACCACACTGGACAGCAACTGGTTGCGGTCATTGACCACGCCCTGCACCTGGATGCCGGCCGCCTCCAGATCGGCCACCAGCGGATGGACCGTTTTCACACCATGGACATGGATCAACGCAGAAATCATAAATAGCGGGCTTACAAGAGGGAACACACAGGCTACGCGGTATGCAAGTTGCACGCCAGTCGCCGCCGCAAAAGGCGCTGTGCGGGCAAGGCCTTGATCATGTGGCACGGCTATTGCTTAGACAGAAGCGGGCGTAACGAAGCGCCCTCAACCTTAGCGATTGCACTGCGGGTTCTGCATACAACGACGTATGCATGGGTGTGCCTGGTATCGGCTTGCACAAGGCCGTGTGGCCTGTTCTCTCACTTTCCCCAATTTTTCTGGCATGTGGCTTGCCCTATGCCGGGGCGTTTTCGATATCTGGAGTGGCGCTATGAAGAAATCAAAACTGGTAATGATCGGCAACGGTATGGCGGGTGTGCGCACCCTGGAAGAACTGCTGAAGATTGCCCCTGACCTGTACGAGGTCACGGTCTTTGGTGCCGAGCCCCACCCCAACTACAACCGCATCCTGCTCTCGCCGGTGCTGGCTGGTGAGCAGACGCTGGACGAAATCGTGCTCAACTCCTGGGACTGGTACAAGGACAACCACATCACGCTGCACGCCGGCAAGAAGGTGGTTGAGGTGGACCGCATCAAGCGCATCGTGCGTGCCGAAGACGGCACCGAGGCCGAATACGACCGCCTGCTGCTGTGCACCGGCTCCAACCCCTTCATCCTGCCGGTGCCCGGCAAGGAGCTCGACGGCGTGATTGCCTACCGCGACATCGCCGACACCGAGGCCATGATTGATGCGGCCTCCAAATACAAGCACGCTGTCGTCATTGGCGGCGGCCTCTTGGGCCTGGAAGCGGCCAACGGCCTGATGCTGCGCGGCATGGACGTGACCGTGGTGCATGTGATGCCCACACTGATGGAGCGCCAGCTCGACACCGTGGCCGGCAAGATGCTGCAAAAGTCGCTGGAAGACCGGGGCCTGAAATTCCTGATCGGTGCACAGACCCAGGCACTGGTGGGGAGCGCCGACGAAGGAAAGAGCGGCCGCGTCAAGGCGATCCAGTTCAAAGACGGCACCGAAGTGGCTGCCGATCTGGTCGTCATGGCCGTGGGCATTCGCCCCAACACCGATCTGGCCGAGAAGATGCGCCTGCACTGCAACCGCGGCATCGTCGTCAACGACACCATGCAGACCACCACCGATGCACGCATCTACTCGGTGGGTGAATGCGCGGCGCACCGCGGCATTGCCTACGGTCTGGTGGCCCCGCTGTTCGAGCAGGCCAAGGTCGCAGCCAACCATCTGGCGCAGTACGGCATTGGCCAGTACAAGGGGTCCCTCACCTCAACCAAACTCAAGGTCACCGGCATCGACCTGTTCAGCGCGGGCGACTTCACCGGCGGTGAAGGCACCGAAGAACTGGTGATGAGCGACCCCTACGGCGGCGTCTACAAGAAGCTGGTCATCAAGGACGACAAACTGGTGGGCGCCTGCCTGTACGGCGACACGGTGGACGGCAGCTGGTACTTCAAGCTGCTGCGCGATGGCCGCAATGTGAGCGACATCCGCGACAAGCTGATGTTTGGCGAGTCCAACCTGGGTGAAGGCGGGCACGAAGGCCAAAGCAAGGCCGCCGCCATGAAGGACAGCGATGAGGTCTGTGGCTGCAACGGCGTGACCAAAGGCACCATCTGCAAGGCGATCAAGGAAAAAGGCCTGTTCACGCTGGACGAGGTCAAGAAACACACCAAGGCCAGCGCGTCCTGCGGTTCCTGCACTGGCCTGGTAGAGCAGATCCTGATGGCCACCGCCGGTGGCGACTATTCGGCCACGCCCAAGACCAAGGCCATGTGCGGCTGCACCGAGTACGGTCACCAAGCCGTGCGCGATGCCATCCGCGCCAACAAGCTGGTCACCATTGCCAGCGTGTTCAGCTTCCTGGAGTGGAAGACGCCCAATGGCTGCGCATCGTGCCGCCCGGCCGTCAACTACTACCTGATCTCCACCTGGCCCAAGGAAGCCAAGGACGACCCGCAGAGCCGCTATATCAACGAGCGCAGCCACGCCAACATCCAGAAGGACGGCACCTACAGCGTCATTCCCCGCATGTGGGGCGGCGAGACGACCAGCAGTGAGCTGCGCCGCATCGCCGACGTGGTGGACAAATACAAGATCCCCACCGTCAAGGTCACCGGCGGCCAGCGCATCGACCTGCTGGGTGTGAAGAAGGAAGATCTGCCCGCCGTGTGGAAAGACATTGGCATGCCCAGCGGCCACGCCTACGCCAAGGCGCTGCGCACGGTGAAGACCTGCGTCGGGTCAGAGTGGTGCCGCATGGGCACACAGGACAGCACGCAGATGGGCAAGGATCTGGAACGCGCCATGTGGCGCATGTATGCCCCGCACAAGGTCAAGTTCGCCGTATCGGGCTGCCCGCGCAACTGCGCCGAGGCCGGCATCAAGGACGTGGGGATCATCGGCGTGGACAGCGGCTGGGAGATGTATGTGGCCGGCAACGGCGGCATCAAGACCGAGGTGGCGCACTTCCTGGTCAAGCTCAAGACCGCCGCCGAAGTGCTGGAGTACACCGGTGCGTTCTGTGAGCTGTACCGCCAGGAGGGCTGGTACCTGGAGCGCACGGTGCATTTCGTCGGCCGGGTGGGCCTGGACTACGTGAAGAAACGCATTCTGGAAGATGCCGCCGGCCGCCAGGCCCTGTGGGAACAGCTGCAGTTTGCCCTGGAGGGGGAGCCCGACCCCTGGTTCGATTTCCAGGCGGCTGGCGTGGACCTGCGGCAATTTGACGCCCTGACGACCTGAAACAATTTGTAACAATTTTTCCGCAATTTCACTAGATGGAAAGAGGCATAAGGGATACTCCTTATTTTCCACGTGAGGCTGCCATGCAACCAAATACCTTGAAACGCCGCGTCTTTATTTCCGCCGCCATTGGCCTGCCTTTGTTGAGCGTGCACGCCCAGGTCAGTGACCTGAGCGACGCCATCAACAAGGCGGGGCGCCAGCGCATGCTGAGCCAGCGCATGGGAAAAGCGTGGTTGGCACTGGTGCATGGCGTTGAAGTCACCAGCGCGCAGCAGGTGCTGGACAAATCCATGGCCCTGTTTGACCGCCAGCTGGTCGAACTCAAGGCCTATGCCTCCACTCCCGACATCCAGGGCACCTACGGCAAACTCGACACCGCCTGGAGCGCTTACAAGGCCGCCCTGGTAGGGACCGCCCCGGCCCGCGAAGGCGCGGCCGCCCTGCTGCAGCTCGACGAACGGGTGCTCGCACTGGCCAACCAGGGCACGCTGCAGTACGAAGCCGTTCAGGGCAAGCCGCTGGGCAAACTGGTCAACATCGCCGGACGCCAGCGCATGCTGAGCCAGCGCATGGCCATGTATTTCCTCGCGGCCCGCCTGCAGGTCAACACCGCCGTGGCCGCTGCCGAAGTCGAGAAATCCCGCGCCGAATTCGTGAGCGCCATGGCCCAGTTGCGCAATGCGCCGCAAACCACCGAACGCATCCGCAGCGAGCTGGAGCTGGCCGACGGACAGTGGGTGTTCTTCAACTCTGCCCTGCAAAAGGTCAACGCCACCGGCAACAACTCGACCAAGCCCCTCGCCGAAGTATTCATGGCCAGCGAAAACCTGCTGACCGTCATGGACCGTGTAACCAGCCTGTATTCGGCCATCAAGACCTGAACGGTCTGATTGCCAATCACTACAGACACGCTAGCAACACCCTCCACTGACACCCGCTGGACACACCATGAATACAAGCACCCTGACACGTAGAACCGTTATCCTCGCCGCCGCGAGCCTGCCCCTGTCGGGCGCTCTGGCCCAGGTCGCTGACCTGAACGACGCCATCAACAAGGCCGGAAGCCTGCGCATGCTGAGCGAGCGCCTGGGCAAGGCCTGGCTGGCACTGGCGCAAGGCATCGAAAGCAGCAATGCCCAGCAGGTGCTGGACAAGTCCACTGCCCTGTTCGACCGTCAGCTGGTCGAACTCAAGACCTATGCCGCAGCGCCCGATGTCCGCGACACCTATACCAAGCTGGAAACCGCCTGGGGGTCCTACAAGACGGCGCTCACGGGCGCCGCGCCGGCCAAGGAGGGGGCGGCGACCCTGCTGCAATACGAGTCCAAGGTGCTGACGCTGGCCCACCAGGGCACCACGCAGTTCGAGTCCGCCACCGAGAAGCCCCTGGGCAAGCTGGTGAACATTGCCGGGCGCCAACGCATGCTGAGCCAGCGCATGGCCATGTACTACCTGGCAGCCAAGCTGCCTGTGGACGCCCCCACCGCCATCAGCGAAATCGACAAGGCCCGCGCCGAATTTGTGCGCGCCATGCCCCAGTTGCGCGACGCGCCGCAGACGACGACCCGCATCAAGGACGAATTGCAGCAAGCCGATATGCAATGGATCCTGTTCGATGCCGCGCTGCAAAAAGTGAATGTGCCCAGTAGCTACCCCGCCAAGCACATGAGTGATGTCTTCGTGGCCAGCGAAAAGCTGCTGGCCATGATGGACCGCGTTACCAGTTTGTATTCGGCCATCAAGACATGATGGCCTCACACCAACCGCATGGAACTCCATTTATGGGGCCCATGCAGCTATAAAAGGAATAGCAAAATGAGTGAATGGACCCCCGTCTGCCGCGTTGAAGACATCCCCGTACTCGGTGCCCGCCGAGTCGCCCGCCCCCAGGGGCTGGATGTGGCCGTATTCCGCAACGACGCGGGGGACATTTACGCTCTGCTGGACCGCTGCCCACACAAGGGCGGCCCGCTGTCGCAGGGCATCGTGTTTGGCTCCAGCGTGGCCTGCCCGCTGCACAACTGGACCATCAGCCTGCAGACCGGCCAGGCTGCGGCCCCCGACGAGGGCTGCACCCCCCGCTTTGCCGTCCAGGTGACCGATGGCCAGGTCCTGCTCAACACCACCGAACTGGCGCACCACGCCACCGACCTGACCCGCCCTGTAGCCGGTCCCGCCTGCCGCCAGACCGCTGGCGCATGAGCACCGAAACCCGATCCACCTGCCCCTACTGCGGGGTGGGTTGCGGTGTCATCATTGCATCGCAAGACGGGCAGATTACCGGCGTGCGCGGCGACCCCGATCACCCCGCCAACTTCGGCCGCCTGTGCACCAAGGGCTCCACCCTGGCCCTGACGGCCAGCGCCGCCATCACGCAGCAGACCCGGTTGCTGCAGCCGCTGCAGCGCCTGCAACGCGGCACCGCCGCCACACCGGTGAGCTGGGAGCAGGCACTCGACAGCGCCAGCGCCCAGTTCGCCCGCATCATCCAGGCACACGGCCCCGACGCCGTGGGTTTTTACGTCAGCGGCCAGCTGCTCACCGAAGACTATTACGTCTTCAACAAGCTGGCCAAGGGCCTGATCGGCACCAACAACATCGATACCAACTCGCGCCTGTGCATGAGCAGCGCGGTTGTCGGCTACAAGCAGACGCTGGGGGCCGACGCGCCACCGGCCTGCTACGACGACATCCAGCACGCGCAGTGCCTCTTCATCGTCGGCTCGAACCTGGCCTATGCGCACCCCATCCTGTTCAGGCGCGTGGAAGATGCCAAAAGGGCCAACCCACAGCTCAAGATCATCGTCTGCGACCCGCGCGCAACCGACACCGCCGAGATTGCCGACCTGTTCCTGCCCATCCAGCCCGGCACCGACGTGATGCTGTTCAACGGCATGCTGCACACCATGCTGTGGGAGGGCTGGCTGGATACGGCGTATATGGCCGAGCACACCAGCGGCTTTGAAGATCTGAAGGCGTCTGTGCGCGACTGCACGCCCGAACACGTGGCGCAGGTGTGCGGCATTTCCCAACAGGCCCTGCTGGAGGCGGCACGCCTGTTTGCCGGCGTATCCGCCGGCCGCACCAGCGCGCGCACGCCAACCCTGAGCCTGTACTGCCAGGGCCTGAACCAGTCCAGCAGCGGCACAGCCAAGAATGCGGCCCTGATCAACCTCCACCTGGCCACCGGACAGATCGGCAAACCCGGCGCCGGCCCGTTCTCGCTCACCGGTCAGCCCAACGCCATGGGTGGGCGTGAAGTGGGGGGCATGGCCAACCTGCTGTCCGCCCACCGCGACCTGGGCAACCCGCAGCACCGTGCCGAAGTGGCCGCGCTGTGGGGCGTGCCGTCGGTGCCCGGAAAGCCCGGCAAGACGGCGGTGGAGATGTTCCAGGCCGCAGCCGATGGCGAGATCAAGGCGCTGTGGATTGCCTGCACCAATCCGGCGCACAGCATGCCCGACCAGGCCACGGTGCGCCGCGCACTGCAGCGCGCCGAACTGGTCATCGTGCAGGAAGCCTTTGCCACCACGGCCACTGCGGCCTATGCCGACCTGCTGCTGCCCGCCACCACCTGGGGCGAAAAGGACGGTACGGTGACCAACAGCGAGCGGCGTATTTCCCGCGTGCGCGCGGCCGTCCCGCCGCCGGGTCCACATGCACAGGGGCCGCGCCACGACTGGTCCATTGCCGTCGACTTTGCCCGGCGGCTGGAACAGCGTTTGCCCGGCGCCCCCCGGGGACTGCTCCCCTACACCACGCCCGAATCCATCTGGAACGAACACCGTGCGTCCACCCAGGGGCGCGACCTGGACATCACGGGCCTGTCCTATGCGCTGCTCGACACGCACGGCCCCCAGCAATGGCCCCTGCCGCAGGGCGCGACCCAGGGCACGGCGCGGCTGTACACCGACGGCCGCTTCCCCACCCCGGATGGCAAGGCCCACCTGGTGGTCACCCCCTACCAGCCCGTGGCGGAGCCACGCACCGCCCGCTACCCGATCGCGCTGACCACGGGGCGCCTGCGCGACCAGTGGCACGGCATGAGCCGCACCGGCACGCTGGGGCGCCTGTTTGGCCATGTGGCCGAACCCGCCGTCCAGATGCACCCGCAGGACATGGAACGGCGCCAGCTGCACGACGGCGACCTGGTACACGTCACCAGCCCGCGCGGCTCCATCGTCGTGCCGGTGCAGGCCCACACCGGGCTGGGCCTGGGTCAGGCCTTCATGGCCATGCACTGGGGCGAGGAATACCTCAGCGGCCGCAGCAGCACCGGGCGCGCGCTGGCCGGCGTGAACGCCCTCACTTCCCCGGCGTATTGCCCCGCGTCCCGGCAGCCCGAGTTCAAGCACACGCCCGTCAAGATTCTCAAGGCCGAGCTGCCCTGGGGGCTGCTGGGCGTGGCGTGGCTGCCCGAGGCGCAGGTGCTGCAGGTCCGCGAGCAGCTCAAGGGCCTGATGGCGTTGTTTCCCTTTGCCAGCTGCACCCCCTTTGGCCGCGACCGCACCGGGTTGCTGTTTCGGGCCGCCGGCCATGAAGCCCCCCCCGACGAGGTGCTGGCCGCCATCGAAGCCCTGCTGGGCCTGGGAGGCGCCGATGTGCTGCGCTACGCCGACAAGAAGCGCGGCCAGCGGCGCACGGTGCAACTGCTGCGCGGCGACCCGGCTACCGACCCGGCGGCCACGGTCCAGCTCAACGCCTTTGTGCTGGCAGGTGACACCAGCGCCCAGCACTGGATCACCACCCTGCTGCAGGACGCCCTGCCCGCCCAGGCGTATGGCCGCCTGCTGCTGTTGCCGGGTGCCACCGCCCCGGTGGCCGTGCAATCCCGCGGCAAGCCGGTGTGCACCTGCTTCAACGTGACCGATACGGCCATCACCGCGCAGCTCGGCCAGTGTCGGGGTTATGCTGACGAGCGCCTGACGCAGCTGCAAACCGCCCTGCAGTGCGGCACCAACTGCGGCTCCTGCCTGCCCGAGGTCAAGCGCATGGTGCGCGTATCCATGCAGCCCGCGGCCCCGGCCTGATATCCCGCACAATGCAACCATGGGCATTGGAAAATACATCAAGGAAATCGGACGCGGCAAGGACGGAGCGCGCAACCTGACACGCGAACAGGCCGCCGATCTGTTCGGGCAGGTGCTCGACGGCACCGCCACCGATCTGGAAGTGGGCGCGTTCTGCATCGCCATGCGCATCAAGGGGGAAACCCCCGAGGAGATGGCCGGCTTTCTGGACGCCACCCACCAGCGCCTGCACCGGGTGCCGGCAGGCAACACCCCCACCATCGTCATTCCCAGCTACAACGGCGCGCGCAAACTGCCGGTACTCACCCCGCTGCTGGCGCTGCTGCTGGCGCGCGAGGGCCTGCCCGTGCTGGTGCATGGAACGGCCACCGAGCCCCAGCGCGTTTGTGCCTCCGAAGTGCTGCTGGCACTGGGTATACCTGCGCAGACAGCTATCGAATCCATAGCGCCCGGCAGCGTGGCCTATGTACCCACCGCGCTGCTGAACCCGGGCCTGCAACGCCTGCTGGACGTGCGGCGGGTGGTGGGCCTGCGCAACCCAGCCCACAGCGTGGTCAAGCTGATGATCCCCTGCGCCGGCCCCAGCCTGCTGGTGAGCAGCTACACCCACCCGGAGTACGCCGAGTCCATGGCGGCCACGCTGGCGCTGATGGGCACCCATGCCCTGCTGCTGCGCGGCACCGAGGGCGAAGCCGTGGCCGACCCGCGGCGCACACCCCGGATGCAGGGCTTCGTGGGTGGCCAGGCCGTGGAGTTGCAAAGCCACCAGGGCGGCAGCCTGGCCGAGCTGCCTACGCTGCCCGCCAGCATCGACGCGCAGAGCACCGCGGCCTACATCCGCAGCGTGCTCAGCGGCGCGCAACCGGTTCCCGCACCCATTGCCCAGCAAGTGGCCCACATCTTGCAACTGGTGCAGTCACCATGACGCACGACCTGTCCTCCCCACAATTCTCCGGCCAAGTCACCCTGGTGGGCGCCGGCCCCGGCGACCCCGAACTGCTGACCCTCAAAGCCCTCAAGGCCATTCAGGCGGCGACGGTGCTGCTGGTGGACGACCTGGTGAACGAGGCCATCGTGGCCTACGCCGCGCCCACGGCGCGCGTGGTGTACGTGGGCAAGCGCGGCGGCTGCCAGTCGACCCCGCAGTCCTTCATCGAAAAGCTCATGCTCACCGCCGCGCAGGAAGGCGAAACCGTGGTCCGCCTCAAGGGCGGCGACCCCTTCATGTTCGGCCGGGGTGGCGAGGAAGTGGAGCACCTGCAGGCGGCCGGTATCCGGGTGCACGTCATCAACGGCATCACGTCCGGGCTGGCGGCTGTCACCGCGCTGGGCGTGCCCCTGACCCACCGCGAACACGCCCACGGCGTGGTGTTCGTCACCGGCCATGCCAAGCCGGGTGACAGCGGAACCGACTGGCGCGCCCTGGCCAGCACCGCCCGCCAGGCCCGGCTCACGCTGGTGATCTACATGGGCGTCAGTGGCGCGGCCGGCATCCAGGCCGGGTTGCTGCACGGGCTGCCCGACGGCACGCCGGTGGCGATCATCCAGAACGCCAGCCTGCCCCAGCAGCGCCATGCCGTATGCACGCTGGCACAGCTGCAGACCACGATTGAACGGGAGCAACTCGCCAGCCCCAGCATCATCGTGGTGGGCGATGTGCTGCAAGGTCTGCTGGCACTGCAGCAGCCCCTGGCCGGACAACGCACCGCCTGAGTGCTGCCCCCGCTGGCGGGCACGCACCACCGCACAGAACTGGCCTGCCTCTTGCTTGGAATACCGGCATGACTCTTCACTCTGCCCCCGACCGTTCCACACCCGCCAACGAAACACTTTCCCTGGTCAATCTGGCCGCGCGCCAGCGCATGCTGTCGCAGCGCATGATCCTGCAGACCGTGCTGGCCGCCTCGGGCGATGCTGACCGGCTACACACGGCGCAGCAGTCGTACCAGCTGTTTTGCGACAGCCAGGCCCGCCTGCAGGTCATGGCGGGCCAGCTCGATGGCCGCAGCGCGCAACTGCTGCGCGAGACCTACCACGGCGCCCGCGGGGTGGGCGCCACCATTGACCAGTTTGTGCAGCTGATGCGCACCGCTTTGGAGTGCCTGGTCACCAAGGACGCGCACACCCGGCGCGCCCTGAACGCCCTGGTGGACAGCCGGGACACGGTGCTGGAGGCTCTCAATACCGCCACAACGGCATTTGATTCCATCAGCAAAGGCAAGGCCGATGTGCTGATGCGGGAATTGACCGGCATCGTCTCCGACATCCAGACCGTGGCGCGCGAAGCCAAGGTCGTGAGCTTTAACGCGCAGGTCATCGCCGCACGGGCCGGCCATCAGGGGCGGGAGTTTGCGGTGGTCGCCCAGGTGTTGTCCGGCATCACCACGGAAATCGACGGTCTGTCGCGCAAGGCCGTGGACCTGGCTGCGCGCAACAAGCAGGCAGCCTGAGAAGCGGCGAAGCGCTAGGGCCCGCCGGACAGGCGCTGCGCCAGAGCGGCACGCACCCGCTCCACCACGGGGCTCCAGCCCTGGTCCGGCGACTGGCGAAACAGGCGCATCACACCGGGGTACCACGGCGAATCGTCGCGCCCTTCCAGCCAGCGCCAGTCGGGCATGTAAGCGGGCAACAGCAACCAGCACGGTGTGCCCAGCGCGGCGCTCAGATGCGCCACGGCCGTATCCACGCTGATCACCAGGTCCAGTTGTTCGACCACGGCCGCCGTGTCGGCAAAGTCCTGCAGCCCGCTGGCCACGTCCCCAATGGGCTGCTCCTTTGGCGGCGTGCGCGCTTCCTGCTCGCCGCGGCCTTTTTGCAGGCTGACGAACTGCACCCCTGGCACGCGCCACAACGGTGCCAGCGCCGACAAACCCGGCAGGGAGCGCGCGTCGTCATTCTGGAAATCGGGGTTGCCGTGCCACACCAGCCCGACACGCAAAGTGGGCTGCGGACACAACCGCTGCACGGTCTCCCGCCACACCGCCCGGCGGTCGATTGGCACCCGCAGGTAGGGAATGCGGGCCGGCACGCTGTCCAGCCGGGTCGCGAACAGAAACGGCAGGCTGAGCACCGGCACCCACCAGTCCCATCCCGTTCGGGGCCACGCGGTGTCAAACGCCAGGACGGCGTCCACGCCCTCCAGCGTGCCCAGCAGGGCCGCGAGCGCCGGGTGGCACAGCAGACCCACCCGCGCGGCGCCCTGCGCGCGCAGCAGGGCAACGTAGCGGCTGAACTGGATCATGTCGCCGTGACCGCCTTCATAGCCCACCAGGAT
>JBAQKO010000051.1:0-2710 GCA_049301075.1 Rhodoferax sp.
GTCGTACTCTTGGTCCTTTTCGTTGGCCGTGCCAAAGAAGTCTTTTTGCAGCGCGTGAAATTTCACGTCCAGCAGACGCGCCGTGTTGTCGGCCCGCTCCAGGAAGGTGCCCAGGCGCATGAAATGCAGCGACTCGTCAATCAGCATGGTGCCCACGGTGACGCCACGCGAGAGATGGGAGCGGAACTTGACCCAATCAAAAAAATGCGCCGGGTCGCGGTCAAACTCGCCCGTTTTCACCCGGCGCAGCACTTCGAGCCAGGTCTGGTTCTGCGTCTCCCAGACTTCGGTGGTCAGCGTGCCGCGCACGGCGCGGGCGTTCTCGCGAGCCGCCCCCAGGCAGGACAGGATGGACGAAGGGTTGCTCTCATCCTTCACCATGAAGTCCATCACCTCGCGCGCCGCAATGGCGCCATGGCGTGCGCTGTAGGCAGGCAACAGTTCGCTGATGCTGAGCAGGCCCTTCCAGCCGATTTGCGCCTCCGTATCGGACTGGGGCAGCAACGTGGTCTGGTAATTGACATCGAGCATGCGTGCGGTGTTCTCGGCCCGCTCGGTGTAGCGGGCCATCCAGAACAAATGGTCGGCGGTGCGTGACAGCATGTTGATCTCCCTATTCCAGAATCCAGGTGTCCTTGGTGCCGCCGCCCTGCGACGAGTTCACCACCAGCGAGCCCTCTTTCAACGCCACCCGGGTCAGGCCACCGGGCACCATCTGCACGGTCTTGCCGCTGAGCACATATGGGCGCAGATCGATGTGGCGCGGCGCGATGCCGCTTTCCACAAAGGTCGGGCAGCTTGAGAGGCTCAGCGTGGGCTGGGCGATGTAGCCACTGGGGTTGGCTTGCACGGCTTTGCGGAAGTCTTCAATCTCGGCCTGGGTGGCCGCCGGCCCCACCAGCATGCCGTAGCCTCCGGCGCCGTGCACCTCCTTGACCACCAGGTCTTTCAGGTTGGCCAGCGTGTAGGCCAGGTCGTCCGGGTTGCGGCACATGTAGGTGGGCACGTTGGCCAGGATGGGCTGCTCGCCCAGGTAGAACTCGATCATCTTGGGCACGTAGGGGTAGATGGACTTGTCGTCAGCAACCCCCGTGCCCACGGCATTGCAGATGCTCACATGCCCCGCGCGGTAGGCACCCAGCAGGCCGGCGCAACCCAGAGTGGAGCTGGGCCGGAACACGGCGGGGTCCAGGAAATCGTCGTCCACGCGGCGGTAGATCACGTCCACCCGCAAGGGGCCGCGCGTGGTGCGCATGTAGACGAAGTTGTCCTTCACGAACAGGTCCTGCCCTTCCACCAGCTCCACGCCCATTTGCTGCGCCAGAAACGCGTGCTCGAAGTAAGCGCTGTTGTGCATGCCAGGGGTGAGCACCACCACGGTGGGCTCGGCCGTGGTGGCCGGGCTGCTGGCACGCAAGGTTTCCAGCAGCAGGTCGGGGTAATGGGCGATGGGCGCCACGCGGTGGGCGTTGAACAGCTCGGGAAAGAGGCGCATCATCATCTTGCGGTTTTCCAGCATGTAGCTCACGCCGCTGGGCACGCGCAGGTTGTCCTCCAGCACGTAGTACTCACCCTCACCCTGGGCATTGGACGCGCGCACGATGTCGATGCCCGAAATGTGCGAGTAAATGGCGTTGGGCACGTCCACCCCCATCATCTCCGGACGGAACTGCGCGTTGCGCTCAATCTGCTCGCGCCCAATGATTCCGGCCTGGATGATTTCCTGCCCGTGGTAGACGTCGTGGATGAAACGGTTGAGCGCCGTGACGCGCTGCACCAACCCCTTTTCCAGGCGGGCCCATTCGTGCGCCGGGATGATGCGGGGAATGAGGTCAAACGGAATCAGGCGCTCGGTGCCGGCGCCGTCCTCGTCCTTCTCGCCGTACACGGCGAAGGTGATGCCGACGCGGCGAAAAATCATTTCCGCCTCTTCGCGCCGCTGGGCCATCATGTGAGCGGGCTGGCGCGCCAGCCAGGCGTCATAGGTTTTGTAATGCTCCCGCACCTGCGCACCGCCGGTAAAAAACGCATACGGCAACTGGGTGTACATCTCGTCGAATTTCTGCATACGGCGCCTCTTTGACTACGAACGGAGCAAGCTTCGGGCCACATCGCCCTGCACCACTATGGCACACGGTGGTGCCAGTAGCGCAAGCCCTGCGCCCGGGTGCACAATGCGCTATGCGGCTGGGTCGATTCCCAGGTGATCGCACCACAATGGGGCGAGTCCAGCACCGCCACCTGCCGCGCCTGGTAGCGCGCCAGCACCGGCGGCGCCGGATGCCCGAAGCGGTTGCGGTACCCCGCCTGCACAATGGCCAGGCGCGGGCCCACCGCATCCAGAAACGCCGCGCTGCTGGACGTCTTGCTGCCATGGTGCGGCACCAGCAACACGGTGGCCGCCAGCGGCGCGCCAGCAGCCACCAGCCGCGCTTCCTGCGCCTGCTCGATGTCGCCCACCAGCAGCGCCGTCTGCACCCCGTTGGAAATGCGCAGCACGCACGACAGGGCGTTGGACTTGGTCGCGGCGTCGTAGTCACCGGCTTGCGGGTGCAGCACCTCGAACGCCACGCCGTCCCAGTCCCAGCGCTGGCCCGCCATACAGCGCTGCGCCGGATGCCGGGTCTGCAGCGCATTGGTCGCCTCGATGGAACTGAGCACCCCAGCCTGCGGCTGCATGGCCAGCACGCTGGCCGCGCCGCCCACGTGG
>JBAQKO010000052.1:0-2989 GCA_049301075.1 Rhodoferax sp.
CAGTTGTCCCAATCCGGATTGCGGTTGAAGTAAAACAGCGACAGCAGCAGCAGCCCCACGACCAGGGCCCGGGCCAGCTTGCGGGCGAACGCATGCCCCCGGCCCACCCGGTGGGCCAGCCACAGGCACAAGGCCATCAGGGCAAAGAGCTGGAAGTCGATCGCCACGTACCAGGCACCGGCCGACAGCGCCTCATACCCCAGCACGCCGTGCAACAGCAGGGCATGGGCCAGCACCTGCATGCCGGTGGGTGCCGCGGGAATGTAGTCGTCGGGCATCCACTGGCGCACGGCGGCCGCGCAGAGGGCCGAGAGGGTCAGCGCCACCAGAAACGGCAGGATGAGCCGCTGGTAGCGGCGCAGCAGCGTGCGCCACAACGGGGCCGGATGCGCACCGCCCGAAGGTTCCAGGCTTTGGGTCGCCAGGTAGCCCCCCAGCACCAGAAACGCCTGCACCATCATGCGGGCGTAGTCATAGAGCCACTCCATGAGATCGGGCGCGGCGATGCTGATGGCGTCACCAATCGGGCCATACGCTGCGAAGTGGTGCAGGACGATGCTTTGCGAAGCTAAGATTTTCAGCGCATCAATATGCGCACGCCGGGACTGCATGGACAGAAATCAGGGAGCCGGCAAAACCAGATCAGCCGTTCCGGGGCGCACCCAACGCGCGAATTCACGGGTAGTGTCAATACAGCCGCCAGCATCGGTATAGATGCCGCGGGCCTCACGGTAGCGTTCCATGATGGCCATGATACGCCGCAGCTCGGCGGGCTGCTGCAGTGTGGCTTCTATGCACAGGGCCACCTTGTCCTCGTCGATGCGCTCCTCGCCCTCGGCATCCCGGTAGAGGCCGTGGCGCCAGTGGTAGATCTCCAGGCATTTCTGCATCAGGGTGTAGGGCTGGTCGCGTTTCCAGAAATTGGTGAACAACCCGCCGCCCAGGTACATGACCCAGGAACCCTCAAACCCCGAGGCCTCGGCCGAGGCTTCATCGGGGTTGCGAAACCAGGTGCGGTCCCCCGGCACGAAATAGTGCGGTGGCAGCGGCGCCTCCATGGAGCCCTGCTCGCGCAGGAACACCTCGTGGAATTCGCCGGACCGGATGGGACGCTGGGTCCACAGGGTCTGCAGCTGCTGCAACAGCGCCGGGTTGCTCACTTCCAGTTCCTGCGCAATACCCAGCACGATGACGTACTCCGAAGCGCGGTAGCAGGAGAACGAATACAACGCGCCCGACACCTCGGGCTGGGTCGCCTTGGTCAAAGCGGTAATCAGCGACGCGTCGGGCCGAATGACGAAGCCCCGGTCTTCGTCGTACGTCCAGCAGTCTTCGGGCCGCTCGGCCTCGGAGGTGTGAAACGCCAGCGTGGTCTTGCGGGCGGCCTGCACGATGTTGTGCCGGATGCGCACGGCGGACAGCAGTTCGTCCACGCTGGGAAACTCAAAGGCCACGGGCCCCATGAGCATGGCCACCACAATCTCTCGCGTCAGATCGTCGGGCCGGTGCTCGGTATCGAGGTGCAGGGTTTGGGCGAGCTGCAGCGTGTCGCAGCCCGGCGCCCAGGCCTGGAGGATGGCGTCATCGAGCCGCAGATTGACGCACGCGCCGTGGGCATCGTGGCCGGCCGACGCCAGCACGTGGGGCAGCAGATCCTGCGCCTGAAGCTGTGCCAAAACGTCCTGGCAGACGCGGGCGGCGTCCACCGGACCGGGAAACCGGATCACCAGGCCACGACAGGAGGTAACGCACGGATTGCCTGGGGTATTCATCTGCTGTGCGTGTCTTTCCGTGGTCAACTATTTTTTTGAATGACAGGCAATATACCCGAGGACCACGCGTCCCTCAGCGGATGCGGGGTGGCGCCTGCAACTGCTCGGGCGTGGTGAAGTAGGCTGCCGTGGAGCCGGCACGCGAGCGGCCCTGGGCCAGCTCATGGCGCGCCACGGTGCGCAGGTGCACTTCGTCGGGGCCGTCCATCAAATGCAGCGCCCGGCCCCAGGTCCAGAAAAAAGCCAGCGGCGTGTCGGGCGACAGGCCCATGGCGCCAAAGACCTGCATGGCGCGGTCCACCACGCGCGACTGCAGCCGCGCGGCCACCACCTTGATGGCGGCCACCTGGGCGCGCAACGCACCGGGTTCGACCACGCCGGCGGGCTGGTCCAGCATCCAGGCCACTTGCAGCACCAGGAGGCGGGCCTGGTCGATCTCCATGCGCGACTCGGCAATCCAGTCCTGCACATTGGAAAAGTCCGCCAGGTATTTGCCAAAGGCCTGGCGCTCCAGGGTGCGTTCGGTAGCCAATTCGAGGGCCAGCTCGCACTGGCCAATGGCACGCATGCAATGGTGCACGCGCCCCGGCCCCAGGCGCGCCTGAGCCATGGCAAAGCCGGCACCCCAGTCGCCCAGCAAATGGTCGGCGGGCACGCGCACGTCGCGCAGCACAATTTCGCAATGCCCTTCGGGCGAATGGTGGTGCACCACCGGGATGTTGCGCACCACCTGCACGCCGGGCGCGTCCAGGGGCACCAGCACCATGCTGTGCTGGTGGTGGGCGCTGGCTTCGACCGCATCGTCCGCATCCGCAGCGTTACGGCACATCACGATCATCAGCTTGCACTGCGGGTGGGCCACGCCGGTGATGAACCACTTGCGGCCATTGAGCACCAGCGCATCGCCCTCGCGGCGCACGGTGGTCTGCAGGTTGGTAGGGTCGCTGGAAGCCACATCGGGCTCGGACATGGCAAAGGCCGAACGCATCTGGCCGTTGAGCAGCGGCTTAAGCCACTGCACGCGCTGCGCGGGCGTGGCGAAACGGTGCAGCAATTCCATATTGCCGGTGTCGGGCGCGCTGCAGTTGAACACCTCGCCCGCCCACGGAAGACGCCCCATGATCTCGGCCAGCGGCGCGTAGTCCAGATTGCTCAGGCGGGTGCCGGGCGCGTCTGCATCCAGTGTGGGCAGAAACAGATTCCACAGCCCCTCTTCG
>JBAQKO010000053.1:0-10248 GCA_049301075.1 Rhodoferax sp.
GAGCAGCACTTTCGCAAGCTGTTGGGCTGGCTGGAGCCGCTGGGCATTACCACCGCCTGGCTCACCGGCACGCAGAAGACCCGGGAGCGCCGTGCCGCGCTGGCCCTCATCGAGAGCGGTGAAGCCAAGCTGGTGGTGGGCACGCACGCTGTCATCCAGGACAAAGTGCACTTCAAGAACCTGGCGCTGGCCATCATCGACGAGCAGCACCGCTTTGGTGTGGCCCAGCGCCTGGCACTGCGTGGCAAGCTGCGCCACGAGGCCATGGAGCCGCACCTGCTGATGATGACGGCCACCCCCATTCCGCGCACGCTGGCCATGAGCTACTACGCCGACCTGGATGTCTCCACCCTGGACGAACTACCCCCGGGGCGCACGCCCATCGTGACCAAGGTGGTGAACGAAGCCCGGCGCGACGAGGTGGTGGAGCGCATCCGCGCCCAGATTGCGCAGGGTCGGCAGGTCTACTGGGTCTGCCCGCTGATCGAGGAAAGCGAGGCGCTGGACCTGACCAACGCGACCCAGACCCATGCCGAGCTCAGCGATGCGGTGCGCGACGTGCAAACCGCCCAGGGTGGGCCGGCCCAGGTGGGCTTGCTGCACTCGCGCATGCCGCCGGACGAAAAAAAGGCGGTGATGACCGCGTTCACCCAGGGCCACATGGCCGTGCTGGTGAGCACCACGGTGATTGAGGTGGGGGTGGACGTGCCCAATGCCTCACTGATGGTGATTGAACACGCCGAGCGCTTCGGCCTCTCCCAGTTGCACCAGTTGCGCGGCCGCGTGGGGCGCGGGGCCGCAGCATCCGCCTGCGTGCTGCTGTATTCCACGGGCGACGCCCCGCGGCTGGGGGAAGCGGCGCGTGAGCGCCTGCGGGCCATGGTGGAAACCAACGACGGTTTCGAGATTGCCCGGCGCGACCTGGACATCCGCGGCCCGGGCGAGTTTCTGGGGGCCCGCCAGAGTGGCGAGGCCATGCTGCGGTTTGCGGACCTGGCCACCGATACCGTGCTGCTGGACTGGGCGCGCAAGGAAGCCCCCATGCTGCTGGACCGGCACCCGATGCTGGCGGAAAAACACGTGCAGCGCTGGTTGGGTGGAAAATCGGAGTATTTAAAGGCTTAGCCTCCCGCAGGTACTGCGCAGATAGCTATCAAATTTGTAGCAAATTGATCTGATAGGACAATACGGCCATGACCCTCACCGAACTCAAATACATCGTTGCCGTGGCACGGGAGCGGCATTTCGGCAAGGCCGCCGAGGCCTGCTACGTGTCGCAACCCACCCTGTCGGTGGCGGTGAAAAAGCTGGAGGAGGAGCTCGACGTCAAGCTCTTCGAGCGCAGCGCCAACGAGGTCACCGTGACCCCGCTGGGGGAGGAAATCGTGCGCCAGGCGCAAAGCGTGCTGGAGCAGGCGGCCAATATCAAGGACCTGGCCAAGCGTGGCAAGGACCCGCTGGCGGGGCCGCTGCGGCTGGGCGTCATCTACACCATTGCGCCCTATCTGCTGCCCGACCTGGTGCGCCAGGTGATCGGCCACACGCCACAAATGCCCTTGATCCTGCAGGAGAACTTCACCGTCAAGCTGCTGGAGATGCTGCGCACCGGCGAACTCGATTGCGCCATTCTGGCCGAGCCCTTCCCGGACACCGGCCTGGCGGTTGCACCGCTGTACGACGAACCGTTCCTGGCGGCTGTGCCCGTGCACCACCCGCTGGCCACGCGCCCGAGCGTGACCACACAGGAACTCAAGAAAGAGACCATGCTGTTGCTGGGCAACGGCCATTGTTTCCGCGACCACGTGCTGGAGGTCTGCCCGGAGTTTGCGCGGTTTTCCAGCGACGCCGAAGGCATCAGCAAGAGCTTCGAAGGGTCGTCGCTGGAGACCATCAAGCACATGGTGGCCGCGGGCATGGGCATCACGCTGGTACCCCGCCTAAGTGTGTCGGCCGAGGCGCTGGAAGCCAAGCCGCGCAAGGACGCGCTGGTTCGCTACCTGCCCGTGCTGGACGGCCCCGGCGGCGAACCGCCCACCCGTCGGGTGGTGCTGGCCTGGCGCCGCAGCTTTACCCGCTACGAAGCCATTGCCGCGCTGCGCAATGCCATTTATGCCTGTGAGTTGCCCGGTGTGGCACGTCTGTCCTGATGAAAAACCGCTTTGCCCTGTACCTGGACCTGATTCGCTGGAACCGCCCCGCCGGTTGGCTGCTGCTTCTGTGGCCCACCTGGAGTGCGCTCTGGCTGGCCGCCGGAGGCTTCCCCGGCTGGCATTTGCTGGGCGTGTTCACCCTGGGCACCATCCTCATGCGCAGCGCCGGATGCTGCGTCAACGATGTGGCCGATCGCGAGTTCGATCGCCACGTCAAACGCACCGCGCAGCGGCCCGTGACCAGCGGCGCCCTGTCCAGCCGGGAAGCACTGGCGGTTGGTGCGGTGCTCACGCTGGTTGCCTTCGCGCTCGTGCTCACCACCAATGCGGCCACCGTCGGCTGGTCGTTTGCGGCCTTGGCGGTAACCCTGGTGTACCCGTATGCGAAGCGCTTTGTCTCCATGCCGCAGGCGGTACTGGGTGTGGCTTTCAGCTTTGGCATTCCCATGGCCTTTTCGGCCCTGCAAACCACCGTGCCCTGGCAGGCGTGGGTGCTGCTGCTGGGCAACCTGTTCTGGGTGCTGGCGTATGACACCGAATACGCCATGGTGGACCGTGATGACGATCTGCGCATCGGCATGAAGACCTCGGCCATCACCCTGGGGCGTTGGGATGTGCCGGCCGTGCTGGCGTTCTACGGGCTGTACCTGGTGCTGTGGAGCGCCGTGGTGGCGCCGCTGCTGCCGTCGGCCTGGTGGTGGGCGGGCGTGGCCGCGGCCGCGGCACAGGTCGTCTGGCATGGCACGTTGATTCGCACCCGCACGCGCGAAGGCTGTTTCCAGGCGTTTCGCGTTAACCACTGGGTGGGTTTTGCCCTGTTTGCCGGCATTGCGGCCGGTTACGGACTGCGCTGACGTAAAAAAGCCCGAACCGCTGTCGCGGTCGGGCGATCGGCAACGGCCGCAGGGCGGCGGTTGCGGGATTTACAGACGCTTACTTTTTCAGGCACTCGCTCATGTGCTTTTTGCGCTCGTCACCCTTCATGCCCTTGGCTTCGGCGTTGCAGCTTTTCATTTTTTCCTGCTGGCTGGTGCCCTTGGCGGGTGCGGCAGCGGCCGGCTTGGCGCTCAGACACTCCTTCATGAAAGCTTTGCGTTCATCGCCGGTCTTGCCCGTGGCTTCCTTGTTGCAGGTGGCCATCTTGGTTTGCTGGGGCGTGGCCGCGTGGGCGGCGCCCAAGGACAGGGAAAGACCCAGGGCCAGAAGGGAAAGCAGTTTTTTCATCGGATGTCCTCTCAAGTGAATGGCAGTGTGACTGCCGTGGCAGAAAAATGCACCAAGGCATTCAAGCACACAACGTTCCAAATGACAATGCGGATGACCCGGGCGCTCGCCCGTAAAATCACGGCATGCTGTCTGTAAAAAATGAACTCCTGGAGGCGCTGGCCGCCTCCCTCGAAAAACTCTCCCCCGGGGCGGGCGCCAAAGCCGCATTCGAGTCCCCCAAGGTCGCCGCCCACGGCGACTTGGCCACCACGGCCGCCATGCAGCTGGCCAAACCGCTCAAGCTCAACCCCCGCCAGCTGGCCGAAACGCTGCGTGCCGACCTGCTGGACCAGCCGGTCTACCAGCGCTGGGTGGACGCGGTGGATATTGCCGGACCCGGCTTCATCAACATCCGGCTCAAGCCCGAGGCCAAGCAGCAGGTGGTGCGCGAAGTCCTGGCGCAGGGCGCGCAGTTTGGCGCGCAGGCCGGCAATGGCCAGCGCCTGCTGGTGGAGTTCGTGTCGGCGAACCCCACCGGACCCTTGCACGTGGGGCATGGCCGCCAGGCCGCGCTGGGCGATGCTATTTGCAACCTGTTCCAGACCCAGGGCTGGGAGGTCTACCGCGAGTTCTATTACAACGACGCCGGGGTGCAGATCAGCACGCTGGCCAACAGCACGCAACTGCGCGCCAAGGGGTTCAAGCCGGGGGATGCGCAGTGGCCCGAGGCCGCCTATAACGGCGACTACATCCAGGACATTGCCAACGACTACCTGGCCAAAAAGACCGTGCATTCGGATGACCGGGAGTTCACCGCCAGCGGCGACGTGGACGCATTGGATGACATCCGCCTGTTCGCGGTGGCCTACCTGCGGCATGAGCAGGACCTGGACCTGAAGGCGTTTGCCGTCCAGTTCGACAACTACTACCTGGAGTCCAGCCTGTACACCAGCGGCAAGGTGGACGCCGCCGTGCAGAAGCTGCGCGATGCGGGCAAGACCTACGAGCACGACGGAGCCCTGTGGCTCAAGTCCACCGATTACGGGGACGACAAGGACCGCGTCATGCGCAAGGGCGATGGCAGCTACACCTACTTCGTGCCCGATGTGGCGTATCACATCACCAAATGGGAGCGCGGTTTTCACAAGGTGGTCAACATCCAGGGCACCGACCACCACGGCACCATTTCGCGCGTGCGGGCCGGCTTGCAGGCGGTGGGCCTGGGCATTCCGCAGGGCTTTCCCGACTACGTGCTGCACACCATGGTGCGGGTGGTGCGGGGTGGCGAAGAGGTGAAGATTTCCAAGCGTGCCGGCAGCTACGTGACGCTGCGCGACCTGATCGAGTGGACCAGCAAGGATGCGGTGCGGTTCTTCCTGCTCAGCCGCAAGCCTGACACCGAATACACCTTCGATGTCGATCTGGCCATCCAGAAGAACAACGACAACCCGGTGTACTACGTGCAATACGCCCATGCCCGCATCTGCTCGGTGCTGGCGGCCTGGGGCGGGGATGTAGCCGCCCTGCGGCAGGTGGACCTCTCACCCCTGCAAAGTCCGCAAGCCCAGGCGCTCATGCTGTTGCTGGCCAAGTACCCGGAAATGCTGACTGCCGCTGCGGTGGATTTCGCGCCGCACGACGTGACCTTCTACTTGCGCGAGCTGGCCGCCTGCTACCACAGCTACTACGATGCCGAGCGCATCCTGGTGGACGACGAACCGGTCAAGCAGGCCCGCCTGGCACTGGTCGCCGCCGCGGCACAGGTGTTGCACAATGGGCTCGCGGTGCTGGGCGTGAGCGCTCCGCAAAAAATGTAGTCAATCAAACAGGAAAGCAGCGCATGAAACAGCAGCGTGGCGGGACCTTATTGGGGTTCATCATCGGCGTGGTCGTTGGCTTGGGCGCCGCACTGGCGGTTGCCGTGTACGTGACCAAGGTGCCCGTACCCTTTATGAACAAGGGGCAGAGCCGTTCGTCCAATCAGGACGATGCCGAGGCCAAGAAAAACAAGGACTGGGACCCCAACGCCCCCCTGTACGGCAAGAATCCGGTCAAGACCGCGCCGGCGGCCACGCCGGAGGCCGGGGACCCAGCTACGAAGCCCGCACCCGCCGCCAAGGCGGACGGCAAGCCCGACACCAAGGGCAGCGCCAAAGGGGAACTCAAGCCCGCCGTATCGGCCGACCCCCTGGGCGACCTCGCCAACGCCAAAGCCGGTGCGGCGGCGGAGCCTTTTGCCTACTTTGTACAACTGGGTGCTTTCCGCACGATGGAAGACGCCGAGAGCCAGCGTGCCAAGTTGTCCCTGAGTGGCGTCGAAGCCAAGATTTCCGAGCGCGACCAGGCGGGACGGACGGTGTTCCGGGTGCGCGTGGGCCCTTTTGACAAGAAGGAAGACGCCGAGCGCAGCAAGGAGAAGCTCGACAAGGCAGGTCTGGAAACCGCACTGGTCCGGGTGCAGCGCTAGCCCGCGGGGCGGGAACTTTTGTCCGGCCCTGCAGTCCCATCTCGACATATTTGGAGTTGTTTTACATGCCTATGAACCGTCGTGAATTTTCCCGGGTTGCGGCCGGTACTGCCGTGCTGTCTTCCGCCGGCTTCTCTCCCTGGGCGCTGGCGCAGGCGCGCAAGCCGCAGGCGGGCACGGACTACCAGGCGCTCGATGCGCGGGCCCCGGTAGAGGCGCCAGCCGGCAAGATCGAGGTGGTGGAGTTCTTCTGGTACAGCTGCCCCCATTGCAACGCGTTTGAGCCCATGCTGGACGCGTGGTCCAAAAAACTGCCCAAGGATGTGGTCCTGCGGCGGGTGCCGGTGGCCTTTCAGGACAGTTTTGTGCCGCAACAGCGCCTGTATTACGCGCTGGAAGCCATGGGGCTGGTGGAAAAACTCCATGCCCAGGTGTTTGCCGCCATCCACGGGGACCGGATCAACCTGACCAAGGGCGAGGCCATTGTGGAGTGGATCAGCCGCCAGGGCGTGGACAAGGCCAAGTTCCTGGAGCAGTACAACTCCTTCTCGGTGGCGAGCAAGGTGACGCGTGCCACGCAGCTCCAGAATGCCTACCGGGTCGAAGGCGTTCCCGCCCTGGGTGTTGCCGGTCGGTATTACACCGATGGGTCTATGGCGCGCAGCATGGAGCGTGCCCTGCAGGTGGTGGAGTCCCTGGTGCTGGACGTTCGCTCCGGGCGCTGAAGCCGCCCCGGGCCCAGGTCGTTCGCACCTGCGGCCCTTTTCATCTCCTCTATTGATACCGGGCCAGCCCGATGGCCGGCCATCCGGCCGGCTTTGCTGCGCCCCTGTGTTTTACATAGTGAAATTTCAGCGCAGGAATTCCGATTTAAGTTATAAATTCGATTAAACCGATTGACACGATTCTTTCGATTCGATATTCTCGCCCCCAAGTACAACTTTCGAGCAGGAGCAGCGAGCATGAGTCAGTCCCCGGCAACCTACGAGCACAGCGGCGTCGCGCAGGACGCGCCCGTCACGTCCATCCAGGAATTCTTGTCTTTCAAGCTCGCCAGCGAGGAATACGGCATTGACATCCTGCGGGTGCAGGAAATCCGGTCGTATGAGGCGCCGACCCGCATTGCCAACGCGCCGGCGTTCGTCAAGGGCGTCATCAACCTGCGCGGCGTGATCGTTCCCATCATCGACATGCGCCTGAAGTTCAACCTCGGCGAGGTTAACTATGACGGGTTTACCGTGGTCATCGTGCTCAACATTGGTCGCCAGGTGGTGGGCATTGTGGTGGACGGCGTGTCCGATGTGATCACGCTCACGCCCGAGCAGCTGCGCCCGGTTCCCCAGATTTCCTCGGCTATCGACAGCGATCACCTGCTGGCCATCGGCTCGGTCGGCGACCGCATGCTGATTCTGCTGGACATCGAAAAGCTCATGAACAGCGCCGACATGGGGCTGGTGTCACAGGCCCTGCAATAAATACCAGCCGAGGAAAACACCATGAATTTCTCCAACATGAAAGTGGGCGTCCGTCTGGCATGGGGCTTCGCCGTCGTCATTCTGGCCGGGTTGGTTGTGGCCGTGTTCGGCAGCCTGCAACTTGCCTCGATGAATGCCGAGGTTGCGGCACTGGTCGAAGACCGCATGGTCAAGGTGGAGCAGCTCAACCAGGTGAAGGAAAACCTGAATATCGTCGCCCGGGCCGTTCGCAATATTGCCCTCATGTCCGACGAAAAAACCGAGCTGGCGGAGAAGCAGCGCATCGTGGAAGCGCGCGCCAAAAATGCGGAGCTGCTCAACAAGCTGGATGCCTCCATCAAGAGCGAGCAGGGGCGCAAGCTGATGCAGGAGATCACCGAGATTCGGGCACCTTACAACGCGACGATCGACAAGGCCGTTGAGCTGGGGCTTGCGAACCAGGACGCGGAAACCCGTGATGTGCTGCTCAACCAGAACCGGCCCTTGCAGGCCGCCTATTTCAAGGCGCTGAATGCGCAGATTGAGCTGCAGAAAAACATGATGGACAGCACGGCCAAGCGTGTGCAGGAAACCGGCGCTGCAACCAGCCTGCTGATGTTGATTATTGCCGGGGTGGCGGCTGTGGCGGGCGGCCTGATCGCCTGGGCTTTGACCCGCTCCATCACCCGCCAGCTCGGTGGGGAACCGAATTACGCCTCCAACGTAGCCCGCGAAATCGCCGCCGGCAACCTGGTGGTGGATGTACAGCTGAAAAGCGGCGATGCCTCCAGCCTGCTGGCCGCCATGAAAGCCATGCGCGACAGCCTGGCCAACGTCGTGTCCCAGGTACGCCAGGGCTCGGAAAGCGTGGCCACGGCCAGCGTGCAGATCTCCCAGGGCAACAACGATCTGTCGGCCCGCACGGAAGAGCAGGCCAGCGCCCTGGAGCAAACCGCCGCCTCCATGGAAGAGCTGAGCTCCACCGTCAAGCAAAACGCCGACAACGCCCGCCAGGCCAACCAGCTGGCGCAGAGCGCCTCCACGGTGGCGGTGCGGGGCGGTGAAGTTGTGGCGCAGGTGGTGGACACCATGAAGGGCATCAACGACAGTTCGCACAAGATTGCCGACATCATCAGCGTGATCGATGGCATTGCGTTCCAGACCAACATCCTGGCCTTGAACGCCGCCGTGGAAGCGGCCCGTGCCGGCGAGCAGGGCCGCGGCTTTGCCGTGGTGGCCAGCGAAGTGCGCAACCTGGCCGGGCGCAGTGCCGACGCAGCCAAGGAAATCAAGAACCTGATCACCGCCAGCGTGGAGCGTGTGACCCAGGGTACTGAACTGGTCGACCAGGCCGGCATCACCATGACCGAGGTGGTTACCAGCATCCGGCGCGTGACCGACATCATGGGCGAGATCAGTGCGGCCAGCTCCGAGCAGAGTGCCGGCGTATCGCAGGTCGGCGAGGCCGTGATGCAGATGGACCAGGCCACGCAGCAAAACGCGGCGCTGGTGGAAGAAAGCGCTGCCGCCGCCGATAGCCTGAAAACCCAGGCGGAGCAACTGGTGCAGGCCGTCAGCGTGTTTCGCCTCTCGGAGCAGGCAACCAAAGCCCGGACCCCGGCGGGCCGTGCTCCCGCGCCAGCCGGCGGCATGCTTCCAACGGCCGCCGCGGGGGGCAAGCGCCCCGGTCCCGTTCGCGCACCCGGCGCCCCCCGCCAGCAACCCAAAACCGCTCCCCGCACGCCAGCGCTGCAGATCAGCCATGGCGGCGCCAGCCAGGCGGAAGCGGGCGACTGGGAAAGTTTCTAAACCCCCACGGTAGCGGGCATCAGCCATGTGCAATCTCACCCAAGGGCGGTATTTCGACGGTCGGCCTATCTGCTGGAATGAAGATCCGCAATGCAGCCCGGCGCGCTCGGGCGTGTACCTCACCCGCAACGGGAAGGGCCAGACCTGGTTCAAGTATTTCGTGGTCAGCCTGGGGCGGTGGACCATGAGCTGGGCTGAACGCCAGGCAAATGCCCCCCGGGCGACGGCCTGGGTCAGGGAGACAGAAGTCGCCGAGCAAGTGGTTGCGTGGGCAGCCAACGCGAGGTCGCTATGAGAAATCGCAATATTCCCCCGGCTTGATGGCCGTGCAATGTGTCACGCGACGCCCGGCGTCGTCAACGAAAGAATAAAGGAAAGCAAATGAAACTCACCATTGCAAGGCGGCTTGCGCTCCTCATCGCCAGTGCATTGCTGGGCATTGTCCTGCTGGTCACCGTCTTTCTCTTCACCGAGAGAACCATGATCATGAATGAACGCCTGTTGGGCGTTCAGCAGGCGGTGGAGACCGCGCATGGCCTGATTGCCCATTTCCATGACCAGGTCAGCAAAGGCCAGATGCCGGAAGAGGAAGGCAAACGACGTGCCGCAGCGGCCATCAAGGGTTTGCGTTACAGCGGGACCGAGTATTTCTTCATCCAGGACATGCAGATGAAGATGCTGGTGCACCCCAGCCCGAAACTGGAGGGAACGGACGCGTCCAATCTGCAGGACTCCCAGGGCAAATACCTGACCGTGGAGATGACCCGGGTGGTCAAGGAGCAGGGCGCGGGTTCCGTGTACTACATGTGGCCCAAGCCGGGTGGCCAGACGCCGGTGCAGAAGGTCACCTACGTCAAGGGTTTCGAGCCCTGGGGCTGGGTGGTGGGCTCGGGTGTGTACGTGGACAACGTGGATGCCGTTGTCTTCAAGCGGGTTGTCAACGCCTCCGTTGCGACCCTGGTGCTGGCGGGCATCCTGTTGGCTATCAGTCTGCTGATCACACGCAGCCTGCTGCGCCAGCTCGGAGGCGAGCCTGAGGACGCTGCGGAGATCACGCAACGCATTGCCCACGGCGACCTGACCGTTCACATTGAACTCAAGAAGGACGACCAGTCCAGCCTGCTCTTTGCCATCAAGTCCATGCGCGACAGCCTCTCCGGCA
>JBAQKO010000054.1:0-1556 GCA_049301075.1 Rhodoferax sp.
TGCCCTGCTGTCCGAGGACCTGAAGACGGTGCGCCCCACCATCCTGATCTCTGTGCCCCGCATTTATGAGCGGGTGTACACCATGGTCAAGGGCACCCTGGCCGGCTCGGCGCTGAAGTCGCGCCTGTTCCAGTGGGCGCAGACGGTGGGGTGGCGGCGCTTTTGCCGCGCGCAGCAACTGCCGCTGCAGGGCCACACGCCGGCGCTGCTGGACGCGCTGGCGTGGCCACTACTGGACAAGCTGGTGGCCGCGCCGCTGCGGGCGCAGTTCGGCGGCCGCCTGCGTGTGGCGGTCAGCGGCGGGGCGGCGCTGTCGCAACCCATTGCGCACTGCTTTCTCGGGCTGGGCCTGCCCATCCTGCAGGGTTATGGCATGACGGAAACTTCCCCCGTGGTGGCCGCCAACGGACTGGACGACAACGACCCGGCGACCATCGGCAGACCTTTGCCCGGAGTGGATGTGCGCATTGGCGACAACCAGGAACTGCAGGTGCGCAGCCGCAGCGTCATGCGCGGCTACTGGAAACGCGAGGCGGACACCGCAGCGGCCTTCATTGACGGGTGGCTGCATACCGGTGACCAGGCAGCCATTGCGGAAAACGGGCGCATCCGCATCCTGGGTCGCCTGAAGGAGATCATCGTGACGTCCACCGGCGAGAAAATCGCGCCAGCCGACCTGGAACTCGCCATCACCAGCGACCCGCTGTTTGAGCAGGCCTACGCATTTGGAGACAACCGGCCGTTCATCGGTTGCATGGTGGTGCTGAACCGCTCGGGTTGGATACGCCTGGCCTCCAGTCTGAACCTGGACCCGGAGGCTGCTGACAGCCTGCTGGCGTCCAGTGCACGCGAGGCGGCTCTGGAGCGCATCCGCGAACTCACGTACACCTTTCCCTACTATGCCCAACCCCGCGCGGTAGCCCTGACGCTGGAGCCATGGACGAGCGAAAACTCCCTGATGACCCCCACCCTCAAGCTCAAGCGGAAAAACCTGGCGGCCCGTTTTGCAGCCGAGATCGAGCAGCTTTACCGCCGCAAATAGTGGTTTCAACCACAATTTGTAGAGTAAAACCGGCTCCCCGAATAAAAATTAGGCAACTTTTTCAAAAGGCCCCATAATGTCCCGGTGTTGTTGAAAAAACAGCAATACGAGTTTGCGGTGATTTACCAGTTTCGCGTCTGCTTTAAGTCTTCATTGGTTTGTTGATTGCGGTTTTGGACACCATCGCGTTTTGAGTTATTTTGAGGAGTCCTTACATGGGCAACAAACTTTACGTGGGCAACCTGCCCTATTCTTTCCGTGACGAAGACCTGCAACAAGCATTTGCTGCACACGGCACCGTTACCAGCGCCAAGGTCATGATGGAACGTGACACCGGCCGCTCCAAAGGCTTCGGCTTTGTGGAAATGGGCAGCGATGCAGAAGCACAAGCAGCAATCAACGGCATGAATGGTCAGCAGTTCGGTGGCCGCGGTTTGGTTGTGAACGAAGCACGCCCCATGGAAGCACGTCCCCCCCGCACCGGCGGCGGCGGCTTCGGCGGTGGTCGTAGCGG
>JBAQKO010000055.1:0-5116 GCA_049301075.1 Rhodoferax sp.
TCGAGGCACTCATGGTCAGCGCTGTGAGGGATGTCAGGCACAGGATTGCGAGCACCACTCGGCCCGCGACCACGTGGATGCGCTGCGCCAGCGAGCCACGCACCCGCGCCGCCAGCCGCCGCCAACCGCCCATGCGCCGCAGCAAAAGCACCAGGGCAGACACGCACAGCAAGCCCATGGTCAGCGCAATGCCCGCTGCACCCCAGCGCCCGGCATCACCCAACAGCAGCGAGCGGTGCAGGTTCTTCACCCAGCGCGGTAGCGTCGAGGCTTGCCACGCACCCAGCACCTGACCATCGGCCGGATTCACGTAAGACGCCTGCGGCTGATCGCCGGCAAAGCTGAATACCACGATGGCACCCGAAGGCAGGCGGCGAATTTCTTCCGCGCCCGGGACGGTGCGTGTCACGCGCTCCACCAGCGTGGCCACGGGCAAATTGCCCGGGGCGGCGGGTGCCTGCCACGCCTGCTGCACCGGGTCGATCGCCAGAATGGCGCCGGTGATGCCCAGCACAACGGCCAGGGTACCAACGGTCAGGCCCAGCCAGCGGTGGATGGCTTTCCAACTCATGCGGGCCCTTTACTGGAGTTGGAAGGTCACCGACTGGATGTACTGCTTGCCGGCCTGCGGCTTGCCGACGTTGCCTTTGGACAGCGGTATGCGGACCTCCGACGGGCTGTCTCGCATGTCTTCTGCAGCGGCGTCGATGCGGATTTCATAGCCCGCGTCAATCAGTGCGTCCGCCAGGTCGGCGGTGACCTTGAGCGTGCGCCCTGCGCCCACGCTGGCGCCGGTTACGCCATCTAGGCGCTTGGCGTCACCCGCCGAGAGGCGGCTCCAGTCAGACAAGTGCTTGTAGTACTTGGCCTTGCCCCCGGCCACCCACAGCGTACGCACATAGGCGCCTTTGGCATCGGTCAGGTACGCCGCCAGATAGGCGCCGTCACCGCCGTAGTTCTTGAGCTGGGCGGTCAGCGTGAGCGGGCGGCTGTGTGCCAGGGCGGGAAGGGCCAGCGCGCAGGCGGTGGCCAAAATGGTCAAGAGAGGTTTGGACATGGTGATGCTCCTGTAGGAATGGTGGTTACTTGCTCTGGCCGCGTGGCGCGGTGCCAGGGGCTGACAAAGGCGGTGGCACGGCGGCGCCATCCGGTTGCGGAGGTCGGGTGTGCCGCGCAGCACCCTCTTCATCGCGATCACGGTCGCGGTCGCGTTCCCGGACACGCTGGTGGTCGTCTTGCTTCATTTTTAAAACCTTCAGGGTTTCCGGGTCGATCTTGGCTTTGAAAGTGCGTCCTTGGGCATCCGTGCCGCGAATTTCATAGCACCCGTCATCGATCTTCAGCCGCTGGACCTGCCAGCCCTGTGCGGATGCCCACTGCCGCAAAGCCTCGCGCGTTTGCCAGCGATTCACTGGCGCATCGCAATCGTCACTGGCCCACGTGGGCAGGGAGGCCAGGCCTAGCGACAGAACCAGCAAGCCATGGCGCAAAGAGGGGGAGGATTTCATGGAAGGCTCCTATAAAAAAGGGCTAGCACATGGGCGGTTCACAGTGCAGGCTCTGTATGGCTGTACGAGTGTCCGACCCAGCGCGCCAGGGATTACAGCGTGTGGATCAGCCGCCCCCAATCGGGCTCCGTTCGATCAGTCAAAAATTTCGCTAAGCCAAGATTTTTTGCGATGTCGCTCCTGCCCATAACCGCCATGGTGGGAGGAATGGTGTTCGTCCTTGCGCGGGTATCCATTGGGTGGGTAGTTAGTCTGCATAGCGGGCATCGCACCTATGCCAGTTGACGACCGCTCAACCAGCTTGTCGAGTTCACCCCGGTCAAGCCAAACGCCTCGGCACTGTGGACAGTAGTCAATTTCAACGCCTTGGCGTTCGGTCATCAGGAGACTTGATTCCGGGCAAACGGGGCATTTCATAGCGTTCCATCAATGTGAGATCGAGCCATCGACACGGTGTTGGAGCACTCCCATGTTTGGCCACCTGGAAATTCTAGGGTGAGGGTCTTAAGGGATTCTTATTGAGCGTGGGACTTCACCCGCTTTCGTAGACACCAGCCGCTGGCCCAAAGTAACTGTTCCTAGCCGACACTAGCCATCGTTCCGTCGTGAGCGGTGTAGGCCGGTCCGTCGCACCAAAGGCAAATCGTGTTTTTGCTGATCATTTCGGCTCCTCCAAAAAAAGGGGATGGATGCGTTCATTCCGCCGCGTCTGCCTCCTGCTAGCTACTTATATGTCTTGGTAATTAGAAACCTATAAAACAGTAGTTCCAGTTTTAATTACGCACTTCCAGAATCGTGTTCATCGCACTTTTGCGTTGCATGCACTCTGGAGTTGCCCATGTCCACCACCTGGAAATTTGAAACCCAATCCGTCCACGCCGGCTACTCGCCCGACCCCACCACCAAGGCCGTGGCCGTGCCGATCTACCAGACCGCCGCCTACGCCTTTGACAGCGCCCAGCACGGCGCTGACCTGTTCGACCTGAAGGTGCCGGGCAACATCTACACCCGCATCATGAACCCGACGCAGGACGTGCTGGAACAGCGCGTGGCCGCACTGGAAGGCGGCATTGCCGCGCTGGCCTTGGCCTCGGGCCAAGCGGCAGTGACCTATGCCATCCAGACGATTGCCGAGGCCGGCGACAACATCATCGCCAGCACCGCGCTCTATGGTGGCACTTACAACCTGTTCGCCCACACGCTGCCGCAGTTCGGTATCACCACCCGCTTTGCCGACTCGCGCAACCTGGCCAGCTTCGAGGCGCTGTTTGACGACAAGACCAAGGCTGTCTTCATTGAGTCGTTGAGCAACCCACAGGGCACGGTGACCGACATCGCGGCCATTGCAGCCATCGCCCACCGCCACGGCGTGCCGCTGATTGTGGACAACACGGTGGCCACGCCCTACCTGCTGCGCCCGTTCGAGCACGGGGCCGACATCGTGGTGCACTCGCTGACCAAATACCTGGGCGGCCACGGCACCACCATTGGCGGCGCCATTGTGGATAGCGGCAAGTTCCCGTGGGCCGAGCACAAGGCCAAGTTCAAGCGCCTGAACGAGCCTGACCCCAGCTACCACGGCGTGGTTTACACCGAAGCCCTGGGGCCGGCCGCCTACATTGGCCGCGCCCGCGTGGTGCCGCTGCGAAACACCGGCGCCGCCATCTCGCCGTTCAACGCCTTCCTGATCCTGCAGGGCATCGAGACACTGGCGCTGCGCGTGGAGCGCATCAACGAGAACACGCTCAAGGTCGCGCAATTCCTGCAAAAGCATTCCAAGGTCGCCTGGGTCAACTACGCAGCCCTGCCCAGCCACCCGGACCATGCGCTGGCACAGAAATACCTGGGTGGCAAGGCCAGTGGCCTGCTGACCTTCGGTGTGAAGTCCGCTGCCGGTGAAGGCCGCGTTGCTGGTGCCCGCTTTCTGGACGGGTTGAACCTGTTCACCCGGCTGGTGAATATTGGCGACGCCAAGTCACTGGCCACACACCCGGCCTCCACCACGCACCGCCAGCTGTCGCCCGAAGAGCTGGTCAAGGCCGGTGTGCCGGAGGACGCGGTGCGCCTGTCGGTCGGCATCGAGCACATTGACGACCTGCTGGCCGATCTGGAGCAGGCGCTGGCAGCGGTTTGATATTCAAAAAAACACATAAATTAAGAGAAAAACAGTCGTTTGAGTTTTAAGGGTTGCTTCTGACAATGCAGCCGTATGCGATTCAAAGGTAAACCATGACAACGCTCATCATCGTGCCGGGTTGGCGGGACTCCGGTCCCGGCCATTGGCAAAGTCTGTGGGCCGACAGCCTGCCGGGTGCGCGCCGTGTGGTGCAGGACGACTGGATCACGCCCACGCGCCAGGCCTGGGTGGGCTCACTGGCACGCCAGATACTGGCGGTGGACGGGCCGGTGGTAGTGGCAGCCCACAGCCTGGGCTGCATTGCCACGGTGCACCTGCCCCCGGAGGCGGCAGCGCGCATTCAGGGTGCGTTGCTGGTGGCGCCGGCCGATCCCGAGCGCCGTGGCGTGCTGGCCGACTTTGCGCCGGTGCCCTACCAGCCCTTGCCCTACCGCAGCACGCTGGTGGCCAGCAGCAACGATCCCTATTGCCCGGTGCGCACGGCCGGGGCCTATGCCCGGGCCTGGGGCAGCGAGTTTGTGCGGCTGCAAAACGCCGGGCATATCAACGTGGAGGCGGGGTTTGGTCACTGGCCCCTGGGGCTGGCGTTGCTGCAGTCCTTTGGCGAGGTGGCGTTCAGCCACCCGGTGCCCGAAGCTGCTTAAGGGGTTGTGGCGCGACCCGAGACGCGCACTTCCAGCCCGCCCAGCGCCGTTGCGTGGGCGACATGGAGTTCGAGCCCGTGCACGGCGGCAATGCGTTTGACAATGGACCAGCCCAGGCCACTCCCGGTTTCTGCATTGCCCGGTACCCGGAAAAACCGTTCGCCGAGCCGGCGCAGTTCGTCGTCGGTCATGCCCGGTCCGCTGTCTTCCACCTGCAAAACCACCTGGTCTGCCTGCTGGCGCACGGTCACATGTACCTGGGCCGCGGGCGGGCTGTAGCGCACCGCGTTGTCCACCAGGTTGCGCACCAGAACCGTCAGCAGGGTTTCGTTGCCGGGAACCGGGCAGGGCCCGGACGCCTCGAATTCCAGGGTCTGCTGTTTGCCGATGGCTTTGGGTGCGAGTTCGGCCACCACCCGCTGGCTCAGCGCGGCCAGATCGACGGCGGCCATGGCCGGTGCTGCTGTGGCCTCCAGCCGGGACAGCGTCAGCAGCTGTTCCACCAGCCGCACCGCACGGTCACACCCTTCCAGGGTGTTGTTCAGGGCATGGCGGCGCTGGGCGTCGTCGGTTTCCATCAGGGCCACCTGGGCCTGCGTCCGGATGGCGGCAATGGGGGTGCGCAGTTCATGGGCCGCGTCGGCCGTGAAACGGCGCTCGGATTCCAGTAACGTACCCATGCGCGCAAACAGGTCGTTCAAGGCGGTCACCATGGGTGCCATTTCGCTGGGCAAGTCGTCTGGGGCGATCGGGTCGAGCGCCTGCGGCTGGCGCAGGGCCAGCGTGCGCCCGAGCTGGCGCAGGGGTAGCAGCCCCCGCGACACGGC
>JBAQKO010000056.1:0-3742 GCA_049301075.1 Rhodoferax sp.
CTGCACGCCCCGCCGTCATTGCCGCCATGAAGGCCGAAGGCCTGATCCAGTAAACCGCCTAGAGCGCTTTCTGGCGCCAGGCCAGCACGGCCCCCAGCCACAGTGCCACGGCGGAAAACACCAGGCCGCGCGCCAGCCCGCCGGGGCCATCGGCAATCCAGCCCACCACCGTGGGCCCAACGATCTGCCCGGCCGCAAACACCGTGGTGAAGGCGCTGATGCCGGCGGCCCAGGCGCTGTGCGGCAGGTTGTGGCGCACCAGCGCCGTGGTCGACGCCACCACCGACAGGAACACGCCGCCAAACAGCAAGCCCGAAGCCAGCACCACCGGCCAGGACTGGGTCAACGCCGGCAGAAGGGTCGCCACACCCAGCAGGGCATTCAGCAGGGCCAGCGCCCGGCCACTCTTGTGGCGGTCCAGCAAGCCGGCCCAGATGCGCGAGGAGGCCACAACGGCCACCCCGAGCAAGCCATAGAACACCGTCACGGCCAGCGCACTGCTGCCCTGCTGGCGCAGCAGCGCCACCACAAAGGTCATGTAGCCGATGTAGCCAACGCCAAACAGGGTGTAGCCCGCCAGGGCAAAACCGAACGCCCGCCAGCGAAACACCACCGCAAACGCCGTGCCCGCGACCGCCGGCGGTGCCCACTGCGCCATCACCCGCGCCGGCCACAGCAGCACGCCGCTGGCCAGCACGCACACCAGCGCCAGACTCCACCAGGCCCAGCGCCAGCCGTGTGCCACCGCCTGCGCCCATTCCAGCACCCAGGGCACCAGGGCGGCCGACAGCACGATGCCCAGCCCCGTGCCGCCGTAGTACAGGCCGATCAGAAAGCCCCCGCGCGCCGGGTCCTGCGCGCCCAGGCGGGCCGCCAGCAAGCCACCGGCAATGAACACCAGCGCACTGGCCACGCCAGCCAGCAGGCGCTGCAGCAGCAGGGGTTCGGTGGCCGTAAAAACCCCGCTCAAGGCCATGAAGACGCTGGCCAGCACGGCACCGCACCACAGCAGCGTGGGCGCGCCCACGCGCCGCATCAGCCAGGGCGTGGCCAGGGCGCCCAGAAAATACCCCAGGGCGTTGGCAGTGTTCATGGCACCGGCCAGCGTGTACGACCAGCCCAGGTCGGTGCGCATGGCCGGCAGCAGCAGGCCGTAGGCGAACCGGGTAATGCCCAGCGACACGGCCGCCCCGAGCGAAAGCGCCAGGGCCAGCCCCCACAGATGTCGCGAAGGTGTCAAGAAATGCACTCCCGGCAAGATGAACGAGCTTGCATTTTGCGGCATGGGCGCCAACTCCGGGCTACGCTGTAGGCTTACCCGCGCGCAGCGTTCCCTTTTCTTCCCCTTCACCACCTAGCTATTCCATGACCACTTTGTTTGACTCCCTCCAGACCGGCCAACTGTCCCTGGCCAACCGCGTCGTCATGGCGCCCCTCACCCGCAACCGCGCGCCCGGCGCCCTGCCCACCGCGCTGATGGCCACCTACTACACGCAACGCGCCGACCCCAAGGACGGCGCTGGCCTGATCGTGACCGAGGCCGTGGCCATCAGCCACCAGGCCCAGGGCTATGCCGACGTGCCCGGCATCTGGAGCGACGCCCAGGTGGCCGCCTGGAAGCCGGTCACAGCGGGCGTGCACGCCGCCGGCGGCAAGATCGTGATGCAGCTGTGGCACGTGGGCCGGGTCTCGCATGTGGACCTGCAGCCCAATGGCCAGGCCCCGGTGGCCCCGTCGGCCATCACCGCCAAGACCAAGACCGTGCTCATCAAGGACGGCGTACCCCAGTTTGTGGACACCTCCGCCCCCCGCGCCCTGGCGCTGGATGAGCTGCCCGGCATCGTGCAGGACTACCGCCGTGCCGCGCGCAACGCCATCGCCGCCGGTTTTGACGGCGTGGAAGTGCACGGCGCCAACGGCTACCTGCTCGACCAGTTCCTGCGCAGCGGCTCCAACCAGCGCAGCGACGCCTATGGCGGCGCCATCGAGAACCGCGCCCGCCTGCTGCTCGAAGTCATGCGCGCCGTGTGCGAGGAAATCGGCGCCGGCAAGGTCGGGCTGCGCCTGTCGCCCGTCACACCGGCCAACGACGCCACCGACCCCAACCCCACGCCCCTGTTCACCTACGTGGTGCAGCAGCTGGCGCCACTGCAGCTGGCCTACCTGCACCTGATCGAAGGCTCCACCGGCGGCCCGCGCGACTACCAGCAGGGCGACACCCCGTTCGACTACGCCGCCCTGCGCCAGGCCTACCGCGCCGCCGGAGGCCGGGGTGCCTGGATGGTGAACAACGCCTACGACCGCGCGCTGGCCGACCAGGCGCTGGCCGCGGGCGCCGACCTGGTGGCCTTTGGCCGGCCCTTCATCGCCAACCCCGACCTGACCCGCCGCCTGCGCGAAGGCGCCGCGCTCACTGCGGGCGACCGCATGACCTATTACGGTGGCGGCGCCAAGGGCTACACCGACTACCCTGCGCTATCAAAATAGTAGCTATCTACGCAATATGCACGGGGGCTTGACCCCGATTGAGGGCCCAAAACCGGGGACCTTTGCAGCCGCCCGCCACGCGGGCGGCCAGACTGCATACACTACGGGCTGGCAAGCATTTACAAGGACCACTCATGCACAGTCGCCAGCGTCGGGTTATCGCAATCGTGACCGCAGCCACCATGGCCTTTGCCATGGCGTTGCCGGCCCAGGCCCAATCGGGCCCGCCCCTGAAAATCGGGGTCATCGGCCCGTTCAGCGGTCCGTCTTCCGACTTCGGAACCCCCATGCTCGACGGCGTGCAGCTGGCCGTGGACGAAATCAACGCCGTGGGCGGCTACTTGGGGCGCCAGCTCACCCTGGTCATCAAGGACGACCAGGGCAATCCGGACGTCGGCCTCAAGGGCGCGCAGGAACTGGTGGCCGAGGGCGTATCCGCCACCATCGGCTTTTGCAACACCGGTGTGGCGCAAAAGGCACTGGACACGTTCCAGAACGCCAAGCTGCCACTGATCATTCCCTGCGCCACCGGCACCCCGCTCACCACCAAGTTTCCGGCGCCCACCAGCTTCATCTTTCGCACCTCGGCCCGCGACGCCATCCAGGCCCCCTTCGTGGTCGATGACATCGTGGCGCGCGGCTGGACCAAGGTCGCCATCTTTGCCGACACCACCGGCTACGGCGAGGCCGGCCTGAAGGACGTGGAAGCCGCGCTTGCCGCCAAGGGCCTGAAGGCCGTGCATGTGGCGCGCTTTGCCCTGGGCGTGAAGGACCTGCGTGAAGAACTCAAGGCCGCCCGCGACGCCGGGGCCGATGTGGTGTTCAGCTACACCGTGGGCGTGGAGAACGCCGTCATCGCCAACGGCCGCAAGGAACTGAAATGGAAGGTGCCGCAAGTGGGCGCCTGGACCCTGTCCTTCCCCTTCTTCATCAACGGTGCCAAGGACGCGGCCGAAGGCGCCCTGATGGCCCAGACCTTCATTGCCGAGCCCAGCAACGAGCGCCGCTCCGCCTTCCTCTCCGCCTACAAGCGCAAGTTCAACAAGGCCATGGCCGTGCCCATGTCGGCCGCCCAGGCCTACGACAGCACCTACCTGCTGACCTACGCGCTGCTGGGCATCCGCGACGGCAACCCGAGCGGCCCGGCGCTCAAGACGGCGCTCGAATCCATCTCCAAGGTGTACTACGGCATCGTGACCACCTACGACCACCCCTTCACGCGGGACGACAAGGACGCCATCTCCCAGAACATGCT
>JBAQKO010000057.1:0-1970 GCA_049301075.1 Rhodoferax sp.
GGGTAACCTGGACGCCTATATTTCGGCCGCCAACCGGCTGCCCATGCTCACCCTTGAGGAAGAGCAGGCTTTCGCGCGCAAACTGAAAAACGAGAATGATCTTGAGGCTGCAAGTAAGTTAGTGCTCTCTCACTTACGCCTGGTAGTGTCCGTATCCCGCCAGTATCTGGGTTACGGCCTGCCCCACGGCGACCTCATCCAGGAAGGCAATGTGGGCCTGATGAAGGCCGTGAAGCGCTTCGACCCCGACCAGGGCGTCCGTCTGGTGAGCTACGCCCTGCACTGGATCAAGGCCGAAATCCACGAGTACATCCTGAAGAACTGGCGCATGGTCAAGGTGGCGACCACCAAGGCCCAACGCAAGCTGTTCTTCAACCTGCGCTCCATGAAGCAGCGTTACAAGAGTGACGATGCGGCAGCCGACGCCGGAACCCACCGCGAAACGCTCAGCCCGGATCAGGTTGCGGCCATGGCGCGCGAGCTCAACGTCAAGCCGGAAGAGGTTCTGGAGATGGAAACCCGCCTGTCCGGGGGCGATGTGCTGCTGGACCCCAGCCCGTCCGACGACGGCGAAGACGCCTTTGGCCCCATCGCCTACCTGACCGACTCCAGCCATGAGCCGGTCGCCATGCTGGAGTCCCGCCAGCGTGACGTGCTCGCCTCGGAAGGAATTGCCACCGCCCTGGAGGCGCTGGACGCCCGCAGCCGGCGCATCGTGGAGGAGCGCTGGCTCAAGGTCAACGACGACAACAGCGGTGGCATGACACTGCACGAACTGGCCGCCGAGTACGGCGTCAGCGCCGAACGGATCCGCCAGATCGAAGTGGCCGCCATGAAGAAAATGAAAGTAGCCCTGGCCGCCTACGCCTGAGTGGGACCCTGCGTATCGCTATGTTTTTCATAGCAACCTACGCAGTATCCGCGCCGGCTAGCGGCCAAAAAACAGGGCCAAATGGCGGGGCATCTGCCGCCCCGTCAGCTCAGGACGCTTGCTTGAGCAGGATCTGGATGTCGGATGTCAGCGCCTTGACCTCGCTGCCGTAGCGGGCAAACAGGCGCAGCTGGCCCTTGGTGTCGTACACATAGCTCCCGGCCGAGTGGTCCAGGGTGTAGCTGGTGGGGGTCTTGCCCTCCACCTTTTTGTAATAGATCTTGTATTCCTTGGCCAGCTCGGCCTGCTTCTCCGGCGTGGTGTACAGCGCCAGGAAGGTGGGATCGAAATTGGCCATGTAGCTCTTGAGCAGCTCGGGTGTGTCGCGCTGCGGGTCCAGGGTGACGAACAGGCCCTGCAGGCGGTCCCCGTCCTTGCCCAGCGCCTTCTTTACCGCCGCCAGTTCCGACATGGACGTCGGGCACACATCCGGACACTGGGTGTAGCCGAAGAACATGACCACCACCTTGCCGGCAAAATCCTGCAGGTGGCGGACCTGGCCATTGTGGTCGGTCAACTCGAAGTTCTTCGCATACTCCGCCCCGGTGATGTCCACCGACGAAAACGCTGCCTGCTGCGGCGAGCAGGCCACCATCTGACCCAAGCCCCCCGCCAGCAGGGTGCCGGCGACGATCCACTTCAATGCAAAACGTTTGTTCATATCCACCTGGTTCATTCGAAGCGCGCTTGGCAGCGCCATACCCTGCAGTCTATCCCGCGGCATCTAGAAAATGTAGTGGTCCAGCAAAAGCGCCGCAAACAGGGCGCTGAGGTGGATCAGGGAAAAGCGGAAGGTCCGTCGCGCCAGCGCGTCGGAATAATCGCGCCACAACTTCCAGGCGTAGCCGCAAAAACCGGCCCCCAGCACCACCGCCGCCGCCAGATAGAGCCAGCCGCTCATGCCGTAGACAAAGGGCAGCAGGCAAGCCGCGAACAGCACAAAGGTGTAGAGCAGGATTTGCAGCCGGGTGAACTCGCTGCCGTGCGTCACCGGCAGCATGGGCAGGCCGGACTTGCGGTAGTCCTCCACCCGGTACAG
>JBAQKO010000058.1:0-4990 GCA_049301075.1 Rhodoferax sp.
GCGTTGAACGGCCCGGCCCCAGGGGCGCTGGGGGCGCGAACCTGGACGATGACTCCGTTGGCCAGGCCTGCGGCCGTCAGGCTGCCCAGGTAGGTGGCGCCGCCGTAGTTGACGGTGAGGTTCCCCAGCTGAAAGGTCTGCGCCAGGGTGTCGATGGACTGGATGACCCCGGTGGTCTGGAACCGGGGCAGCGAAGCGCGCTTCTCAATGCGGGTGGCCAGCAGCCCGCTGCCCTCCGGGACGCCATACACAAACACGGAGTCTGCCACCGCCAGGGCGGACAGGTCGGCAACGCCGTCGAACACGGTGGCTGTGCCCACCCGCACCGTGAGGCCGGCGACCACCAGCGTGCCGCCTGCCGGGTTGGTGGACGTCACCGTGTCCATCAATTCGACGCCGGCGGAGAGGGTTTGGGCCACCCCGGTGGTCTGGCTGTTGAGGCTGCCCGAGATGCGCACCACCATGCCCAGCGCCAGCGTAGGACTGGCGGGATCCAGGCTGTTGGCGGTAGCGGTGTTGTCGTAGGTGACGCCGTTGACGATCACACTGCCAAATCCGTCGACGGAGCCGACGCTGGCCACATTGCCCGTACCACCGGAGCCCGGGTCAACGCCGGTGCCGCCCGAGCCCGGGTAGGACGCCACATCGGTGGAGCCGCCTCCGCACGACGCCAAGCAGAGCATGACCACCGCCAGCCGCAAGACAAAACCCAGGGCTTTCATGAGGAGGCCCCGGTGGAGTCTTTCCCGGGCGGCTGCGTGGCCGCCTGGGTGGGTTCGAAAAAGGTGAAGATCCCCACCCGCATCCGGTGGGTGGGCGCATCGGTGCTGCGCTGCTCGGAGGCCAGCATCTCCGAATAGATTTTGGCGTGCAGCTGGTCCCAGTCCTTGCGTATGCCGGCTTGCAGCACCTCGCATTCGGCTTCCGAGAGTCCCTCGGTGAAAATGGCCCGCTCCAGGAAACGCGGCGCCTCGCCGCTGACATTGGCAACGCCTGCCGACAAGTGGTCCCGCCCGTTGTCTGCCAGGAAGGACAGCAGGGTCTGGAGGTCAGTGGAAGGGACGAAGCCGTCACGCGTCAGCTCCACGAACTTGCCGTCGCAGCGGACCACGCCGAGCCGCTCCATGTCTTCCAGCAGGGCCCGGGCATGGACGTCGCCCCGGGTTTCCATCCGGGCCAGGGATTCAAAGGAAACGCCGGTGTCCTTGCCGGCAATGGGCAAGCGCCATAAGGCGGGGTCGGCCATGACCTGCTGCAACCAGCGCGTGAAAACCCGGGATGCCGGTGAAGCCTCGGTGTGCGGAAGGCCACCGTCGTCGCCTTCGCGCACGCGGCTGGTGACGTCCTTGCGGTGCAGACCGGTGACCATGGCCAACTGGCTCACGTTGGTGGGAGTTACCCCCCGGGCGGTGAGCACATCGCGGGCTTCACTCAGCAGGCTTTGCCGCAGCAGCGCATCCAGCTGGCTGTGCTTGAGGCCCATGCCCAGCGCCAACCGGACAATCGGGCGCAGCAGCCGTGCCACCGCGCCCATGGCCCAGTCGGTTTGCTTACGCTGTAAGCCTGCCTGCATGTGAAGTCAAGATGAAAATCCCGTCCAAGAACGCCGCGTGCCCAAGGGTGCGGCGTGTGTAGACGGGTATTTTAGGGGACTTCCCGCCGTGTTGGCTCCTGAAATGTGAAGGTTTCCCTGCTGCGGGCGGCGTTCAGGCGAAGACGCCGGCGGTGTCCTGCATGCGGTTGGAGACTTCGCCCAGGTGGTGCAGGGTGTCACCAAACGTCATTTCCAGCTGCGTGAGCTTCTTGAAGTAGTGGCTGACGATGTACTCGTCCGTCACGCCGATGCCGCCATGCAACTGCACGGCCTGCTGGCCCACGAAGCGCATGGACTGGCCCAGTTGGTATTTCGCGCGGGCCAGCGCGGCGCGGCGCTCGGCTGCGGGCGCATTGAGCTTGAGACTGGCGTAGTAGCTCATGGAGCGGGCCAGTTCCAGCTGCATCTTCATGTCGGCGGCACGGTGGCGCAGGGCCTGGAAGCTGCTGATCACCACGCCGAACTGCTTGCGGGTATTGAGGTATTCGGCGGTGATGGCCAGGGTCTTGTCCATCACCCCCACGGCTTCGGCGCAGGTGGCGGCAATGCCGATGTCCACGGCATGCTCCAGGGCCGTCTGGCCGTCCTGGGTGATCAGGGTGGCGGGCGCGTTCTTCAGGCTGATGTCCGCCGCGCGGCTGCCGTCCTGGGTGCCGTAGCCGCTGGCGGTGACGCCGGCCGACTTGCGTTCCACCAGGAACAGGGCCAACTGGCTGTTGATTCGGGCGGGCACGATGAAGGCGTCAGCTTGGTCGCCCACGGGCACCACGGTCTTGGTGGCATTGAGCACATAGCCACCGGGAGCCTGCGTGGCCTTGGCTTCGCACACATCGAGTTTGTAGCGGGCGGCGCGTTCCTGGTAGGCCAGCACCACCAGCGCTTCACCGCTGGCAATCTTGGGCAGCCAGGCGGCCTTGGTGGCGGCGTCGGCATAGCCGGCCAGCACGCCGCCGGCGATCAGGCTTTGCGCCAGCGGTTCGAGCACGATGCCGCGCCCCAGCTCTTCCATCACCACCATGCCTTCGACCGGGCCCATGCCCAGACCGCCATCGTCCTCGGGAACGTACAGGCCGCACAGGCCGAGCTCGGCCAGCTCGTTCCAGGCGGCGCGGTCAAAACCGCCGGCTTTTTCAATGCTGCGGCGGCGTTCAAAGGTGTAGCCCTTGTCCACCCATTTGCGTACGGCGTCGCCGAGTTGTACCTGGTCGTCAGAAAAATCAAAATCCATTTTGTGTCACCTGTAATTGGGGGTGTATTGCTTTCAGCCCAGCACGAACTGGGAGACGATGTTGCGCTGCACTTCGTTGCTGCCGCCGTAAATAGTGGTCTTGCGCATGTTGAAGTATGTGGACGCCAGCGGCGCGTAGCGCGCCACGGCCTGGTCGCCCTGCCAGCCGGCTTCCATGGCCTCGCGGATGAGGGGCAGGGCCGAGGGGCCGGCGGCCAGCATCATCAGCTCGCTGTAGCGCTGCTGGATCTCGCTGCCGCGGATCTTGAGCAGGCCGGCAATGTCCAGCGAGTTCTTGCCGGACTTCTCGGCGGCCAGCACGCGCAGCACCAGCATTTCCAGCGCCACCACGTCGACTTCCAGCTTGGCAATCTCGTCGCGGAAACGGACGTCGTCGTACACGCCTTCGGCTTTGGCCAGACGCTTGAGGCGCTCGAGTTCGCGCTTGGCACGGTTCACATCGGCGATGTTGGTGCGCTCGTGGCTGAGCAGGTGCTTGGCGTAGGTCCAGCCCTTGTTCTCTTCGCCGATCAGGTTCTCGGCCGGGACTTCGACGTTGTCGAAAAACACTTCGTTCACCTCATGGCCACCGTCGAGCATGATGATGGGGCGCACGGTCACGCCGGGGCTCTTCATGTCGATCAGCAGGAAGGAGATGCCGGTTTGCGGCTTGCCTTCGGTGCTGGTGCGCACCAGGCAGAAAATCCACTCGCCGTACTGGCCCAGCGTGGTCCAGGTCTTCTGGCCGTTGACGATGTACTTGTTGCCTTGGCGCTCGGCGCGGGTCTTGACGGAGGCCAGGTCCGAGCCGGAGCCGGGTTCGCTGTAGCCCTGGCTCCACCACACCTCACCGCTGGCAATGCCCGGCAGGAAGCGCTTGTGCTGCTCGGGCGTGCCAAAGGCCATGATCACGGGGGCCACCATCACGGGCCCGAAGGGCACCACGCGGGGGGCGCCCGCCAGCGCGCACTCTTCTTCAAACAGGTGCTTTTGCACCGAGTTCCAGCCCGGGCCGCCGAATTCCTTGGGCCAGCCGTGGCCCAGCCAGCCTTTTTTGCCCAGAATCTTGGCCCAGCGCTGCATGTCGTCGCGGGTCAGATGCAGGGCGTTGTGCACTGTGTGGGCAATATCGGCGGGCAGGTTTGCGCCCACCCAGGCGCGAATCTCTTCGCGGAATTGCTGCTCTTCAGGGGTAAATGCCAAATCCATCAGGGGTCTCCAGTCGTTCGGTCTCGGTACATCAACAACCGTCTTTTTAGCACGACCGTTCGGTTGCAGCTGTCCAAACGGCGACATTTTTCACCGCTGGCCGGTGCTGGGGCGCGCGGCACGCACGGTCATAATCGGCGCTTCCCATGAAAAACATCGTCATATTGATCTCTGGCAGCGGCTCCAACATGGCTGCCATCATCCGTGCCGCCCAACGTGAAAACTGGGCCCAAACCCATCACGCGCGGGTAGCGGCCGTGATCAGCAACAAGGCCGATGCCCAGGGGCTGGTGTTTGCCCGGGAGCACGGCATCGCCACCGAGGTGTTGGACCACAAGGCGTTTGCCACGCGGGAGGCATTCGACCAGGCACTGGCCCAGCGGATTGACCAATGGGACACCCCCACACAGCCCACGCTGGTGGTGCTGGCCGGGTTCATGCGCATTCTCACGCCCGGTTTCGTGGAGCGGTATGCCGGGCGCCTGACCAATATCCACCCCTCGCTGCTGCCGGCCTTTGGGGGACTGCACACCCACCAACGGGCGCTGGATGCCGGCTGCCAGTTTGCGGGTGCCACGGTGCACCTGGTCACGCCGGAGCTGGACCATGGCCCCATCCTGGCGCAGGCGGTGGTGCCGGTGCTGGCGGGCGACACGGCGGATGCGTTGGCGGCGCGTGTGCTCACGCAGGAGCACCTGATTTACCCCCGCGCAGTAGCTGAACTGCTACAAAAAATATAGCAATTTGCGCAATGAATGCGGGGGCTGGAGGCCTATTTGGCCCCCAACTCTGGCGTATCAGGCCACCGCGCTGAGCGATTGGCTGATGAGTGCCTGCGACAGGCCTCCCGCCACCTGGTCATACACCTTGCGTGCCAGTTGGGAGAGATCCGACCCCTGCTGCTTCGTCTGGGTGCTGCCGGCTAGGCGCTCGGCCAGCGACACGGTGCCATCCTGGTT
>JBAQKO010000059.1:0-5740 GCA_049301075.1 Rhodoferax sp.
TTCGAGTACCGGATCACAAGCCCGCGCATACAGGGTGTACAGCACGGCGAGGGCCGGAAGTTGTGAATTGATCGCACCCTGCTGCTGCGCTTCTTCAATCCAGGCGCCGAGCCGGTCGCTCACATCCATCAGTCCGTCCATGTAGCCCTTGTGCACCATCAGTGCCGCACGCAGGCTGGAGTTCTGGCTCGGCAGCGTGGGCATATTCCCTTCCAGCTTGAGGCGCATCGTCCACTCCACCGTGGAGCGCAGCTTGTCGATGGCGCTCAGGGCGGGCGCCAGACCGTCCAGAAACGCCTGCGCTTGCGCCATCAGGTAGGCCATGGCCGCCGCTGCCAGGTCCTCCTTGCTCGCGAAGTGCTTGTACAGGCTGGCCTTTGCAATGCCGACGTCTTCGGCGACTTCGTCCACGGTCATGGACTCAAACCCCTTCTCGGCCAACAGGCGATTGACCGACTGGATGATGGCCTGCTCCCGGGCTAACAGCATCTGTGAACGAAAGGAGGCCTTGGGTATTGCTTGAGTAACCATGATTGAAGTGCAGTCTTTCTAGTTCAAATGTGAACTAATCAGTCACAAATTATACAGTCCGGTGCAAGTGGACGCCAAATGGGTCCAGTCCATCAACCACCAGGAGTGCGTTCCGTGTCACGAAAAGTTGCCATCATTGGTTCAGGTATCTCCGGTCTGGGAGCAGCGCATGCCCTGCGCGGGCAGGCCGACATCACGCTGCTGGAGGCTGGAGCGTACTTCGGCGGCCATACCAACACGGTCGATGTGACATTGCCCGATGCGCAGGGCACACCGGTCACACAGGGGGTCGACACCGGATTTCTGGTGTTTAACGAACGCACTTACCCGCAGCTGATTGCCTTGCTGGCGGAGCTGGGCGTCCCCACCGCGAAGTCCGACATGTCGTTCTCGGTGCAGTCCGGTCAGGATGGGGATGAGCGTCCACTCGAATGGAGCGGCGGCTCCCTGTCCGGTCTGTTTGCCCAGCGCCGCAACCTGGTGAGTCCCCGGTTCTGGGGCATGCTCAAAGACATCGTGCGCTTCAATGCGCTCACCACCCGCCTGGCCCGCGAGGGCAGCGACCAGGAATTGGCGCAGACGCTGGGGGATTTTCTTCGCGTGCATGGCTTTGGCCAGGCCTTCCAGCAGTGGTACTTCATGCCCATGACAGCCTGCATCTGGAGCTGCCCAACCGCCCAGATGCTGCAGTTCCCGGTGGCCACCATGGTGCGGTTCTGCCACAACCACGGCCTGCTGCAGATCACCAACCGGCCACAATGGTGGACCGTCCCGGGTGGCGCCCGCCAGTATGTACGGGCCATTACCGAGGGCATTGCCGACAAGCGTCTGAACTGTCCAGTCCACCGGGTACGCTACGACCCCCACGCCCACGCGGGTGCGGGTGGCGTCTGGCTGGCAACGGATGCCGGTGAAGAATGGTTTGACCGCGTGATCATCGCCACCCACTCGGACCAGGCGCTGCGCATGCTGCATGCGCCCAGCCAGATGGAGCGTGCGGTACTCGGCGCCATTGGCTACCAGCGCAACCGCGCGGTTTTGCACACGGACACCCGCGTGATGCCCCAGAGCCGGGCCGCCTGGGCGGCCTGGAACTATGAGCGCGCCGCCGACCCGCAGCAGGAAGACGCAAGGGTGTGCTTGCACTACTGGATCAACCAGTTGCAGCCTGTGCCATGGCAAACCGATGTGATCGTCAGCCTCAACCCGGTCCGCCCGATTGATCCGGCGAAAACCCTGGCCACCATCGACTACGCCCATCCCGTGTTCGACCGGGCCGCGATAGCTGCACAGGGCCTGGTTGCGTCCTTGCAGGGAGACCAGCATCGCTACTACTGTGGTGCGTGGACCGGCTACGGCTTCCATGAAGACGGGCTCCAGTCCGGCAAGCTGGCGGCCCGCGCCGTTCTGCGGGACTTCCAGGCGCCGACGACGCTGGACGCACAACCTCTGGCCCAGGCTGCCTAAGCGTGGATCGCATGACCGCCCGCCTGAATCTTCCGCCGCAGCCCCACATCGGGTTCGGTCAGGTACACCACGCCCGCATCCGCCCGGTACGCAACCAGTTCACCTATGGCAACTACTTTCTAATGCTGCCCATGCGCACGCTGCAGACCCAGGCAGCGCAGGGCGCGCCTGCGGGGTGGATGCCCAACCGTGCTGGCCTGATCAGCTTCCATGACCGCGACCACGGGGACGGACGCGCGCCTGCGCAGGGCGGTGCGCTGGCCTGGCTGGATGAACTCCTGCACAGCCAGGGCATTGCCGACGCGAACGGGGAGGTGTGGCTGCAGACCTACCCGCGCGTGTTGGGCTATGCCTTCAAGCCCGTCAGCTTCTGGTACTGCCACCGGTCTCCTGAGGCCGGCGGTGGCCTGCGCGCCATCGTGGCCGAAGTCAACAACACCTTCGGCGAGCGCCACTGCTACGTGCTTGATGCCCCGCAGTGGGGGCAAACGGTGCAGGCGGACAAGGTCTTCCACGTCAGTCCGTTCTGCGAGGTCAAGGGGCATTACGAATTCTGCTTCTCCGTCACCCGGCGGGATGGGCACGACCACATCAGCGCGCGAGTGGACCACCATGCCGGCGCAGACGGTCTGCTCTTGCACACCCGCATCGGCGGCACGCTGCAGCCCCTCAACCGAACGACCCTGCACCACGCGCTGCTGGGCTATCCGCTGATGACGCTGGCCGTGGTCTGGCGCATCCACAGCCAGGCCCTGCGCCTGTGGCGCCTGCGGGTTCCCTTCTTTCGCAAGCCCGAACGCGTGGGCCCCGTGGTCACGCGCAGCACCCCCCAACATGAACGGACCTGAAAGACGAGCCATGAACACTGCCATCCAAACGGCGTCACCAGCCAACCCCTCACTGAAAGCGCCCTTTGTTGCGCGCCGCGCCCTGGCGTTGCTGAAACGGCTCCAGGTCGGTGTATTGACCCTCGCCCTGCCCGACGGCAGCCAGCACCGCTTTGGTCAGGGGCAACTGGAGTTGGGCGCCGGTACGGCACTGCACGCCCATCTGCACCTGAACAACTGGAACCCGCTGAGTGCCGCACTCAAGAGTGGCGACATCGGATTTGCCGAGAGTTACATCGCCGGCGATTGGAGCACCCCCGACCTGCCCGGGTTGCTGACGCTGCTGTCCGCCAACCGGGCGGCGCTGGAATCGGCGGTTTACGGCACCTGGCTGGGTCGGCTGGCGTACCGGCTCAAGCATCTCCTGCAGCGCAACAGCAAGGCCGGCAGCCGGCGCAACATCCACGCCCACTATGACCTGGGCAATGCGTTCTACGGCTTGTGGCTGGACGAGACCATGAATTACTCCAGCGCCTGGTTCCAGGGCGATACCACGCAGCCGCTGGCCGACGCACAAACCGCCAAGGTGCGCCGCGCGCTGGAGCAGGCCGGCGTGCGTGCGGGCGACCGCGTGCTGGAAATTGGCTGCGGCTGGGGTGCCCTGGCCGAGCAGGCCTGCCTGCACTACGGCGCGCAGGTGGTGGGCGTCACGCTGTCGAGCGAGCAACTGGCTTACGCGCAGGAACGGCTGATGGCACGCGGTGTTGCCGTTGGCGCCGGGCAGACCGCCGATCTGCGCCTGCAGGACTACCGCGACATATCGGACGGCCCCTTCGACGCGATCTGCTCCATCGAGATGGTCGAAGCCGTCGGCCAGGCCTACTGGCCGCAATACTTCCAGACTGTGCAGCGGCTGTTGAAGGACGGTGGCCGCGCCTGTATCCAGAGCATCGTCATTCGCGACGGTTTGTTCGCACGCTATGTCGAATCCACCGACTTCATCCAGCAGTACATCTTCCCCGGCGGTTGCCTGCCCTCGCCGGCGGAGTTCCGTCGCCAGGCCGCCGCGCAGGGGCTGCGCGTGGTGGACGAAATTGCCTTTGGTGGCGACTACGCCGAAACCCTGCGGCGCTGGCGCCACGCGTTCCATGCGCGGCGCACGGAAGTCGCCGCGCTGGGTTTTGACACCCGTTTCCAGCGCATCTGGGACTTCTACCTGGCGTACTGCGAAGCGGCCTTCACCACCGGCGACATCGAGCTGATGCAGTTCACGCTGCAAAAGTGAGGCCATGAAAAAGGTAGCGCTACTGCTGGCCTTCGCGGGGGCTGGCCTGCTGTGCGCGCAGGAGGCGCCGCTGCTGCAGGCACCGGCTCTGCAGCTGGCGGCCCCAACCCGTCCGTTGGCGCCACCCCCTGAGGTGGCCAGCCCGCTGCCCGACGCCCGTCTGCACGGCAGTGCAACCCTGCGCTTCTTTGGCCTGGACATTTACCAGGCCAGCCTGTGGGTGCCCGCCGGCTTTGACCCGGCTCGCTGGCAGCAGCAGACCTTCGCCCTGGAGCTGGTCTACCTGCGTGACCTCAAAGGACGCGCCATTGCGCAACGCTCCGTGGCGGAGATGCGCCGCCAGGACACGCTGGACGACACCCTGGCCGGCCAATGGGAGGCGCGCATGGCGGCGCTGTTTCCCGATGTGCGCCGTGGCGACCGCATCACCGGCGTGCACCTGCCCGGGCGGGGCGCACGGTTTGTCGCCAACGGGCGCGAACTGGGCGAGGTGGCAGACCCCCGCTTTGCGCGCATGTTCTTTGGCATCTGGCTGGCTCCGCAAACCTCGGAGCCGGGCATGCGCACGGCCCTGCTGGGGCTGCGACCATGAGCGAAGCGCTGGCTGCACGGGACTCCCTGGGCGGTGGCCTGCGCTATGGTCTGCTGGGCCTGCCCCTGGCGTTCTGCGCGCTGCCACTGTATGTGCTGGTTCCCAACCTGTATGCCACGCAGTTTGGCATCCCGTTGGCGGCACTGGGTGCAGTGTTGCTGGCAACCCGTGTGTTCGATGCCCTGCTGGACCCCTGGATCGGTCGCTGGTGCGACCGTCTCCTGGCCAGTGGCTCCAAGCGCCTGTGGCAGTGCATGGCCGTCGCTGCCCTGGCACTGGCGGGCAGCTTCTGTGCGCTGTTCCAACCGGCCACCGGGTCCAGTGGTGCCCTGTGGTGGCTGGCGATTACGCTGCTGCTGACCTCCGTCGCCTTCAGTGTCCTGACCGTGGCCTACCAAAGTTGGGGCTCGGCGCTGGGCGGCGACGCGCTGCAGCGCAGCCGTGTGGTGGCCTGGCGCGAAGGCTTTGGCTTGCTTGGCGTGCTGCTGGCGGCGGTGGTGCCGGCCGTCTGGGGCGTGGGGGCCATGACCGCTCTCATGTTGATCGCCCTCGCGCTGGGCGTCTGGGCTTTGCATGCCGCGCCGCGCCCACCAGTTGGTGCAACGCAACATCGGGCGGCACCATCGGCGGTTGCATCTGCGTGGGCACCGTGGCACAACGCCCCATTCGTCCGTCTGGTCACCGTCTTTGCGCTCAACGGCATTGCGGCCGCCGTGCCGGCCACCCTGGTGCTGTTCTTCATTCAGGATCGTGTCCAGGCCACTGGGCCGGCCCAAGGCTATTTCCTGGGGCTCTACTTTCTGTGCGGCGCACTGTCGATGCCGGTGTGGCTGCGGGTGGTGCAACGCCTGGGGCTGGTGCGCACCTGGTTTGCCGGCATGGCCCTGTCGGTGGTCACCTTCCTGGGCTGTGCGGGAATTGGTGCGGGGGATGTCTGGCTGTATGCGCTGGTCTGCGCCCTGTCGGGTGCGGCACTGGGCAGTGATTTGGCACTGCCTGCCGCGCTGCTGACGGGGGTCGTGCAGCGCAGCGGCAGCG
>JBAQKO010000060.1:0-5470 GCA_049301075.1 Rhodoferax sp.
GCAGAGCTGAGCGTCACGCGCCAGTCCGGAATGGGCTGGAAGGCGGTCCGGATGGGAACGGCCTTGATCAGCGGCAGGCAGTCCAGCGCATCCTGCCGGGTGTACAGGGGCAGGGCGGGCACGTGCTGGGAAAAGCCATGGCGGTTGGCGAAGGCGGCGTCTTCCTCCTGGAGGTGGCCACTGTCGGGCAGCAGGATCTTGCACAGGGCCTGGGTGCCAGGGGATGCGTACACGTGGCCCGCGAAGCCTTCCTTGACCAGCAGGGGCAGGTAGCCGCTGTGGTCCAGGTGGGCATGGGTGAGGACCACGGCGTCCACCTGGTCGGGGGCAATGGGCAACGGGTTCCAGTTGCGCAGGCGCAGCTGCTTGTAGCCCTGGAACAGTCCGCAGTCCACCAGCAGACTGCGGTCCGCGTGGCGAACCAGGTATTTGGAGCCGGTGACGGTGTCGGCTCCACCCAGAAAAGTGATGTTGACGCTCATGCGATGCTGCTTTGCTTACCGCGGCCCTTGCCCGATGGGGCAAAAAAATACCGCTGGGTCCTTTATAGACCGCAGCGGCACGATTCGGCTAGAGGTGAATAGAAAAATTGCTGGCGGTCAGCTGAAAAAGCTCTTCAGCCGGTCGGTCCAGCTGTCGCCTGAGGGGGAGTGCTTGCTGCCGCCCTTTTTCAGGGACTCATCGAGCTCGCGCAGCAACTTGCGCTGGTGCTCGGTCAGCTTGACCGGGGTTTCGACCGCGATGTGGCAGTACAGGTCGCCGGGGTAGCTGGCGCGCACACCCTTGATGCCCTTGCCGCGCAGCCGGAACTGCTTGCCCGTCTGGGTGCCTTCCGGAATGTCGATGGCCGCCTTGCCGTCCAGGGTTGGCACATCGATTTCGCCTCCCAGTGCCGCAGTGGCCATGCTGATGGGCACTGAGCAATGCAGATCATCGCCGTCCCGCTCAAAAATGTCGTGTTTCTTGAGCCGGATCTCGATGTACAGGTCGCCGGCCGGGCCGCCATTGGTTCCGGGCTCGCCATTGCCAGTGCTGCGGATGCGCATGCCGCCATCAATGCCGGCGGGAATCTTGACTTCCAGTGTCTTCTGTTTCTTGACCTTGCCCTGCCCATGGCAGGCCATGCAGGGCTCGGGAATGACTTTGCCGGCACCACGGCAGGTGGGGCAGGTTTGCTGCACGCTGAAGAAACCCTGGCGCATTTGCACGGAACCGGAGCCGCTGCAGGTGCCACAGGTCTTGACCTGGGTACCGGGTTTGGCCCCGCTGCCTTTGCATGTCTCGCAGGCGTCCCAGCTGGGAATGCGGATCTGCGCATCCTTGCCGCGGGCGGCTTCTTCCAGGGTGATTTCCATGGCATAGCTCAGGTCGCTGCCACGGAACACCTGGCGACCACCCCCTGCGCGGCCGCGTTGCTGGCCGAACATGTCGCCAAAAATATCGCCAAAGGCTTCGGCAAAACCGCCGTAGCCTTCGGCGCCGCCCCGCATGTTGGGGTCCACGCCGGCATGGCCGTGCTGGTCGTAGGCCGCGCGCTTCTGCGGGTCCGACAGCATTTCGTAGGCTTCCTTGGCTTCCTTGAATTTTTCCTCGGCCGCTTTGCCGGCGTCACCCTGGTTGCGGTCCGGGTGGTGCTTCATCGCGAGCTTGCGATACGACTTCTTGATGTCTTCGTCAGAGGCGTTCTTGGGAACACCCAGCACTTCGTAAAAATCTCTTTTAGCCATTGTTGCCTGACGCTATGGGTCTTCGATTGAGTGTGCAAATGTGATGCAAAACGCCGCGCCGACGTTCCGGGTGGAACACTTCGGTCGCGGCGGGGCTATGCAGCGCGCAGGGCGCGCGTTTAACCCTTTTTGACTTCCTTGACTTCTGCGTCCACCACGTTGTCATCCTGCGCCTGGGAAGCCGATGCCCCCGCATGGGCCTGCTCGGCGGCCGAGGCGTCACCCGCTTGCGCAGCCTGCTGGGCCTGTTGGTCGGCGTACATCTTTTCGCCCAACTTCTGGCTGACGGTCATCAGCGCGGTGTTCTTTTCGTCAATCGCGGCCTTGTCGTCACCCTTGATGGCGTCTTCCAGGTCCTTGATGGCGTCTTCGATCTTTTCCTTGTCGCCGGCATCGAGCTTGTCGCCGTACTCGGCCAGGCTCTTCTTCACGCTGTGCACGCTGGAGTCCGCCTGGTTTTTGGACTGCACGAGTTCGAGTTTCTTCTTGTCGTCTGCCGCGTTGAGTTCCGCGTCCTTCACCATCTGCTGGATTTCAGCCTCGGACAAGCCGGAGTTGGCCTTGATGGTGATCTTGCTTTCCTTGCCGGTGCCCTTGTCCTTCGCACCCACGTGCAGAATGCCGTTGGCGTCGATGTCGAACGACACTTCAATCTGGGGCGTGCCACGCGGTGCGGGTGGAATGCCCTCCAGGTTGAACTCGCCCAGCATCTTGTTGCCGACGGCGATTTCGCGCTCGCCCTGGAAGACCTTGATGGTCACGGCTGGCTGGTTGTCGTCAGCGGTCGAGAAGGTCTGTGCGAACTTGGTCGGAATCGTGGTGTTCTTGTTGATCATCTTGGTCATCACGCCACCCATGGTCTCGATACCGAGCGACAGGGGGGTCACGTCCAGCAACAGCACGTCCTTGCGGTCGCCGGCCAGCACCTGACCCTGGATGGCGGCGCCCACGGCCACGGCTTCATCGGGGTTCACGTCCTTGCGCGGCTCCTTGCCGAACAGTTCCTTGACCTTTTCCTGCACCTTGGGCATGCGGGTCATACCGCCGACCAGAATCACGTCATGGATGTCCGAGGCGCTGACGCCGGCATCCTTCAGGGCGGTGCGGATGGGCGCAATGGTGCGCTCGATCAGCTCTTCCACCAGCGACTCCAGCTTGGCGCGGGTCAGCTTGATGTTCAGGTGTTTGGGGCCGGAAGCATCGGCGGTCACGTAGGGCAGGTTGATGTCGGTCTGCGCGCTGCTGGAGAGCTCGATCTTGGCTTTTTCCGCGGCTTCCTTCAGGCGTTGCAGGGCCAGGACGTCCTTGGACAGGTCCACGCCTTGTTCCTTCTTGAACTCGCCGATGATGAAGTCGATGATGCGCTGGTCGAAGTCTTCGCCACCCAGGAAAGTGTCGCCGTTGGTGGAGAGCACTTCAAACTGCTTTTCGCCATCGACGTCGGCAATTTCGATGATGGACACGTCAAACGTACCGCCACCCAGGTCATACACGGCGATTTTGCGGTCGCCCTTTTCGTTCTTGTCCAGGCCAAAGGCCAGGGCAGCAGCGGTAGGCTCGTTGATGATGCGTTTGACATCCAGACCGGCAATGCGACCAGCGTCCTTGGTGGCCTGGCGCTGGGCGTCATTGAAGTAGGCCGGCACCGTGATCACGGCTTCGGTCACTTCTTCACCCAGGTAATCCTCGGCGGTCTTCTTCATCTTGCGCAGCACGTCGGCGCTGACCTGTTGGGGGGCCAGCTTGTTGCCGCGCACTTCCACCCAGGCGTCACCGTTGTCGGCGGCGGCAATCGTGTAGGGCATCAGGTCGATGTCCTTTTGCACTTCCTTTTCGGTGAACTTGCGCCCGATCAGGCGCTTGACGGCAAACAGCGTGTTTTTCGGGTTGGTCACGGCCTGGCGCTTGGCCGAGGCACCCACCAGCACCTCACCGTCTTCCTGGTAGGCAATGATGGACGGCGTGGTGCGTGCGCCTTCCGCGTTTTCAATGACCTTGGGCGTGTTGCCTTCCATGATGGCAACGCACGAATTGGTGGTGCCGAGGTCAATGCCGATGATTCTTCCCATGATTTACTCCTGCTATTTTTGAAAATTCAGATGGGGGTCACTTGAAGGCTTTTTTGCCGATTTCAAGAGCCCTTTGGGGGTGTCCAATGGTTTCTGACGCTACCCGGTGCGTGGTGTGAGCGCCTTATTTCGGGGCGGACACCACAACCAGGGCCGGGCGCAGCACGCGATCGGCGATCGTATAGCCCTTTTGCAGCACGCTGACCACGGTGTTGGCTTCCTGCTCCGAGGGGGCCACGCTGATGGCCTGATGTTGATGTGGGTCAAACTTGGTCCCGGCAGCCGGGTTGATGGCTTGCACCTTGTTGCGCTCCAGCGCCGCAATGAGCTGGCGCAGGGTGGCCTGGGCGCCTTCGCGGATTTGTTCGGGGGTGGCGTCCTTGATGATCAGGCCCGCCTCCAGGCTGTCGGCAACCGGCAGCAGGCTTTCGGCGAAGCTTTCCAGGGCAAATTTTCGGGCCTTGGAAATCTCTTCCTCGGCGCGTCGCCGGGCATTCTCGGATTCGGCTTTGGCACGCAGGTACTGGTCGGCCAGTTCGCTGCTTTTGGCCTGTAGCGCAGCCAGGTCGGCCTGGGCCTGGGCCAGGGCGTCTGCTCCCTGCATCGCTTGCGCGCCGACCAGGTCTTCCGTGCTCTGGTATTGGGCGCTGGCTGCGCCGGGATGGGGATGGGATGGGTTTTCAGACATGCAAATACATCAGGTTGATTACTTCCGAATCCAGTTGTGGGGACTCAAGAACACAATTCAAGGGGGCGCCGCAGCATTTCGGTGGTGTGACCGCTTCTGCGGCTGCCGGAATCAGCCCGCAATGGCCAGAAGTTCGACGTCGAATTTCAGGGTTGCATTGGGGGGAATCACACCGCCGGCGCCACGGGCGCCATAGCCCAGATCGGCTGGAATGATCAGGGTGCGGCTGCCGCCCACCTTCATGCCGGCCACACCTTCGTCCCAGCCACGGATGACCATACCGGCGCCCAGGTGGAAGACAAACGGGTCGTTGCGGTCCTTGCTGGAGTCAAATTTGGCGCCCTGGGTGCCGTCGTTGTACAGCCAGCCCGTGTAGTGAACCGTGACGGTTTGTCCCTTGGTGGCGGTTGGGCCGGTTCCGTCCAGCGTATCTTCGTATTGCAGTCCGGTGGTGGTCGTTTGCATGGCAAGTCCTTTGCGCTATGAAAAATGGGGTGTGGCGGTACTGGCAGTCGGTCCGCCGCGAGTCGGGGTTATCCCGCAAGGTGTGAAATTATGCTGCAGATAAAAAAAGACAGGCTCTGCCTGTCTTTTGTGTGTTCAGCAGGGGCTTGCCCCGCAGCCACCGTTTTACTTGGATTTCTTGGCCTGTCCGGCGGCCCACTTGCCGGCAAAGGTCTGCAAATCGCCCAAGCGTTTCAGCAGGTCGGCGCCGGCCAGCGTGACGGCGTAGCCATCGTTGCCATGCGTCATCAGGCCGGCCTCACGCAACTCCTTGATGCGGGTGTTGAGTGTATTGGGAGTGATACCGCCGACGCTGTCTTGCAGCAAACGGAAAGTTTGGGCATGTCCGTCGCGCAGAGCCCACAGCACACGCATGGCGTAGCGCGATTCCAGCAACTCCAGCAGCTGACCAATGGCGACCGATTCTTTCGAACTCATTAACTACCTCTCCTCGATGCGGTATTTTGGCCGGGCGGCGGCGC
>JBAQKO010000061.1:0-21430 GCA_049301075.1 Rhodoferax sp.
GCCCAGGTGCGCTCCGCAGTGGGCGCACAGCGCCTCGGTGCGCACCATGCCGTGCGAGCGGTCGATCCGGGCCTGCACCGTGCCATCGGCAATGGCCTGGTCAAAGCTGGGCCAGCCACATCCGGCATCGAACTTGGTGCTTGAAGCGAACAGGGGCGTGTCGCAGCAGATGCAGTGGTAGGTGCCCTGCTGGAACTGGCCGGCGTACCGACCGGTGAAGGCGCGCTCGGTGGCCGCGTGGCGGGTCACGTCGAAGGCGACCGGCTCGGCACCCTTGTCGCGCAGCAGGGCCTTCCACTCGGCGTCGGTTTTTTCGATGGGGTAGGTCATGGTTCAATGCTCCAGGGGTGGGTCAGGAACTGCAGCTGATGGCAATGCTGCCGGCCCAGTCGGGCGGAAAATCGGCGAACGCCTCAAACGCCGGGTGCTCGTCAAACGGGCGCTCCAGCACCGTCAGCAATTGCGCGACCACGGAAAAGTCCTTGGCCCGGGCGGCTTGGATGGCCAATTCTCCCAAATGGTTCCGCAGTACGAATTTGGGATTGGTTTGGAGCATCAAATCGGCTGAAAACCGTCTTGTATGCTGTGCAATATGCTCCGAAAATTGTAGCAGCCAGCGGTCGATGCCCGCCGTGTCCAGAAACAAATCGCGCACCGCGGTATCGGTTGGCACCGGCTGGCGCGCCCAATGGCTCAACCGGCGCCAGAAGATGGTGTAGTCCACCCGGTCGGTGGCCATCAGGCGCAGCACATCGTCCACCAGCGTTTGCTGGCCGTCCTGCGGCCGCGCAAAGCCCAGCTTGGCCGCCATGCGCTCCGCAAAGGCCTGGGGATAGAGGGTCTTGTAGGTCTCCAGGGCGGCAATAGCCTGTTCCTGTTCGCCGATCAGGGGCAGCAGGGCCTGCCCCAGGCAAAACAGGTTCCAGTACGCCACGCCGGGTTGCTTGTGAAACGCATAGCGGCCCTGGTTGTCCGAGTGGTTGCAGATGTGGCCGGGGTCGTAGGCGTCCAGAAACTGAAAAGGACCATAGTCGATGGTCAGGCCCAGGATGCTCATGTTGTCGGTGTTCATGACGCCATGGCAGAACCCGACGGCCTGCCACTGCGCCATCAGGTGCGCCGTGCGCCCGGTCACGGCTTGCAACAGGGCCGCATAAGCGTTGCCACCGAAGCGGCCGTCGGTGCGGCAGGCGGGGTAAAAGCGGCCAATCACATAGTCGGCCAGCTGGCGCAGTTGTGCGTGCTGGCCGGTGTGGCAAAAGTGCTCAAAATGCCCGAAACGGATGAAGCTCGGCGCCATGCGGGCCACGACGGCCGCCGTTTCCGGCTGCTCCCGGTACACCGGGTGGTCGGAACCCATAACGCACAGGGCCCGCGTGGTGGGCACGCCCAGGGCGTGCATGGCTTCGCTGCACACAAACTCCCGAATGCTGGAACGCAGCACGGCGCGACCGTCGCCCATGCGTGAGAAGGGCGTCAACCCCGAACCCTTGAGCTGGAGCTCCTGTGCCACGCCGGGCTGGCCCGGCTGCGGCGCCAGTTCTCCGAGCAAAATGGCGCGGCCATCGCCGAGCTGGCCGGCCCACACGCCAAACTGGTGGCCGCTGTAGACGCTGGCCAGGGGTTGCCCACCCACAGGAATCCGGTTGCCGACCAGAATGTCCTGCCAGGCAGGGGATTGCAGGGCTGCGGGCGTCAGTCCAATCAACCCGGCCGCCGCGGTGCTGTGCCCCACCAGATAGGGTTGGGGCAGGGGCTGCGGCGCCAGGGGGGAATAAAAATCAGACCCCAGTTCGGCAAAGCTGTTGCTCCAGTGCCAGCCGGGCTGTGGAAGGTCGTGGCCTGGGGGAGGGGTGTTCATGCCCGTATTGTGTTGGAGGCGGCACAAACCCGCCGGAGCAAGGGTTAAAGCCGCCAGGCTCAGCCGGGCGGCGTAAGCAAGAGCGCGGACAGCCCGGCGTCGTCGAGCACCGTAATGCGGTTCATGGACAGGCTGATCAGCCCCTGCTGCTGCAGGGTGTTGAGGGCCCGGTTGGCCGTTTGCCGGGACATGCCGGCCAGGCTGGCGAGTTCGTCCTGGGACAAATCCAGTTGGCGCGTGCGGCTCCAGAACAGCCGGCTCAGCGACAGGGCCACGCGTTGCTCGGGGTTGCGGGTGCGCCCGGCGTCAATGATGGCCATGGCCTGACCCAGGCGCTGGTTCAAATGGGTGACGAGGAACTGGTTGAATCCCATGCTGCTGGCATGCAGGGCATGGAACACCGCGTTGGGCAGGCACAGCAGCTCCGTGTCGCGCAGGGCGATGACATCGTAGCGGCGCGGCTCGTCTTTCAGGGTGGAGCCCTCTCCGAACCATTCGCCGGCCAACAGGCCCAGATACGTGGCATTGCGCCCGGTACCCGAGCGGCGCTCGATGGTGACCAGGCCGGAAAGCACCGCATACCAGCCCAGCACGGGCTCGTTGGCCTGCAGGATGACGGTTCCCTTGCGGGCCCGCACGGTGAACACCTGCTGTTGGATGTCGCGCCGGCGGGGCAGTGGCAGCTCCGCAAACCAGGGTTGCACCATGAGAAAGCGGTGGATGGGGTCGGTAGCGTTGGGAAACATGGACTTTGGGGTTGTCGTCCGCACGACATGGGTTGCACGCGGAAGGTGGCACGGGCAGACTCCCGTGCGTCGCTGGAAGCCCTGCGTACACATTCAATAATAAAGGAGACTGCCATGGGGCAATATTCACGTTTGCGCTGCTGCCTGCTCGCTCTGGCCCTGCATTGGGTCATGGTGCCCGCCGGCGCGGCCGAGGCTGGGGTCAGCGACAAGGAAGTCGTGATCGGTCAGGTGCTGGATTTATCCGGTCCGCTGGGGGAGTTGGCCCCGGACATCGTCAACGGCGCCACCGTGGCGTTTGGTCGCATCAATGAAAAGGGCGGCGTCAACGGACGCAAGATCCGGCTGGTGACCCTGGACGACGGCTATGTGCCGGCCAATACCGTCAAGGCGGTCACCCAGATGATCGAAAAAGAGCAGGTGTTCGCCCTGATGAACATGACCGGTACGTCCAACACCGCAGCCGCGCTGCCCCTGCTGGAAAAGGAAAAACCACCGGTGCCCCTGGTGGCGCCCTTCACGGGTGCGGCGTTGGTGCGCACCCCCCCCATCAACCACGTGTTCAACGTGCGCGCCAGCTATGCTGATGAAGCCGAAAAAATTGTGCAGCACCTGGCAACCCTGGGGGTGCAGCGCATCGCGGTGCTGTGGAGCAACAATGGTTTTGGCAAGGACGGGTTGGCCGGCGTGCAGAAGGCCATGGAAAAACGCGGGCTGAAGATCCATTCCAGCGCACCGATTGAACCAAACGCCTCGGATACCGAGCAAGCCGTTGCCGCGCTGTCGGCCACCCAGCCGGAAGTGATCATCATGATCACGGCGGGCGCACCCACCGTCAGCTTCATCAAGAGCTACGCCAAGGTGCGCAAGGGCATGCAGTTTTACACGCTGTCGGTCATGGGCACGCAGGCCACGCTGCGCGCCCTGGGGCCGGCCGGCGTAGGGGTGGTGATTACATCCGTGGTGCCATTCCCCTGGGACTTCAGCCATCCCCTGGCGCGCGAATACCGCGCGGCCATGGAAAAAGCGGGCTACAAAAACCTGTCGTTCTTGGGCTTTGAGAGCTACATCAACGCCAAGGTAATTGGTGAAGGCCTGCGCCTCGCCGGCAAGGATCTCAGCCGCCCGCGTTTCATCGCAGCCCTGGAAAACATGAAGCAGCTTAATCTGGGCGGCTTCGAGGTGGGCTTCAGCCGCGATTCGCGCCAGGGCTCCCGGTTCGTACAGCTCGTCATCGTCAGTCCTGGCGAGAAATTCAACCGGTAGCGCGCCGCCCCGCGCGTGCGAGCCACTATGATCAAGTATCGAAATACACACCCAAGCTTAAAGGAGCACACATGTTAGGGTTGATGCAAAGCCAGCAATTGCTGATTTCCTCGTTGATTGATTTTGCCGAACGCCACCACGGCGAGGGCGAGGTGGTATCCCGCCGCGTCGAAGGCGACATCCACCGCTACACCTACAAGGACGTCGCCCAGCGCGCACGCAAGGTAGCCAACGCGCTGGACCAGATGAACCTGGCCTTCAGCGACCGCGTTGCCACGCTGGCGTGGAATGGCTACCGCCATCTGGAGCTGTACTTTGGCGTGAGCGGTTCGGGCCGCGTGCTGCACACGCTTAATCCGCGCCTGCACCCGGACCAGATCGTCTGGATTGCCAACCACGCCGAAGACCAGGTGCTGTGTTTCGACATGTCGTTCCTGCCCATCGTTCAGGCCGTTCACAGCCGCTGCACCACCATTAAGCATTTCGTCGCGCTGTGCGACGCCGACAAGCTGCCCGCCGACAGTGGCATTCCCGGCCTGCAGAGCTACGAGGCCTGGATCGGCGCGCAACCCGCCGAGTACACCTGGCCGGTGTTTGATGAAAACTCCGCCTCCAGCATGTGCTACACCAGCGGCACCACCGGCAACCCCAAGGCGGCCCTGTACAGCCACCGTTCCACCATCCTGCACGCGTTCTCCGGCGCCCTGCCGGACGCACTGAGCATGAGCGCGCGGGACTCCGTGCTGCCCGTGGTGCCCATGTTCCACGTCAACGCCTGGGGCCTGCCGTATTCGGCCGCCATGACGGGTGCCAAGCTGGTGTTCCCGGGGCCGGCGATGGACGGCAAGTCCATCTACGAACTCATTGAACTGGAGAAGGTCAGCTTTGCCGCCGGCGTGCCCACCGTGTGGCAGATGATGCTGGCGCACATGCAGTCCGGCAACCTGCGCTTCTCCACGCTCAAGCGCACCGTGATCGGTGGCTCCGCGTGCCCGCCGGCCATGATCACCGCTTTCAACGACCAGTATGGCGTTGAGGTGCTGCATGCCTGGGGCATGACGGAAATGTCGCCGCTGGGAACGGTCTGCACGCTGAAGAACAAGCACCTGGAAATGAGCGCGCAGGACAAGATGAAAGTGCGGCTCAAGCAGGGCCGCGGCATCTACGGCGTGGACATGAAGATCGTCGACGACGAAGGAAAAGAGCTGCCCTGGGACGGCAAGGCCTACGGCGACCTGCTGGTCAAGGGCCCGTGGATCATCAGCGAGTACTATAAGGGCGAAGGCGCCTCTCCGCTGGTCGACGGCTGGTTCCCCACGGGCGACGTCGCCACCATCGATCCGGACGGCTACATGCAGATCACCGACCGCAGCAAGGACGTGATCAAGTCCGGCGGTGAATGGATCAGCTCCATCGACGTGGAAAACATTGCCATGGCGCACCCCGCCGTGGCCATGGCGGCCTGCATCGGCATGAAGCACCCCAAGTGGGACGAGCGCCCCGTGGTTGCCGTCGTCAAGAAGCCCGGCGCCGAACTCACCCGCGAAGAACTGCTGGCGTTTTACGAAGGCAAGACGGCCAAGTGGCAGATCCCGGACGACGTGATTTTTGTGGACGCCATTCCGCTGGGCGGGACCGGCAAGATGCAAAAAATCAAGCTGCGTGAAATGCTGCGCGACTACAAGTTGCCAACGGCCTGAGCGAGGCGGGTTGGGAGTCGCCTTGGTGATAGCGTGTAGGGGAAACCCCATGTGTTGCACTGCACAAATCCTTGTACTCTCAACCTGTCTTTTCTAAGGAGCCACTTGTATGAAATTTGCAATGAAATTTGTCGCCGCCTCGGCTGCGTTGCTGTGTGCCGGTGCCGTATTTGCCCAAAAGGGCGAAGTTGTCAAAATGGTGCGCATTGACGCCCAGACCGGCCTGCTGGGGCCCGTGGGTGTCAACCAGTTGAAAAGCTACCAATTTTTTGCCGACAAGTTCAGTGGCGCCGGCAACCCCGCTGGTGTGAAGTTCGAAGTAACGGGCATTGACAACAAGCTTAGCCCTACGGAAAGCCTGAACGCCTTGAAGGCGGCCATTGACCAGGGCGCGCGCTACATCCTGCAAGGCAACGGCTCGTCGGTGGCCCTGGCCTTGTCCGATGCGGTGACCAAGTACAACGAGCGCAACCCCGGAAAAGAAGTGCTGTACCTCAACGACTCGGCCGTCGATCCCGATCTGACCAACAGCAAGTGCAGCTACTGGCATTTCCGCTTTGACGCCGACACGTCCATGAAGATGGAAGCCATGTCCAGTTTCATGGCCGAGCAGAAAGACATCAAGAAGGTCTACATCCTGGGCCAGAACTACTCGCACGGCGTGCAGGTAGCCAAGTTCACCAAGGAAACGCTGGCCCGCAAGCGGCCTGACATCCAGATCGTTGGCGAAGACCTGCACCCGCTCGCCCAGGTGCGCGATTTCGCGCCCTACATTGCCAAGATCAAGGCTTCCGGAGCCGACACGGTCGTGACCGGCAACTGGGGCTCTGACCTGTCCCTGCTGATCAAGGCCGCCAACGAGAACGGCTACACCGGCAAGTTCTTCACCTACTACGCCGGTGTGACCGGTACGCCGGCGGCCATCGGCACCAACGGCGCCGGCCGCGTGTACCAGGTGTCCTACAGCCACTACAACATGGGTGGCCAGATGGACAAATGGATGCACGAGTTCAAGACCAAGTACAACGACGACTTCTACACGGGCTCCATCATCCGTATCTACGAAACCCTGGGCGCGGCTATGGCCAAGGCCAAGTCCACGGATCCGGTGAAGGTTGCCGCCGCCCTGGAAGGCATCAAGGTCAAGAGCTTCAACGGCGAAGTGGAAATGCGCAAGGCAGACCACCAGCTGCAGCAGCCGCTGTACATGACCGTGTGGCAAAAGGCCGGTGGCAAGTACCCCTACAGCCCGGAAAACACCGGCATGACCCTGGTGCCGCTGAAGGAGTACCCCAACTACGTTTCCAGCACGCCAACCAGCTGCCAGATGAAACGACCCTCCTGATCCCGGGCACTTAAGCCAAGAGCCCGAACGGGTGCACCGTCTCGGGCTCTTTTATTTTTAACGAAGAAAAAGGTCAGTTGGCAATGGAGTTTTTCATCATCTCGATGCTCAATGGGCTGAGCTACGGCCTGTTGTTGTTCATGTTGAGCTCGGGTCTCACGCTGATTTTCAGCATGATGGGCGTTCTGAATTTCGCCCACGCCTCCTTCTATATGCTGGGCGCGTACGTGGGTTACAGCGTGTCCCAATTGGTGGGGTTCTGGCCCGCCCTGGTACTGGCCCCGCTGGTAGTGGGGGCGCTGGGCGCGTTTTTTGAACGCGTGTGCCTGCGCAAGGTGCACAAATACGGACACGTTGCCGAACTGCTGATCACCTTCGGGCTTTCCTACGTGGTGCTGGAACTGGTGCAGCTCATCTGGGGCCGCATTGCCATCGAATTCCATCCGCCAGAGTCTTTGCAGGGCCCCGCGTTCACGCTGATCAACCACTCCGTCCAGGGGCTGCGTGTGCTGTGGGGTGCGGCTCCGGCGGAAATGTGCGCGACGGCCGATGAGGCGGTGCGGATTGTCTGCTCGCCATTCCCGGCCACCCGCGGCTTCATGATGCTGGTAGCCATCATCATGTTGGTGGCGGTCTGGCTGTTGCTGACCCGCACCCGCATCGGACTGGTCATCCAGTCGGCATTGACCCACCCGGATGCCGTCGAATCCCTGGGGCATAACGTGCCCCGGATCTTCATGCTGGTGTTCGGCGCCGGATGCGGTCTGGCCGGTCTGGCCGGCGTCATTGGTGGCAGCACCTTCCTGACCGAACCCGCCATGGCGGCCACGGTCGGATCCGTCATCTTCGTGGTGGTGGTGGTGGGTGGCATGGGCTCGCTTTCCGGCGCGTTTCTCGCGTCGGTGCTGATCGGCGTGATCCAGACCTTTGCCGTGGCATTTGACTACTCGGTGGCCACACTGGCCCAGCAGCTGGGCCTGCACCTTGGCAATGCCGCGCTCAACAACTCCTTTGTCAAATTGACTTTGTCGCAGGTCGCGCCCATCTTGCCGTACCTGTTCCTGGTGCTCATCCTGATCTTCCGGCCCAAAGGGCTGCTGGGAAAGCGGGAGGGCTAAAACATGCAGAACACTTTCCAATACAAACCCCTCAATACCGGACGCTGGATCATCTGGAGCCTGTTCGCACTGTTGCTGATTGTTACGCCCATGGCATTCAGCAGCAGCCTCGCCTTGACGGTGCTATCCCAGATGGGCATCGCCATCATTGCCTGTTTGTCCTACAACATGCTGTTGGGCCAGGGCGGCATGCTGAGTTTCGGACACGCGGTGTACACAGGTCTGGGTTCCTACCTGGCCATCCATGCGCTCAATGGCATTACCGATGGTTCGCTGCCCATTCCCGTCTCCACCGTGCCGCTCGTGGGCGGTGTGGCCGGCATGGGCTTTGCGGTCCTGTTTGGCTATGTGACCACGCGCAAGGCCGGCACGACCTTCGCCATGATCACCCTGGGTATGTCCGAACTGGTGTTTGCCATGTCGCTGATGATCCCCGAGTTCTTTGGCGGGGAGGGCGGTGTTTCCGGTAACCGGGTAGCCGGGCAGGCGTTTGCTGGCATTACCTTTGGGCCCGCCATCCAAGTGTATTACCTGATTGCCGCCTACACCTTTGTCTCGGTGGTGGCCATGTTCGCCTTCACCGGCACGCCCCTGGGCCGCATGCTCAATGCCGTACGCGATAACCCGGAACGGGTGGAGTTCGTGGGATACAACACCCAGCGCATCCGCTACACCGCGTTCATCATTGCCGGGTTCTTTGCCGGCATCTCGGGTGGACTGGGTGCCTTGAATTTCGAGATCGTGACGGCCGAAGTGGTGGGCGCCGCGCGTTCGGGCGCCTACTTGCTGTTCACCTTTCTGGGCGGCGCGACCTTCTTTTTCGGTCCCATCATTGGCGCGATCCTGATGGTGCTGGCGTTTGTGCTGTTCAGCGAGTTCACCAAGGCCTGGCTGCTGTACCTGGGCCTCATCTTCCTGTTCATGGTGATGTACGCACCGGGCGGCGTGGCCAGCCTGATCATGATGAACCTGCGCGTGGCATCGTTCGGCAAGTTGCGCTCCCTGTGGGTGAGCTACCTGGGGCTGGCGGTGACCGGGCTCGTGGCGCTGACTGGTGCGGCGGCCATGGTGGAAATGACGTACCACCTGCAGCTCAACGCTGCCCAGGGCTCCACACTGGCGTTCATGGGTGTCACGCTGGACGCCAACGGACTGGACAGCTGGTTTGGCGCGGGTTTCGTCCTCTTGACCGGACTGGGCTTGTTTGAGCTGGTGCGGCGCCAGTTCGCGCGCGACTGGGGGGCCATCCAGGAATTCATCGAGAAGCAAACCAGTCAGGGAGAGTCCGCATGAGCGCACCGGCGAATTACGCGCTTGAATTGAAAGATCTGCGCAAGAGCTTCGGCAAGACCGAAATCATCCGGGGGGTCAACCTCGCAATCAAGCCCGGTGAGCGGGTGGCCGTGATCGGCCCCAATGGCGCCGGCAAGTCGACCCTGTTCAATCTGATCAGTGGCCGGTTTGAACCCAGCAGCGGCGATGTGCTGCTCAACGGAACCCGGATCAACGGCAAAAAACCGTATGAAATCAACCGTCTGGGCCTGTCCCGCAGTTTCCAGATCACCAATATCTTCCCCAAACTCAGCGTGTTCGAGAACCTGCGCTGCAGCGTGCTGTGGAGTCTGGGGTACCGCTACACCTTCCTGAAGTTCCTCTCGGGCCTGCATGATGCCAACCAGCGGGCGCAGGAACTGATGGAGATGATCAAGCTGGACAAAAAGCGCGACGTGCTGGCCATGAACCTGACGTATGCCGAGCAGCGTGCGCTGGAAATCGGCATCACCATCGGCGGTGGTGCCGGCGTGATTTTGCTGGACGAACCGACGGCCGGCATGAGCAAGAGCGAGACCTCCCGCTTCATTACCCTGATCAAGGAAGTTACCGAAGGCAAAACCCTGCTCACCGTGGAGCACGACATGGGCGTGGTGTTCGGGCTGGCCGACAAGATTGCGGTCGTGGTGTATGGCGAAGTCCTGGCGTTTGATACCCCGGACGCGGTCCGGGCCAACGCGCGGGTGCAGGAGGCCTATCTGGGGTCTTCTGTGGCAGAGCAACAGGCGGGGGGACATTAACCATGCTGCAAGTATCCAATCTGCATGCCTATTACGGCAAAAGCCACGTTCTGCATGGTGTGGACATGCACGTCAAGGGCGGCGAAATCGTCGCCCTGCTGGGCCGCAATGGTTCGGGGCGCTCCACCACGGCCAAGGCCATCATGGGCCTGGTCAACTGCCAGGGCTCCGTGCTGTGGAAGGGCAAGGAAGCGCTGGGTCACAAAACCTATGAGATCGCCCACCTGGGTCTGGGCTACGTGCCCGAAAGCCGCGACATTTTCCCCAAGCTGACGGTCTACCAGAACCTGCTGCTCGGTCAGAAGCGGGGCAAGAAAAATGCCCGCTGGTCGTTTGACGACATGTACCGCATGTTCCCGCGCCTGAAGGAGCGGGAACACACCGAGGCTGGCGTGCTGTCGGGCGGCGAGCAGCAAATGCTGACCCTGTGCCGTACGCTGATGGGTGACCCGGATCTCGTCATCATTGATGAACCCACCGAGGGTCTGGCACCCAAGATCGTGGAGTTGGTGGCCGAGTACCTGAAAGAGCTGCGCAAGCGCGGCATTTCGGTGCTGCTGATCGAGCAGAAACTCACCATTGCCATGAATATCTCGGACCGTTGCCTGGTCATGGGGCACGGCAGCATTGTGTTCGAAGGCACGCCCGACGAACTGCGCCACGCCACCGACATCCGCAAGGAGTGGCTGGAAGTCTGACGGCTTTGTCTCTGCTGTGACAAAGCCCGTTCCGGAATTGATCCAAACCGTTCTACAATCTTAAAAAAGAACGGTCGTTCTATTTTTTTTGATTGTTCCCTATTCACTTACGAGGAAAGCAAGCATGACCGCCCAATACCAAGTCCACGGCGACGTCGCCGTAATCACGCTGAACAACCCGCCGGTCAACGGCCTGGGTCACGCCACCCGCCTGGGCATTGCCGACGGCATGGCCAAAGCCAACGCGGATGCCGCCGTCAAAGCGATTGTCATCACCGGCGCCGGCAAGGCGTTTTCGGGCGGTGCCGACATCAAGGAATTCGGCTCCCCCAAGGCCATGCAGGAACCCAACCTCAACAGCGTAATCTCGGTGCTGGAGAACTCCGCCAAGCCCGTTATTGCCGCCATCCACACCGTCGTCATGGGCGGTGGCCTGGAGCTGGCATTGGGTTGCCATTACCGCGTTGCCGCTCCTGGCACCAGCGTGGCGCTGCCGGAAGTCAAGCTGGGCCTGCTGCCCGGCGCCGGTGGCACCCAGCGTCTGCCCCGCGTGCTGGGCGTGGAACCCGCCCTGAACATGATCGTCAGCGGCGAAGCCATCAAGAGCGAAATGCTGGCCATGCTGCCCGGCCAGAAGCTGTTTGACAAGCTGGCTGCATCCGCCGAATCGCTGGCCGAGGAAGCCCTGGCATTTGCCCGTTCGGTGGCCGCCACGCGCCCCTTGCCACTGGTACGCAACCTGCCGTGCAAGCACCCCGAGGGTGATGCTTATTTCGCTTTTGCCCGCAACATGGTCAAGGGCATGTCCAAAAACTTCCCCGCGCCCGCCAAGTGCGTTGACGCCGTGGAAGCCGCCACCAAGGGCAAATTTGACGCCGGCATGGCCGTTGAGCGCGACATCTTCATCACCCTGATGAACACGGCCGAAAGCCGCTCGCTGCGCCACCTCTTCCTGTCCGAGCGCGCTGCGTCCAAGATCCCTGATGTTCCTTCGGACACCCCCGTGCGTGACATCAAGTCGATCGCCGTCATCGGCGCCGGCACCATGGGCGGCGGCATTGCCATGAACTTCCTCAACGCCGGCATCCCCGTCAAGATGCTGGAAATGAAGCAGGAAGCACTGGACCGTGGCGTGGCCACCATCCGCAAGAACTACGAAGCCCAGGTGGCCAAGAAGAAGCTCAAGCAGGACAAGTACGAGCAGCGCATGGCGCTCCTGACCACCACGCTGAGCTACGACGACCTGGCCGGAACCGACATGGTGATTGAGGCCGTGTTTGAGGAAATCGGTGTCAAGGAAGCCGTATTCAAGGAACTCGACCGCGTCATGAAACCCGGCGCCATCCTGGCCTCCAACACCTCCACGCTGGACGTGAACAAGATTGCCTCCTTCACCAAGCGTCCGCAAGACGTGGTGGGCCTGCACTTCTTCAGCCCGGCCAACGTGATGAAGCTGCTCGAAGTGGTGCGCGGTGCCAAGACCGCCAAGGACGTCATGGCCACCGTCATGGGCGTTGCCAAGAAGATCCGCAAGACGGCCGTGGTTTCCGGCGTGTGCGACGGTTTCATCGGCAACCGCATGATCGAGCAGTACGGCCGCCAGGGCGGTTTCCTGCTGGACGAAGGCTGCACCCCCGCGCAGGTGGACAAGGCCATCGAGAAGTTCGGTTTTGCCATGGGTCCGTTCCGCATGGGCGATCTGGCCGGCAACGACATCGGCTGGGCCATCCGCAAGCGCCGCTACCAGGAAAAGCCCGACATGAAGTACAGCAAGACCGCTGACCTGTTGTGCGAAAAAGGCCGCTTCGGTCAGAAGACCGGCGCAGGCTGGTACGACTATGTGGCCGGCAAACGCGACGCCATCCCCAATGCCGAAGTGGTGGCCATGATCGAAGCGCACCGCAAGTCCCTGGGCATCACGCCGCGCAAGATTTCGGACGAAGAAATCGTGCAGCGCCTGGTGTTCAGCCTGGTGAACGAAGCCGCCCACATTCTGGAAGAAGGCATTGCCAACAAGGCCAGCGACATCGACATCGTCTACATCTTTGGCTATGGCTTCCCGGCGCACCGTGGTGGCCCCATGAACTACGCCGACGAAGTGGGCCTGTTCAATGTGGTGCAAGCCATGAACCGCTTTGCCCAGAACCCGCTGGACGACGCCAAGTTCTGGCAACCCGCCCCCCTGTTGGCCAAGTTGGCTGCCGAAGGCAAGACCTTCAACTAAGCGCCCGGCCCCTACCTCGAACAAGGAAACAACATGACTTCAGCAGTAATCGTATCGACCGCTCGCACCCCTCTGACGAAGAGCTGGAAGGGCGCTTTCAACATGACCCACGGAGCCACGCTGGGTGGCCACGTGATCGAGCACGCCATCAAGCGCGCCGGCATTGACGCCGCCGAAGTGGACGACGTGATCATGGGCTGCGGCACCCCCGAAGGTGCCAGCGGCGCCAACATTGCCCGCCAGGCCGCTTTGCGCGCCGGTTGCCCCATCACCGTGTCGGGCATGACCGTGAACCGCTTTTGCTCGTCCGGCCTGCAAACCATTGCACTGGCCGCGCAGCGCATCATCGCCAACGAAGGCGATGTCTACGTGGCCGGCGGCCTGGAAACCATCTCCTGCACCGCGCAGGAAATGAACCAGCACATGCTGCAGGAAACCTGGCTGATGAAGAACAAGCCCGAGGTGTACTGGCCCATGCTGCAAACGGCCGAGCAGGTGGCCAAGCGCTACAACATCAGTCGCGAAGCCATGGACGAGTACGGTGCCGCCAGCCAGCAAAAGGCTGCGGCCGCGCTGGAAAAGGGCCTGTTCAAGGACGAAATCGCCCCCATCACCGTGACCATGGGCGTGGCCGACAAAGTGATGGGCTTGATGACCAAGCAAGTCACGGTCAGCGACGACGAAGGTATCCGTGCCGGTACCACCTACGACGGCATCAAGGGCCTGCGCCCCGCATTGCCCGGTGGCTTGGTTTCCGCCGGTAACGCCAGCCAGTTGTCCGACGGCGCGGGTGCCGTGGTCGTCATGCACGAAGACCTGGCCGCGAAGAAGGGTCTCAAGCCCCTGGGTCGTTTCCTGGGCTTTGCCGTGGCCGGTTGCGAACCCGACGAAATGGGCATTGGCCCCGTGTTCGCCATCCCCAAGGTGCTCAAGCGCCTGGGTCTGACGATGAACGACATCGACCTGTGGGAATTGAACGAAGCCTTTGCCGTGCAGGTGCTGTACTGCCGTGACAAGCTGGGCATCCCCGCGGACAAGCTCAACGTGAACGGCGGCGCCATCGCCGTGGGTCACCCCTTCGGCATGAGCGGCCAGCGCCTGACCGGCCACGCCCTGATTGAAGGCAAGCGCCGCGGCGCCAAGCGTGTGTGCGTCACCATGTGTATCGGTGGCGGCATGGGTGCAGCCGGCATTTTCGAAGTGCTGTAACCAAGCGGACAGTCCCCGCTCCCCATAAGGCCGGGTCTGCGCAAAAATGCGCAGTCCGGCTTTTTTTTATTCCCTGTTCCTGGAAATGCCATGAATCTGCGTCCCACCATCGACTTCCTGCTCAACGACTGGCTCAACACCACGGCGCTTACCGAGCGTGAACGGTTTGCCGACCACTCGCGCGACACCTTTGATGCGGTGCTCGACACCTGCGAGCGCATCGCCCGCGAGAAGTACGCGCCATTCAACCGTCTGGTGGATGTGCAGGAGCCGCATTTCGATGGCGAGAAGGTCATCCTGCCGCAGGCCACCCATGACGCCAACCGGGCCTATGCCGAGTCCGGCATGCTCAGCGCCGCGCAGAACTACGAGGTCGGCGGCATGCAGCTGCCCTACAGCATGGAGGCCGCCGCCAATGCCTTCTTTGCCTGTGCCTCGGTCAGCATCGGCTCGGGCATGCTCACCACCGGCAACGCCAATCTGCTGATGACGCACGGCACGGCGCTGCAAAAAGAGGTGTTTGCCCGCAACGAGTTTGCCGGCCGCTTCTCGGGCACCATGTGCCTGTCCGAACCGCAAGCGGGTTCCAGCCTCTCCGATGTGGCCACCCGCGCCGTGCCGGACGGTGAAGGCTTTGAGACCGATCCCCTGGGTCCGCGCTACCGCATCAAGGGCAACAAGATGTGGATCTCCAGCGGCGAGCACGAGCTCACCGAAAACATCATCCACCTGGTGCTGGCCAAAATTCCCGATGCCGATGGCAAGCTGGTTCCCGGTACGCGCGGCATTTCGCTCTTTATCGTGCCCAAGAAGCTGGTGGGCACCGACGGCCAATTGACCGGCGTGCGCAACGACGTGGCCCTGGCCGGCCTGAACCACAAGCTGGGCTGGCGCGGTACCACCAACACGCTGTTGAACTTTGGTGAAGGCAAGTTCCCGGTGGGGCAGGGCGGCTATGACGGCAAGGGGGCCGGGGCCGTAGGCTACCTGGTGGGGCAGCCCGGCAAGGGCCTGCAATGCATGTTCCACATGATGAACGAAGCCCGCATTGGCGTGGGCATTGCGGCCACCATGCTGGGCATGGCGGGCTACTTCGCTTCGCTGGACTATGCCAAGAACCGCCCCCAGGGCCGGCCCATGGGCGTTGGCGGCAAGGATGCCGCCCAGCCGCAGGTCGCCATCATCGAGCACGCCGACGTCAAGCGCATGCTGTTGGCACAAAAAGCCTATTGCGAGGGCGCGCTGGCCCTGGAGCTGTACTGCGCCCGCCTGGTGGACGAGCACCACACCGCCGGTGGCAGCATGGCCGATGATGCGCGCCTGCTGCTCGAAGTGCTGACCCCCATTGCCAAGAGCTGGCCCAGCGAATGGTGCCTGGAGGCCAACTCCCTGGCCATCCAGATCCACGGCGGTTACGGCTACACGCGGGACTTCCCGGTGGAGCAGTACTGGCGCGACAACCGCCTGAACATGATCCATGAAGGCACCCACGGCATCCAGGCCACCGACCTGCTCGGGCGCAAGGTGCTGATGGAGGAGGGTCGGGGCCTGAAGCTGCTGGCCGAACGCATGACTGCTACCATCCAGAAGGCCCAGGGCATCCCCGCGCTAGCCGACCACGCCGCTGCGCTGGGCAAGGCCTTGCAGCAGGTCGCCGTGGCCACCCAGAAAGCCTGGGCCACCGGAAACCCCACCGAGGCCCTGGCCAACGCCGTGCCGTACATGCAGGCCTTTGGCCACACCGTGTTGGCCTGGATCTGGCTGGATGTGGCCGCCAAGGCCCTGGAACACGACGCTGCGCAGGTCAACCCCGGAACCCAGGGGCGCCTGGGGGCCACGCGCTTCTTCTTCCACTACGAGCTGCCCAAGATCGGCGCCTGGCTGTCGGTGGTGGAGTCGCGCGACACCACCTGCGCCGACCTGCCGCACGAGGCGTTTTGAACCTCGCGTCTTGACCCATATCACGCCGGAGACAGGCGCCAGCAGGTTCCCGGCGGCACAATCATCCATTCCCTTTTTTTGCAGGAGACACTCCCCATGACCGCACGCACCGTTCAGCAACTGTTTGACCTCACTGGCAAGACCGCACTCGTTACCGGCGGCTCGCGCGGCCTGGGTCTGCAAATGGCCCACGCCCTGGGTGAAGCCGGTGCCAAGATCATGCTCAGCTCGCGCAAGGCCGAAGACCTGGAGCAGGCCGCCGCCGAGTTGCAGGCTGCCGGCATCGACGCCCGCTGGATTGCCGCCGACTGCGCCAAGGACGCCGACATCACCCGTCTGGCCGACGAGACCCTGCAGCGCATGGGCGATGTGGATATTCTGGTCAACAACGCCGGCGCCTCCTGGGGCGCCCCGGCCGAAGACCACCCCGTTGCGGCCTGGGACAAGGTCATGAATCTCAACGTGCGCGGCTACTTCCTGCTGAGCCAGGCCATTGCCAAAAAGAGCATGATTGCGCGCCGCTCGGGCCGCATCATCAACATCGCCTCCATCGCCGGCCTGGGGGGCAACCCGGTCGAGATGAAGACCATTGCCTACAACACCTCCAAGGGTGCCGTCATCAACTTCACCCGTGCGCTGGCGGGCGAGTGGGGCCAATATGGCATCAACGTCAATGCGATCTGCCCCGGATTCTTCAAGACCAAGATGGCCATTGGGCTGATCGAGAGCCTGGGTGAAGACAAGATGGCCGCCCACGCCCCCCTGCGCCGCCTGGGCGATGACGAAGACTTGAAGGGACTGAGCCTGTTGCTGGCCTCCGACGCGGGCAAGCACATCACCGGCCAGTGGATGGCCGTGGACGGTGGTGTCAGCGCCGTTGTCGCCGGCTGACCACTATGTCGTGGGATAAGGCCGTCGGCTTCGGGGTCGAGATCCCGTTCGTCAAGCACCTGGGCTTTGAGCTGACGCAGTTCGAGGGAGGTCACTCCGAGATCTTGTACACCGCGCAGCCGGAGCACCTCAACTCGTTCTCGGTCACCCATGGCGGGGCACTGATGACGCTGCTGGATGTGTCCATGGCCACGGCGGCCCGCAGCCAGTGGCCCGAGATGGGCGTGGTCACCATCGAGATGAAGACCAGCTTCATGCAGCCCGCCACCGGCCCACTGGTGGCCAAGGGCGAGCTGATGCACCGCACCGCCACCATGGCCTTTACCCAGGCCACGGTGTTCGATGCCAACGGGCGCAAGTGCGCCCATGCCACCGGTACCTTCAAGTTCGTCAAACGCCTGCCCACCGGCGCCCGAAGTGTCAACACGCTCAACGTGGCTAACGGCCCCGTTTCCACCGACTGAGCGCCACATCACCATAATCTGAGCGAAATGGGCAGCAGGCCCTTTTGTTTATTGCGTACCTAGCTATTCATTTTGTAGCACATACCCGGAGATTTTCCATGCCAACCAACCACCAGATCCACCTCGACAACCGCCCTGTGGGCGAAGCCGTTGCCAGCAATTTCAAGCTCGTCACCGCGGAAACCCCGGCGCTGCAGGACGGCCAGGTGCTGGTGCGCCACCACTTCCTGAGCTTGGACCCCTACATGCGCGGCCGCATGAACGATGCCAAGAGCTACGCCCAACCCCAGCCTCTGGGTCAGACCATGCAGGGTGGCACGGTGGGCGAGGTCGTGGAATCCCGCAACCCGCGCTTTGCCGTGGGCGACAAGGTGGTGGGCATGGGCGGCTGGCAGGAATACAGCGTGGTCGACGCCAACCAGCCCGGCGCGCTGCGCAAGGTGGACACCACCCACGTGCCCCTGAGTGCCTACCTGGGCGCCGTGGGCATGCCCGGCGTGACGGCCTGGTACGGTCTGGTCAAGATTTGCGCGCCCAAAGCCGGCGAGACCATGGTGGTCAGCGCCGCCACCGGCGCCGTGGGCAGCGCCTTTGCCGCGTTGTCCAAGGCCCGTGGCTGCCGCACGGTGGGCATTGCCGGCGGACCCGACAAATGCAAGTACGCCGTGGAAGAGTTGGGCTTTGACGCCTGCATCGACTACAAGCTGCACAAGGACGCCGCCTCGCTGGGCCGTGCCATCAAGGAGGCATGCCCCAAGGGCATCGACGGCTATTTCGAGAACGTGGGCGGCATGGTGCTCGACGCCGTCCTGCCCAATATGAACGCCTTTGGCCGCATTGCCGTGTGCGGCATGATTGCCGGCTACGACGGCCAGCCACTGCCCCTGAGCTACCCGGCACTCATCCTGACCCAGCGCCTCACGGTGCAGGGTTTCATCGTCAGCGAACACATGGAGGTGTGGCCCGAAGCCCTGACCGAACTGGGCACACTGGTGGGCACCGGCAAGCTCAAACCCCGTGAATCCATTGCGCAGGGCCTGGCGGCGGCACCCGAAGCTTTCCTGGGTCTGCTCAAGGGTAAGAACTTCGGCAAGCAACTGGTCAAGCTGATCTGAGCGTCGCCATGGCAGACCTCATCCTGCACCATTACCCCACCTCGCCGTTCTCTGAAAAAGTCCGGCTGGTGCTGGGGTACAAGCAGCTGGCCTGGAAGTCGGTCATCATCCCGGCCATCATGCCCAAGCCGGACGTGCTGGCCCTGACCGGCGGCTACCGCAAGACCCCGTTCCTGCAAATCGGCGCCGACGTGTACTGCGACAGCGCCCTGATCTGCGACGTGCTGGAGCAGCGCCAGCCCACGCCCACGCTGTACCCCGCCGCCCAGCAGGGTCTGGCCCGCGTGCTGGCGCAGTGGGCCGACACCACGCTGTTCTGGGCGGCCATGGCCTACAACCTGCAGCCCAAGGGCGCGGCCGCCATGTTTGACGGCGCGCCGGTGGAGGCCGCCAAGGCCTTTGGCGCCGACCGCGCCGCCATGTCCGCCGGCATGACGCGCCTGCGTCCAGCCGATGCCACGGCGGCCTACAAGTCGTATCTGCGCCGCCTGGCCAGCATGCTCGACGGGCAGGACTTCCTGCTGGGCAGCGCACCCTGCGTGGCCGACTTTGCCGCCTACCACCCGCTGTGGTTCAGCCGCGTGCGCGTGCCGGTGATGGCGGACATTCTGGATGCCACACCGGCCGTCCTGGCCTGGATGGACCGCATGGCGGCACTGGGCCACGGCCCGATGGAAAAATTGTCTGCTACAGAATCCATAGCTGTCTGCGCACAATCCACGCCGCTTCTGGCCCCGATTGATACCGTTTTTCAGGACGAGCACGGTATCCCGCTGGGCAGCCGCGTCACCGTGGCGGCGGAGACCTTTGGCCAGGAAGCCACCGAAGGCGAGCTGCTGGCCGCCACCCGCACCCGCTACACCCTGCGCCGCACCGACGCGCGTGCCGGCACCGTGCACGTGCACTTTCCCCGCATCGGCTACGTGCTGCGCAAGGCCGAGGCCTGAGTTTTTTCCCTTTCAGACATTTTCACCACCATGATCACTGACTTCAAAAACAAGACGGCCGTGTTGACCGGCGCTGGTTCCGGCTTCGGCCTGGAGTGCGCCCGCATCGGCGCCAAACTGGGCATGAACCTGGTACTGGCCGACGTGCAGCAAGACGCCCTGGACCGCACGGTGGCCGAGATGCAGGCCGCCGGCGCACCGGTGCTGGCCATGCGCGTGGATGTATCCAAGGCCGACCAGATGCAGGCACTGGCCGAGGCGGCCTTCGCCCGCTTTGGCGCACCGCACTTCGTGTTCAACAACGCGGGGGTGGGGGCCGGGGGCCTGGTCTGGGAAAACAGCCTGCAGGACTGGGAGTGGGTGCTGGGCGTGAACCTGATGGGTGTGGTGCATGGCGTGCGCCTGTTCACCCCCATGATGCTGGCCGCCGCCCAGGCCGACCCCGGCTACCGGGGGCACATCGTCAACACCGCCAGCATGGCCGGTCTGCTCAATGCCCCCAATATGGGCATTTACAACGTCAGCAAGCACGCCGTCGTCAGCCTGTCCGAAACGCTGTACCAGGACCTGGCCCTGGTCACTGACCAGGTCAGCGCCAGCGTGCTGTGCCCCTTCTTCGTGCCCACCGGCATCAGCCAGAGCCAGCGCAACCGCCCGGACGAACTCAAGGCAGCTGATGCCAAGCCCACCCGAAGCCAGTTGATCGGTCAGGCCATGAGCGACAAGGCCGTGGGCAGCGGCAAGGTGACCGCAGCCGAGGTGGCGCAAAAAGTGTTTGACGCCATGGGGGCAGGGCAGTTCTACATTTACAGCCACCCCAAGGCCATCGGCTCGGTGCAAACGCGACTGGAAGACGTGCTGCAGGCCCGCAACCCGACCGACCCGTTCGCACAGAAACCCGAACTGGGTGTGGAGTTGAAGAAGGCCCTGCGCGGCGCCTGATCAGGCCGGGGTGGCTGACACCACCCGGTTGCGGCCCTGCTGCTTGGCGGCATACAGCGCCTGATCGGCGTCGTGGTACAGGCTGTCGAAGTCCCGCTTCTGGCTGGCCGTGGTGCCGGTCAGTCCAATGCTGGCCGTTACCGGAATGCTCAAACCGTTCCAGCGCGCGGGGTTGGCCTCCATGCGCCGGCGCACCGTTTCCGCCGCCCGGCGGGCGCCCTCCAGTGAGGTGGCCGGCAGCAACACCATGAACTCTTCGCCACCCAGGCGTCCCACCAGGTCGGTGCTGCGCACCGAACTGCTGGTCACCAGTGCGGCGTGCCGGAGCACGGCGTCGCCCGCCGGGTGTCCCCAGGTGTCATTGATGCGCTTGAAGTAATCCAGGTCCATCAGCAGGATGGCCGTGGCGGTTCCCTGGCGCTGGGCCCGGTTCAGTTCACTCTCAGCCAGCTCCACAAACGTGTTGCGGTTGAACAGCCCGGTGAGGCCGTCGGAGCGGGTCAGCCGCTCCAGCTCCCGCTGTTTTTCCTGCAGCTGCAGATTGGAGGTCTCAAGCTGCATCTGCTGCAGCTTGATGGTGGTGAACTTGCGCCACAGCATCACCGACAGGGCCCAGCCCATGATGCAGGCAGCGGCGCCATTGAGGCGGTTGGATAGCAGCAGGGTGGCATTGGCCTGCGTCCAGCCCATGGCCACAAAAAATACCGCATAGGCCGCCAGGTACAGGTACAGGGCAATCAAAGGCCGTATATAAATGGCCACGCTGATGACGGTGCAGCCAATGAGAAAAGGCGTGATGTTGGGCGTGACCCATTGGTCGATGGCCGCAACCGCAATGGAAAACAGCATGCCCAGGGCCACCACCAGCCGGGGCAAAGCCTGCCCCCAACG
>JBAQKO010000062.1:0-1645 GCA_049301075.1 Rhodoferax sp.
CAGACCGACCATGCGGCCGCCATGAAGCTGGAGCGGCGCCTGCGCCGCACCCTGGAGAGCGCGTGCGCGGAGCAACCCCTGCTCACCGTGGACTTCAGCGCCGGGCTGGCCCTGCTGCGCCCCGACGACGCGACGCTCACCCACCTGATGGTGCGCGCCGACAACGGTCTGTACCAGGCCAAGAACCAGGGGCGCGGCCGGCTGTGCGCCATGGATTGAACGGGCGGCCCCTGCTGCGGCACAATGGTCCGCATGCCTTCCGAACTTTTTTCCGCGCAGCATCTGCGCAAGCGCTACGGGGACGTCACGGTCGTTGACGATCTGTCTTTCAGCATCGCCGCTGGCGAATGCCTGGGCGTGATCGGCCCCAACGGCGCGGGCAAGACCACCACCATCCGCATGTGCCTGGGGCTGACCACCCCGGATGGCGGCAGCATCCAGGCCCTGGGCCTGCACATGCCGCGCGACGCGCTGGCCATCAAGGCGCAGCTGGGCGTGGTGAGCCAGATGGACACGCTGGACCCGGACTTCACCTGCGCCGAAAACCTGCTGGTGTATGGCCGCTACTTCGGCCTGAAGGACGCACAGATCAAGGCCCGCATTCCGCAACTGCTGGAATTTGCCTCGCTGACCAGCAAGGCCGGCGCCAAGCCCGGCGAGCTTTCCGGCGGCATGAAACGCCGCCTCTCGCTGGCGCGCGCCCTGGTGAACGACCCGCGCCTGCTGATGCTCGACGAGCCCACCACCGGGCTGGACCCACAGGCCCGCCACCTGATGTGGGAACGCCTGCAACTGCTGTTGCAGCAAGGCAAGTCCATTTTGCTGACCACCCACTTCATGGACGAGGCCGAGCGCCTGTGCCACCGCCTGCTGGTGCTGGACCACGGCAAGAAAATTGCCGAAGGCCGGCCGCGCGACCTGATTGCCCAACACCTGGAGCCCGATGTGGTGGAGGTGTATGGCGTGGGCGCCCTGGCGCTGCTGGAGTCTCCCCTGCGCGCGATGGCGGCCCGCGTAGAGGTCAGCGGCGAGACCGTGTTCTTCTACACCGCCAATGCCGCCGCGCTGCTGCAGGCCCTGCACGCGCACCCGCAGCTGCGCACGCTGCACCGGCCGGCCAATCTGGAGGATTTGTTCCTCAAGCTCACCGGCCGCCAAATCCGTGAAGAAGGTTGAATGCTATGAATACTGTAGCTAACCACGCAAGTTCTACGCTGCCTACAGGCCAAAATATGCCTCAAAAACCACCCTCGCCGTGGCGCGCGCCCCAGTTGTCCCTGCGCTTCTGGCCCGTGTTCCTGCGCAACCTGCTGGTGTGGCGCAAGCTGGCCATTCCCAGCCTGGTGGGCAACATTGCCGAACCGCTGATGTGGCTGGTGGCCTTTGGCTACGGCATGGGGGCGCTGGTAGGGCAGATTACCGTCGCCGGCCCCGGCGGCACCGCTGTGCAGGTGCCCTACATCCTGTTCCTGGCCAGCGGCTCCATCTGCATGAGCGCCATGCAGGCGGCGTCGTTCGAGGCGCTGTATTCCGCCTTCTCCCGCATGCATGTGCAAAAGACCTGGGACGGCATCATGAACGCGCCGGTCGGGCTGGACGACATCGTGCTGGCCGAGATGCTGTGGGCGGCGTTCAAGTCGCTGTT
>JBAQKO010000063.1:0-17942 GCA_049301075.1 Rhodoferax sp.
TGCCAGCAGCAGGCGGCCAATGATCTGGCCGTAGCGTCCAAAGCCGGCCAGGATGACGGGCGCGTTCTGGGGTTCGGATATCTCCTGCAGCTGGGGCTTCCCGTTGCGCGCATAACGGGGCAGCAGCCATTTGTCCACCGCGGCCAGCAGCAGCGGCGAGACCAGCATGGACAGGGTCACCGCGCCAATCAGCAGCGATGCCACCTCGGACGAGAACACCCGTGCCCCCACCGCGGCCTGAAACACCACAAAGGCAAATTCACCGCCCTGTGCCAGCAGCAGGGTGAACACCGGGCGCTCCTGGAAGGGCAGATCCATGGCGCGCGCCAGGCCAAAGATCACCAGCAGCTTCAGCAGCAGGAAACCCACGACGATGACGGCCATGCGCAAGGGATCGTGCATCAGCACGCCAAAGTCGATGCCCATGCCCACCGCGATGAAGAACAGGCCCAGCAGCAGGCCCTTGAAGGGCTCCAGGTTGGTTTCCAGTTCGCGCCGGTATTCGCTTTCGGCCAGCAGCACGCCACCCAGAAAGGCACCCAGCGCCATGGACAGGCCCACCAGCTGCATCAGGCTGGCGATGCCGACCACCAGCAGCAGCGACGCGGCGGTGAAAATTTCGGGCGTCTTGCTGCGGGCAATCCAGCGGAACAGCGGGCGCAGCGCCAACCGGCCGCCGACCACGATGCTGATGACAACTGCTATTATTTTTATAGCTACCTGCGCACGATCCATGGCGGTCAGCGCCATTTCTGCCTCTGAAATTCCATCCAACAGCGGGAGCAGGGCCAGCACCGGGATCACGGCCACGTCCTGAAACAGCAGAATGGAAAACGCCGCTTGGCCACTGTTGGTGCGCAGCAGGCTGCGCTCGCCAATGACCTGCAGCGCAATGGCGGTGCTCGACAGCGCCAGGCCCAGGGCGGCGACCAGGGCGATTTCCCAGCGGGTACCGAAGGCCCACGCCACGGCAAAAATGGCGGCGGTGCAGCCCAGCACCTGGGCCGTGCCCCAGCCAAAGATGGGGCGGCGCAGGCTCCACAGGCGCTTGGGCTCCAGCTCCAGGCCCACCAGGAACAGCATCAGCACCACGCCGAATTCGGCAAAGTGCAGGATGTCGTCCACGTTGGTGACCAGCCCGAGCCCCCAGGGCCCGATGGCCATGCCGGCGGCCAGATAGCCAATGATGGAACCCAGCCCCAAGGCGCGGCTCAGGGGAACGGCGATGACGGCGGCGCTCAGATAGACGAAACTGTTGATTAACCAGGTGGGCGTGTGTTCCATGCCGCTAACATAGCAAATTCCCAAACCGTCAGGAGAACCTCATGCCAGTTGTGGTTGTGGCCAATCCCAAGGGCGGCGTCGGCAAGTCGACGCTGGCCACCAATATTGCGGGTTACTACGCGTCCCAGGGGCATGCGGTGATGCTGGGCGATGTGGATCGGCAGCAGTCGTCGCGCCTGTGGCTGGGGTTGCGGCCGGCGGCGGCGCGCCCGATTGGCAGTTGGGAAACCCATGCGGATGCCATCGCCAAGCCGCCCAAGGGGACGACCCACGTGGTGCTGGACACGCCGGCCGGTCTGCATGGCTGGCGTTTCAATGACGTGATGAAGATGGCCGACCACATCGTGGTGCCGCTGCAGCCCAGCGTATTCGATATTTTTGCCACCCGGGCGTTTCTGGACCAGCTGGCCCAGAACAAGCACAGCGACAAGACGAAAATTGCGCTGGTGGGCATGCGGGTCGATGCCCGCACCATTGCTGCCGAGAAGCTGCACGAGTTTGTGGACCAGTTGGGGATGCCGGTGCTGGGCTATCTGCGCGATACGCAAAACTACATTCACCTGGCCGCCCGGGGTCTGACGCTGTTTGACGTAACACCCGGGCGGGTTGCCAAAGACCTGGAGCAGTGGCAGGCCCTGTGCGACTGGCTGGATACCTGAAGCCGGCGACGGCGGGTTTGTCGCGGGCTTGACACCGGGCGCGCGCGCCAGCCCCTACAGTGGGGCCATGAAAACATTCCAAACTCTCTCCGAGCTGGTTCCCCTGGTGGGGCAGGAAGTCGTGGTCAGCGACTGGATCACCATCACGCAGGAACAGGTCAACCTGTTTGCCCAGGCCACGGGCGACCACCAGTGGATTCACGTGGACGTGGAACGGGCCAAGCAGGGCCCGTTTGGCGCGCCCATTGCCCACGGTTTTCTGACGCTGTCGCTGCTGCCACGTTTCTTTGAATCGTCCCTGCACATCGTGCAAACCCGCATGGGTGTGAACTATGGGCTGAACAAGGTGCGCTTTGTCAGCCCGGTGCCGGTGGGTAGCCGCCTGCGCGCGCGCATGAAGCTGCTGGCGTGCGACCCGATCGACAACGGCGGCATGCAGATGACCTGGGAAGTCACCACCGAGCGCGAAGGTGCGTCCAAGCCGGCGTGCGTGGCCGAGTCGATCGCACGCCACTATCCCTGATCGGCCTTCCGCACGTCACAGGGGCGGTGCGTGCAGGTTAGCCTTGGAAGCCGTTTTGCCGCCAGGCTTCAAACACCGTTACCGCCACGGCGTTGCTGAGGTTCAGGCTGCGCTGACCTGCCCGCATGGGGAGTTTCAGGCACCGTTGCGGGGCGAAGCTGGCGCGCACGGTATCTGACAGGCCCTTGGTTTCGGAGCCGAACACCAGCCAGTCGCCCGGCTGGAACACGGCGTCAAAGACATTGCCGGTTCCCTTGGTGGTGAGGGCAAAAAGCCGCTCGGGCGCGGGCTGCTCGGCCGCCAGAAACGCCTGCCAGCTGGCGTGCGTGCGCAGCGTGGCGTACTCGTGGTAATCGAGTCCGGCGCGGCGCATGTGCTTGTCGTCCATGGAAAAGCCCAGCGGCTCGATCAGGTGCAGTGTGCAACCGGTGTTGGCCGCCAGTCGGATGACGTTGCCCGTGTTGGGCGGAATTTCAGGTTCAACCAGAACAATATGGAACATGGGGGCTATTGTCGCCCGCGCACGGCCCGCTTCGGGTGTTTACAGCGACACAATCAGCCACAGCAGCAGGGTCCAGACGAACAGGTTGGCACCCATGACCGTGTGTGTGATGGCCGCCGCCGCCACGCCATCGTGCAACTGGCACAGTGCGTACACGCCGTTGTAGACCAGCCGGCAGGAAAACGCCAGCGCCAGACCGGCGACGGCGAGGGTGAACAGCGGGTTGGGCACCAGCAGCGCCAGGGATGACAGCCACAGTGGAACGGGTGCCAGGCCGGCAATGAGGTAGGCGTCGCGCGTGCTGAGGTGTGCCTGGTACTGCCGGGCAACCTGCCCCACCAGCCAGCCCATGAGCACAACGGTCAGGACCTCAGTGGCGAAGAACGCCATGGCAATGCTGGCCCAGGGCTTGCTGGAATACCCCGCCACCATGGCGTTGCCGTAGTGGGTGCCGGCGTAAAACAGCATGGCGGCCGGCAGCAGCGACAGGGGGAAAATGAGGGCTACGAATAATTTGAGCAGCGGGGGCCGGGCTTTACCCAGCTCGGCCCAGCCGCCTTGGGGTGGGTTCGTCACCATGAAAACAGACAAGACATTCATTGGGTACCTCCAGAAAATGGGTTACAGACCCATGGCCGTGACGCAATAACTGTATCACGCCATGATATATTTAGTTTATAAATCATGAACAAGCGCAAGTCAATCACCGTTCCACCAAGTGGCTCCGCGGAGCCGAGTTCGCGGGGAATGGCCAAAACCGATTTCGAGGCCCTGGCCAAGTTCCGCTACCAGTTGCGGCTGTTTCTCCGTTTCAGCGAGGAGTTGTGCAACAAGAACGGCATCACGCCGCTGCAGTACCAGCTGTTGCTGCAGATCAAGGGCTACCCGGGGCGCGCCTGGGCCAGCGTGACGGAACTGGCCGAGCGGCTGCAGGCCAAGCACCACGGGGTGGTCGCGCTGGTATCGCGGTGTGAGTCGTTGGGCCTGGTGCAGCGGCGCAGCAGCACCACGGACTTGCGCCAGGTCGAGGTGCACCTGACGGACGAAGGGGAGCGCACCGTGGAACGGCTGGCGCGCCAGCACCGGGACGAACTGGAAACCTTTCTGGTCTATTGCGGTCAGGCCAGCGGGTTGACGCCGGCCGACGCGCTAGACGCCGTCGGGCACCCGGGCGCTTAGGTCCGCACGGCGCATCACCACGCGGCGGTCACCACCGGCCTGGGCCGGGAAAGCCAGGCCACCAGAAGGCCCAGCGCCGTGCCGGCAAAAACGTCCAGCGCGACGTGCTGCTTGGTGGCCAGGGTGGAGTAGACGATGGCGATGCACCAGCATGCGCTAACGGCACGCGAGACGCGCCCCAAGCCTGCTGATGGCAGCAAGGCGTGCAGCCAGACCGCGGAAAACACGGCGGTGGCGACATGCAGGGACGGGCAGGCGTTGCCTGCCGCATCCGCGTTCTTGAGAAAGGCCATGCCCGGATAGACGGCCCAATCGATGTGGGCCGGGGGAACCGCACTGGGCCAGAAGTAGAAGATGAGCAGGGCCACCAGGCACAGGGTGCCGATCCACAGCCCGTATTCCATGATTTCGCGTCGCGTGCGCATCAGCATGGGCGGCAAGGACACGTAGACCCAGAGCGACAGGTAGATCGGCAACGCCAGGGGTTCGAAGCCCACCAGCCGGTCGAGCAGCGTGACCGGCATGACGGTGACCTGCGCGGCCGGATTCTTCAGCAGGTAGATGTAGGCGGAAAAGAAGGTCAGTGTGAAGCCGGTGGTGCCCAGAAACTTGAACCAGAAATGCGCCATGATGGTGGAGTACATGCGGCTTCGTTCCTCTGTCGTGGATCGCTTGGGGCCAACTGCGACCACTGCCGCGCGCGGCGGGGGCTACATTACAATCGGCAGCACGCTGGGGTCGAGGCCCGCACGGGCCGGCAATCGCATGCTGATTTGGCAAAAATTTCGTGTTGCGACATTTCCGTACGCAACACCAACGGATTCTAATCACAATGGAACAACAACCCTCCGCATTGGCCGCTCCAGACACGCAGCTCGAGCGTGAAGTTGCCGCGCTGATCGTGTCCGCACTCAACCTGGAAACCACCGCCGACGCGATTGCGCCCGGGGATCCGCTCTACGGGGATGGGTTGGGGCTGGATTCCATCGACATCCTGGAAGTCGCCCTGGTGGTTTCCAAGCAGTTTGGCATCCAGATGAAAGCCGACAGCGAAGACAACTTCAAGATTTTCAGTTCGCTGCGCACGCTGACGGCCTACATCGGCGAACACCGCACGAAGTGATCTCCCTGCGCCAGGTCCTGCGTCTTGCATTGATCGGAGCGGCGGGAGCCGTCTACCTGGGGTTGGGCTACCTCGCAGCCGCCTCCGACCATCCGCCGGTCATCGCCCTGGTGGTTGGCCTCGCTCCGCTGGGTGCCGCTGCCTTGGCCATGGCCTGGAAGGCGCGCGCGCGCGCGGTGGCGTTGACGCTGTGTGCGGCGTGTGTCGTGGCGATCATGCTGTATGCGGACCAGCTGCTCAGCCATGTGGCCTGGTTGTTCTTCGTGCAGCATGCGGGAGCCATGACGTTGTTGGGCATCATGTTCGGGAGCACGTTGGGCAATGGTCATGCGCAGGCGCTGTGTTCCCGCATTGCCCGGTTCCTGCTGCCTACGCCGCTGGATGCGGCGTACCTGCACTACACCTGGAAAGTGACGCTGGCCTGGACGGTGTTTTTCCTTGGCAGCGCATCGCTGTCGGCATTGCTGTTTTTCCTGGGTCCCATGGAGGCGTGGTCCGCGTTTGCCAATTTGCTGACGCCGGTGCTGCTGGGCGCCATGTTTGGCGGGGAATACCTGATTCGTCTGCGTGCTCTGCCCAACCGCGAGCACTTCAGCATTGCCCAGACGATTCAAGCCTACCGCGAATACGCGCGGCGCCGTTAGGCACTCGCGCCGAATGACCATGCCCACGTTGCCGCTGCTACCCGATTTCTCCCCCGATGCGGTCGTCGCCTATCGCGACGGGCGCGCCGTGCGGGGCGACGCATTCCTGCGCGATGTGCTGGCCCTGTCCGATCGCTTGCCGCCACGCGGACCGGTGCTCAACGTTTGCATGGACCGGTATTGGTTCGCCGTGGCGTTCTTTGCCGCCATTGCCCGGGGGCTGGTGAGCCTGTTACCCAACTCGCCGGCCCTGGAGCACTTGGCCGCGCTGTGCGCGGATGCGCCAGACCTGGTGTGCCTGGGCGACCAACCGCAGCCGCCGTTGAGCCAGGTGTCCTATCTACGGGTTGGCCAGGACGTGCCCGGCGCGACGGAATCCGCGCTGGACATGCCGCAGATCCCGGCCGACCAATGCATTGCACGCGTGTTCACCTCCGGCTCTACCGGCCAGCCGGTGGCCCACCACAAAACCTTTGGGCGCATGCAGCGCAGCGCCCAGGCCGAGGCCGAGCGCCTGTGGGCCGTCGCCGGGGGGGCGTGTTCCGTTCTGGGGACGGTGCCCTTTCGGCACATGTACGGGCTGGAGTCCACCGTGTTGCTGCCCCTCCTGACGGGAGGGCAGTTGAGCGACAAAACGCCTTTTTTTCCGGCCGATGTCGCCAGTGCATTGGCAGAGTTGCCTGCGCCACGGCTGCTGGTCACCACGCCCTTTCATTTGCGCAAGCTGCTGGAGGCGGAAACCGCCATTCCCCCGGTGGCGGCGATCCTGAGCGCCACTGCGCCGCTGTCGCCGGATCTGGCCGCCTTGGCGGAATCCCGGTTCGATGCGCCCATGCTGGAAATCTACGGTTCGACCGAAACCGGTCAACTGGCCACGCGCCGCCCGACCTGGAACGCCGAGTGGGAGACCTTCGAAGGTGTCGTGCTGCACCAGGAACAGGACGCTACGGTCGCGACGGGCGGGCACCTGGAAGGCGCGCAAACCCTCAATGACGTCGTGGAGTTGCTCGGTCCTTCGGTCTTTCGGCTGATTGATCGCAACGCCAACATGGTCAATATCGCCGGCAAACGCAGTTCGCTGGCCTTTCTCAACCATGTCATCACCGGCTTGCCCGGTGTGCGCGACGGTGTTTTTTGCCTACCCGAGCACAAGGAGGGGCAGGATGTTGCGCGCCTGGCGGCGTTTGTCGTGGCGCCCGGGCTCAGTCCGACGGATATCTTGGCGGCCTTGCGGCCCCACTTGGATCCGGTGTTCCTGCCGCGGCCCATCGTTTCCCTGGACGCCTTGCCGCGGGATGGCAACGGCAAGATCGCGGCGGCCACCCTGCGTGCGCTGGTGGCCGAGCACGTTGCACCGCGGAGTTGACATGCCCAGCGTGGACATCGTATGTGACCCCTACCATCCGGCCTTTGCGGGACACTTTCCCGGTCGGCCGCTGGTTCCAGGTGTGCTGCTGCTCGACTGGGCGCAACACGCCATCGAGTCGGCGACCGGGCTGACACTGCAGGGGCTGGCCGCCGCCAAGTTCCTCAGCCCTGCGCTTCCCGGTGATGCGTTGACCCTGGTGTACGAGGTGGACGACCAGGCGGTGCGCTTCGAAATGCGTTGCGGCGCGCGTGCCGTGGCGAGTGGCCGTTTTGTGGCTGCCAACCGGTCTGGCACATGACAGCACCCGGCGAGCACCACAAGTCCGGCGCAACACCCGAGTGGATGCGGCGCAAGGAGCGCGGCTCCGTGTTCTGGCTGCGTGTCATGTGTTGGCTCTCGCTGGCCCTGGGGCGGCGCCTGTCCCGCACGGTGGTGTATGGAATTGCCCTGTATTTCCTGCTGGCCGTGCCCGCCGCGCGCACGGCTTCGCGCAGCTATCTGACCCGGTGTCTGGAGCGACCCGCCACCTGGCGGGATGTGTACCGGCATTTCCTGGCCTTTGCCAGCACCATCCATGACCGCGTGTACCTCATCAACGACCGGCACGCGCTGTTTGATATCCGAACCTACGGCACCGAGGCGCTGCACGCTGCGCATGCCCGTCAGCATGGCATCTTTCTGTTTGGTGCGCACCTGGGCAGTTTTGAGGTTCTGCGCTCCCTGGCCCGCGACCAGCCCGGCATGCAGGTATGCATGGCGATGTATCCGGAGAACGCACGCCAGATCAACACCATGCTGGCCGCGATCAACCCGCAGGCCATGCAGGACATCATTGCGCTGGGCCAGCTCGATGCGATCCTGGCCATCCGCACCAAGCTGGAGGAAGGCGCCCTGGTCGGTGTGCTGGCGGACCGGGCGGCCGGGCCTGACCAGTACATCAGCGTTCCGTTTTTGGGTTCGCCGGCCAACTTCCCGACCGGTCCCTTGCGCATGGCGGCGGTGCTGCGCCATCCGGTCTATTTCATGACCGGCCTGTACCGGGGTGGCAATCGCTACGATGTGCATTTCGAGTTGTTGGCCGATTTTTCGACCGTAGGCGCGGGGGGGCGCGATGCCGCCATGCGCGAGGTCCTCACCCGTTACGTGGCCGCACTGGAGCGCCACTGCAAGGCGGCGCCCTACAACTGGTTCAATTTTTACGAATTCTGGGAGCCTTTGCGCCGTGACACTGCTTAATCCGAACCTGACCCGCACGCTGGTTGCGGCCCTTCTCACGCTCGCTGCCGGCGTGGCGGTGGCGGGTGACGTGAAGTTGTCCGACCTGATGCAGCTGCTGGCACAGCAGAAATCGGGCAAGGCCAGTTTTGTGGAAAAGAAATACATTGGCATCGTGGACAAACCGGTGGAGTCCTCGGGCGAATTGGCGTTTACCGCTCCGAGCAAGCTGGAGAAGCGCACCCTGAAGCCCACCCTGGAATCGCTGGTGCTCGACGGGGACAGCCTCACCATTGAACAGGCGGACCGGCGCCGCCTGACGGTAAGCCTGCAGGAGCACCCAGAGGTCTCAGCTTTTGTGGAAAGCATCCGAGGCACGTTGGCGGGCGATCGGACGGCATTGGAGAAGTACTACACCGTCAACGCAAGCGGACCCATGGAGAAGTGGCAGCTGCAGCTCGTACCCACGCAGGCGCGTATGGCCCAGGTCATTAGCCGCATCCGCATCAGCGGTGCGCACGCCAACGTCAAAACCATTGAGTTCGAGCAGGCGGACGGTGATCGTTCCGAAATGTTCATTACCGGAATGGCTGCCAAATGAAGTCCGGTAGCCGGTCACTGGCGGTGGCCCTCTGGCTGGCCACGCTGGCGGTGTGTGCGGTGGTGATTGTGCAGACCCGCTTTGTGGCGGACCTGTCGGCGTTCATGCCCAAGATGCCCAATGCGCGCCAGCAACTGCTGGTGGAGCAGCTGCGTGACGGGGTGATTGCCCGCCTCATCATGATGGGGATCGAAGGCGGCGATGCAGCAGAGCGCGCCCGACTGTCACGCGAACTGGCGGCCGCCCTGCGGACCCAGCCGTCTTTCATGGGGGTGCAAAACGGCGAGGCATCGACCCAGGAGCGCGACCGCGCCTATTTTTTCAACAACCGCTATGTGCTGAGCCCGGCGGTCACCCCCGAACGCTTCACCCGCGACGGTTTGCACGAGGCCATCGGCCACTCGCTGGATGCGCTGGCGGGCAACGCGGGGCTGGTGCTCAAGCGCCTCTTGCCGCATGACCCTACCGGCGAAACCCTGCAATTGCTGGAGCAGTTTTCCGGCGGTAGCCAGCCGCGCAGCCTGGAGGGCGCCTGGAGTTCCCGCGACGGCCAGCGGGCCCTGTTGCTGGCGCAGACACGCATTGAGGGCTCCGATACGGACGCACAAGCCCAGCTGATTCACACCATCCAGCAAACCTTTGCCGCCATTCCGGGCCGACCGGCCGATGCCCGCCTGCTGATGAGTGGCACCAGCGTGTTCGCGGTGTCCTCGCGCAGCACGATCGAGACGGAAGTCAGTCGCCTGGCCGTGGCCAGCCTGTTGCTGATTACTGGCCTGTTGTTGTTTGTCTACCGTTCGTTCGTGTTGCTGGCGCTGGGCTTGTTGCCTGTGGTGTCCGGCGCCCTGGTGGGTATCGCAGCGGTTAGCCTGGGTTTCGGCCATGTGCACGGTCTGACACTGGGTTTTGGAACCACCCTGATTGGTGAAGCGGTGGACTATTCGATTTATTTGTTCATCCAGCGCGCCAAGGGGGTCGATGCCCAGGGCTTCTGGCGAACCATCCGGCTGGGGGTGTTGACGTCCATCGCGGGTTTTGCCGCCATGCTGGGTTCCGGTTTCCCGGGTTTGTCCCAGCTGGGCTTGTATTCCATCAGCGGCCTGGTGGCTGCGGCGTTGATGACCCGTTACGTACTGGTCTGGCTGATACCGTCCGGGGTGACCGTGCGCGATCTCTCCCGGTTTGGGGTGCTGCTTGATGGGCTGGTGCATCGCCTGCGGCGCCTGCAGTGGTTGATCGCCGTGGTGTTGCTAACCGCTGCGGGCACGGTGGCGTACCACTCCGGTGCCATCTGGAATCGGCAACTTTCGGCCCTCAGCCCCGTTTCCAAGGCCGACATGCAACTCGACCTGGAACTCCGGCGCGACCTGGGGGCGCCGGATCTGCGTTACATGGCAACGTTCACCGCCCCCGACCAGGAGGCCGCCTTACAGCGCGCCGAACGGGTGGGTGCGACCCTGCAGGGACTGGTCCGGGAGCAGGTGCTGGGCGGCTTCAATTCGCCCGCACTGGTGTTGCCCAGTGTGGCGCTGCAGCGGCAACGTCAGGCGGCGCTGCCGGACGAAGCGCAAGCCCGAACCAACCTGCGGGAGGCCTTGGTGGGCTTGCCGATTCAGCCTGAGCGTCTGGAAGGTTTTCTGACCGATGTGCAGACCAACCGGTCGCGGCCCGCGCTGGTGCGTGCCGATCTGGACGGCACGTCGGCGGCGCTGTTGGTGGACTCCTTGCTGGTGAAGCGCGAAAAGGAATTCCTGGTACTTATGCCCCTGCAATCCAGCGGGGTGGGGCCCCAGGGGGATGTGATTGACCTGGGCAAAGTCGATGCGGCGCTGGCGGCGGGCGGGCTCTCCGGTGTCACGGTGATTGATTTGCTGGAGGAGACGACCGGCATCTTCGACAGCTACCTGAAGGAAGCCTTGCTGCTATCCGGGCTGGGCGGTCTGGCGATTGTGGGCTTGCTGTTGCTGTCGCTGCGGTCGGTCACGCGTACGCTGCGGGTGGTGGCGCCGGTGGCCTGTGCCGTGCTGTGCGTGACGGCGGGGCATCTCGCCGCCGGAGTCCAGCTGACGATCCTGCATCTGGTGGGCCTCTTGCTGGTGATGGCGGTCGGCTCCAATTACGCATTGTTCTTTGACAGCGGCGCGCAGGCCGGCTCCCAGGCCGAACGCCGTCAGACGCTGGTTTCGCTCGTAGTGGCCAATCTCACCACCGTGGCCAGCTTTGGCATTCTGGGCCTGTCCTCGGTGCCGGTGCTGTCAGCCTTTGGCACCACTGTGGGGCCTGGTGCTTTCCTGGCCCTGGTTTTTTCCGCCATTCTGGCGGGGGCTGCCTCCGATGCGCCAGATCACTGATCCGTTCGACAATACCTGCCGTGCGCAAACGCTGGTGGTGCTGTTGCCGCCGGCGGAAGCGCGTCCCGAGGATTTCCTGGCCCAGGGTTTTGTCGCCGCGGTGCGCGAGCGGGGTATTCCGGTTGACCTGGTGCTCGCGGATATGACCTACCAGCACTTGATGGATAAAACGGGTGTGTCCACGCTGCACGAACAGGTGGTATTGCCCGCCCGGGCGGCGGGCTATAGCCAGATCTGGCTGGTCGGCATCTCGCTGGGAGCCTTCCACGCGTTGCATTACGCCGCCGAACATGCGCCTCACCTGGCCGGCATCCACCTCCTGGCACCGTATCCGGGTACGGCCGATGTGCTGGCCGAAATCCGTGCCGCGGGCGGCCCAACTGCCTGGGCAGACATGCCGGTCCGTGAACCGGGTGATGAGCGCACCTGGTGGCGCTGGTTGTGCCGCGAGGCACGGTCCGGTCAGTGGCGCACACCGGTGCATCTCAGCACCGGGAGCGAAGACCGCTTCGCGCGGGGGCAGCGCATGATGGCCGATTTGTTGCCCGCTGCGCAGGTGCACATGGTGCCCGGTGGTCACGCCTGGCCGGTCTGGCAGATGCTGTGGCAGCGGTGGCTGGATCAGGGCCCGTTGGTCACCCCCGTCGCCCGGGCGCAAGCCGGCACCGAACACGGATGAGCATGCGCGCCTGGCGACCTACCCCTCTCCTCCTTGTCAGCCTGGCGCTGCATCTGGGCGCGGTGCTGTTGCTGGTGCTGCGCTTCGATCTCTGGGTCTGGGCGCTGGGCGCGGTGCTGCTGAACCATCTGGCCCTCAGCGCCGCCGGCCTGTGGCCGCGCAGCGCCCTGCTGGGCCCCAATCTCGTGCGCTTGCCTGAGGCGGCCGCACGGCGTGGGGAAGTCGCCATCACCATCGACGACGGTCCTGATCCGGAGGTGACGCCGCAGGTGCTGGCGATCCTGGCATCCCGTGGGGCGCGGGCCACTTTTTTCTGCATTGGCGAACGTGCGGCAACGCATCCCGCGCTGTGCCGCGCCATCGTTGCCGCCGGGCATGCCGTCGAAAACCACGGGCAGTTGCACCGCAACCACTATGCCCTGTTGGGGCCCGGAGGGTGGTTGCGTGAGGTCGGTGCCGCGCAAGCCACGCTGCACGCCATTACCGGTCAGAAGCCCGTGTTTTTCCGGGCCCTGGCGGGTCTGCGCAACCCGTTTCTCGATCCGGTCCTGCACCGTTTGGGGCTGCGGCTGGCCACCTGGACCCGCCGTGGCTATGACACCCGTACGGCAGATGCCGAGCGCGTGCTGGCGCGCCTGACCCGCAATCTGGCGGCCGGTGACATTCTGCTGCTGCACGACGGCCACAGCGCCCGCACGGCGTCGGGGCGTCCGGTCATTCTGGATGTGCTGCCGCGCCTGCTGGACGAACTGGTCGCACGCCGGCTGGCGACCGTTACCCTGCGTTCCGTATGCGATCCATCCTGAAACGGCGGCTGCGGGACCTGGCCAGCGAGCCCTACCGGGCGACGGGTCGTTTCCATTACCAATGGGCACGCGGCAAGCTGGGGCACGATCCCCTGTTCTTTGCACTCATCGAGCACGGTGTGTTCCCCGATGGCGCACATGTTCTCGACCTGGGGTGTGGCCGCGGGCTGCTGGCCGCCTGGTTGCTGGCTGCCGAGCAACTGCGGGCCGACGGCTCCTGGCCGGCGTCCCTGACGCAGCCGCCCCGGGGATTGCGTTTTAGGGGACTGGAACAGGTGGGGCAGGACGTGGCGTGCGGGAACCGGGCCCTGCAATCCGTCCATGGCCAGCGCGTGCGGCTCCAAGTGGGCGATATCTGTTCCGCGGAGTTGGGGGACGTGGACGCCATTGCCCTGCTGGATGTGCTGCACTACATCCCCTACGCGGAGCAGGAGCAACTGCTGGACCGCGTGCGCACGGCACTGGGTGGCGGGGGCATTTTCGTGACCCGTGTGGGTGACTCCGGCGGTGGCCTGCGGTTTGCGCTCAGCCAGCTCGTTGATAGGGGTATTGCTTTTATCCGGGGCTATCGCACCCAGCACCTGTGGTGCCGCTCGCGGGACGCGTGGGTGCAGGCGCTGGAAGCACGGGGCTTTGCCGTGCAGGCGTGCTCCATGAGCAGCGGCACGCCGTTTGCCAATGTTTTGCTCATTGCACGTGTGGCATGATGCGCGCTGCCCAACTTTCAAGCACTTGTTCAAGCGGATCTGGCGTGCAATCACTTCGACTGAATTCGTTCACCATGACCAGCGCCCTGGGCGCGGGTCTGGACCCCACGCTGCAGGCCTTGCGTACGCTGCGCAGCGGCATCGCCCGCACGCAATGGGAAACCGTGGATCTGGACACCTGCATGGGCATGGTCGATGGCCTGGATGCCCGGTCGGTGCGCAGGGATCTGTCCGTGTTTGACTGCCGCAACAACCGCTTGGCCCAACTGGGCCTGGAGCAGGACGGTTTTGTCGAAGCCGTTCAGGGCGCTGTCGCGCGCCATGGCGCGCAACGCGTGGGCGTGTTTCTGGGAACCAGCACGTCGGGCATCCTGAGTTCCGAAATTGCCTACCGCCACCGCGACCCGGTCAGCGGGGCCTTACCGTCCAGTCACGATTACCAGCACACCCACAACAGTTACTCGGTGGCCGATTTCGTGCGCCGGTATTTTGACCTGCGGGGACCGGCCTACGTGGTGTCCACCGCATGCTCTTCCAGCGCCAAGGTGTTTGGCAGTGCCCAGCGCATGCTCGCCAGCGGCCTGATTGACGCTGCGATTGTCGGCGGTGTGGATTCGCTGTGTCTGACCACGCTCTACGGTTTCAACTCCCTGCAGCTGGTATCCGCCCAGCCATGCCGGCCGTTTGATGCCCATCGCGATGGCATCTCCATGGGCGAAGGCGCGGCCTTTGCGCTGGTGGAGCGTGCAGCCAACCCGCGGCCCGACGACATTCTGGTCAGTGGCATTGGTGAGTCAAGCGATGCACACCACATGTCGTCGCCCCATCCGCAGGGTTTGGGCGCCCGTGTGGCCATGGAAGCCGCCTTGCGTATGGCGGGTTTGCGCCCCTCGGATATTGATTACATCAACCTGCATGGCACCTCCACGCCGAGCAACGACGCGGCCGAGGACAAGGGCGTTAGCGCACTGTTTGGTTCGGAAACGCCGTGCAGCTCCACCAAGGGGCATACCGGGCATACGCTGGGTGCGGCCGGTGCCGTGGAAGCCGTCATCTGTGCGCTGGCGTTGCGCCATGGCCTGGCTCCCGGCGGCGTTGGTACGCGGGAGCTGGACCCGCAACTGCGTAGCCGTTATCTGCTGGCCAATCTGGAGCAACCGCTGCGCCATGTGCTGAGCAATTCCTTTGGCTTTGGTGGCAGCAATTGCAGCCTCGTCCTGTCGCGGGTGCCGGCATGAGTGCATTGCAGATTCATATCGATGGCATCGGCCTGATCGGTCCGGGCCTGTCGGGCTGGGAATCCACTTGCGGCGTTCTGGTGGGTCGGGACGCACTCGAACTGGCAACGCCGGTGCTGCCTTCCGTTGAGGCCTTGCCGCCGGCTGAGCGTCGGCGCGTGGGACAGGCTATCAAGCTGGCCATGGCCGTGGGTTTCGAGGCGGTGCGCCATGCCGGTGCCGATGCGGCCACACTGGCCACCGTGTTTTCCTCCACGGGGGGCGATTGCGACAATTGCCACAACATTCTGGAAACACTGGCATCGGCGGACCGTGCCGTGTCGCCCACGCGCTTTCACAATTCGGTGCACAACGCACCCGCAGGTTACTGGAGTATCGCCACGGGCTGCATGTCGCCCTCCACCAGCCTGTGCGCCTACGACGCCACCTTTGCGGCGGGCTTACTGGAGGCGGTTACCCAGGCACTGGGCAGCGGCCAACCCTGTCTGCTGATTGCGTTTGATACCTTGTACCCCGAGCCGCTGCATGCTCTGCGACCCATTCCGTATGCGATGGGCGTGGGCATGGTGCTCAACCCACGCAAGACCGCCGCCGCACGTGCTTCACTCGCGCTGGCGCCTACACCGGCTGCTGTGACACCCATGGCGGACGCCACGCTGGAGTCTTTGCGCCAACGCATCCCGGCTGCGCGCAGCCTGCCCCTGTTGCAACTCCTGGCACAGGGACGTGGCGGGGCCGTGGTTATCGACTACCTCGATGGACTGCATCTTGCAATCGAGGTGCAGGCGTGAATCCGGACCGCGCCTGGATTGCGGCCCACATTCCGCATCAGGGCAGCATGTGTCTGCTCGAAGCGGTGCAGTCTTGGAGCCCCACCGAGGTGGTATGCCAGGCGCATAGCCACCGCCGGGTGGACAACCCCCTGCGGTTTGCCGGACGCCTGGGCATCAGCGCCGGCATTGAATATGCGGCACAGGCCATGGCCGTGCATGGGGCCTTGCTGGCCGCAGAAGAAGCGGCGCCTTGCGTGGGTTTTCTGACCAGTGTGCGCGATGTGCGCTGGCAGCGTTTGTGCCTTGATGACGTGGCAGGTGACTTGACGGTGCGTGCCGAGCGACTCTCCGGCAATGCCGTCAGCTTGCTGTACCAGTTCAGCGTGAACGCCGCCGATGCCGTGTTGTTGAGCGGGCGCGCCAGTGTCCTGCTCCAGGCTCCCGAGGCGTGAACCGGCATCTTTTATTGACTCCGTCTTGGAATAGCCATGCGACGTGCTTTAGTAACCGGAGGGAGTGGTGCCATTGGCGCTGCGATCTGTCGCCGCCTGGCGGCCGATGGCATGCAGGTCATCGTCCACGCCAACCGCCATCTGGCAGCGGCCCAGGCGCTATGTGATGAATTGCAGGCCCAGGGTGGGGCGGCGCAGGCCATTCAGTTCGATGTGGTCGACGCCGATGCAACCCAGGCGGCATTGGAAGCCCTGCTGCAAGACGGCAGCATTGCGGTGCTGGTGAACAACGCGGGCATCCACGACGACGCCGCGTTTCCTGGCATGCGACGCACCCAATGGCATGGTGTTATCGATGTGTCGCTGCATGGTTTTTTCAATGTAACCCAGCCCCTGACCATGCCCATGGTGCGGGGCCGATGGGGCCGCATCATCAATATCTCATCCATTGCCGGCATTACCGGTAACCGCGGCCAGACCAACTACGCGGCGGCCAAGGGTGCTTTGCATGCCGCCACCAAGTCGCTCGCCCTCGAATTGGCCAGCCGGGGCATCACGGTCAACGCCGTGGCGCCGGGCATCATCACGTCGGACATGAGCAAGGACGCGTTTGATGCGGAAACCGTTGCGCGACTGGTTCCCATGAAGCGTGCAGGCAGGGCACAGGAGGTCGCCGATCTGGTGGGATTCCTCGCGTCGGAACAAGCGTCGTACATCACCGGGCAAATCATCTCGGTGAATGGTGGCATGGTGTGAGCCGCGTTCGCGGATTACGCCAGGGCGCAGGGTAGGGCATATCCGCCGCTGCGAAACCAGCGTGCAAAAACACGGAAGTCCTGTTGCTGTGCCGGCATCAGACTGGCGTGGGCTTGTCGCATCCGGCTCTGGGTTTCGCCATCCAGGGCGCGTCGGGCCATGCTCTTGAACACCACCATGAAAGGGGCCAGCGGCGTCTGGTAACAGACAACATCCGGCCCCAGCAGGGCGATGGCATCACGCAACTCCGTAACGCTGAAGGCGGCTTTCAGGGACTGCAGGTAGTCCTGCGTGAACTGTGCGCTCTGGCAGTCCCGGCGATCGTGCGCGAAGAAGTGCTGTGTGCGGGTGCGCTTGAATCGTCCGAAGTCCACCAGGTACAAAGCGCCGCCGGGCTTGAGCACGCGCCGCACTTCCCGCAGGGTGCGCGCCAGCGCCAGGGTGTCCGGCAAGTGGTGCAGGGACATGGTGCACATGACGCAGTCCATGCTGGCATCGCCAAACCCGGTTAACCGGGTCATGTCCCCGGTGGTCAGTTCCACATTGTCCAGGGCGCCGTGTGCCAGCGTGGTCCGCGCCATATCGAGCATGGTTGTGGAGGCATCCAGCCCCACAAAACGGGCGTGGGGGTTGAGTCGGGCTACCTGTGCCAGCTGGGTGGCGGGCCCGCAGGCCAAATCCAGTACCCGGTCACCGGGGCGCACGAGGGGTGTGATCTGCAGCGCATGAAACAGGTGGGTGAACGCCAGCAGGCCTTCATCGCGTCCGCAGTTTGCGAAGGCTGCAACTTGTGTCGGGTCGTGCATGACCAGATCCGACTCCGGTATCCGCGCCAGCACCCGCCGCGACAGGCGTTCCAGGAGCAGATGGGCCAACATGGCTGGGCCCGACATCAGCGCACTCCCATGGCGTTGGTATGGTGGCCGGCCGGTTACTGGGGTTTGGTGGCCTGGTATTCCGCCAGGATGCTCATACCCTTCACTTCGATGTGCCGGCGTACGTCCGAGAAACCTGCAGCTCTGAGCGTGGCCAGCACCTGTTCGGGGGGCAAGCAGGCTTCGATGGTGTCCCAGTAGTAACG
>JBAQKO010000064.1:0-49663 GCA_049301075.1 Rhodoferax sp.
GAAGATGACACGCCGCCCAGGGACCGATTGCCAGTCCTGATCGCTGACGTGTAAATAACCGGGTGGCTCTTCGGAGCCACCAAACGACAGGGCGTCCGGCACGACGCTGACGCCCTGTCGTTTGGACCACGAGAACCCACTATGGAACCATCCACCACTACCACCTCCATTGCGCCCGCAGCGGCGCGCAACATTGTTCTCAACGTCAACGGCATTGAGGTCATCTACAACCACGTCATCCTGGTGCTCAAGGGGGTATCGCTGCAGGTGCCCGAGGGCGGCATTGTGGCCATCCTGGGGGGCAACGGCGCGGGCAAGACCACCACGTTGCGGGCAATCTCCAACCTGCTGGCCGGTGAGCGCGGCGAGGTCACCAAGGGCTCCATTGAATTGCGGGGCGAACGGATCGAGAACCTCTCGCCGGCGGACCTGGTGCGCCGCGGCGTGGTCCAGGTGATGGAGGGGCGACACTGTTTCGCCCACCTGACCATTGAGGAAAACCTGCTGACGGGCAGCTACACCCGCACGAGCCGGGCCGAGGTGGCGGCCAACCTGGAAAAGGTGTACGCCTACTTCCCGCGGCTCAAGACCCGGCGTGCCAGCCAGGCAGCGTACACCTCCGGTGGTGAACAGCAGATGTGCGCCATTGGCCGCGCCCTGATGGCCAATCCCAGCATGGTGCTGCTGGACGAGCCCTCCATGGGCCTGGCGCCCCAGATTGTGGAAGAGGTGTTCGAGATCGTGAAAGACCTCAACGCCAAGGAGAAGGTCACCTTCCTGCTGGCCGAGCAGAACACCAACATGGCCCTGAAATATGCTGACTACGGTTACATCATGGAGTCCGGCCGGGTGGTGATGGACGGTGCCGCGGAAGATCTGCGCAGCAACGAAGACGTGAAAGAGTTTTACCTTGGCGTGGGCGGCGGTGAACGCAAGAGCTTCAAGGATGTGAAGAGCTACAAGCGCCGCAAGCGCTGGCTGGCGTGAAGGACGAATACCCGATGTCTGCATCCTCTTTCTATGACGCACTGGAAGTGCGCCCCCCCGCGCAGCGCGAAGCGGCCCTGATGGCGGCCCTGGCCCCCCAGGTGGCCCATGCCAAGGCGTCCTCGCCTGCATTTGCCGACCTTCTGGGCGAGGTCAACCCGGCCGCAGTGATCGACCGCGCGGCGCTGGCGCGCTTGCCGGTGATCCGCAAAACCGAGCTGCAGGAGCGCCAGCAGGCGGCCCGCAGCCGGGCAGCGGGCGCGGTGGCACCCGGCAACGTGTTCGGCGGCTTTAGCGCCATCGGTTTCGGTGCGGCCATGCCACGGGTGTTTGCCAGCCCGGGGCCCATCTACGAACCGGAAAGCACCACGCGCGACTACTGGCGCATGGCGCGGGCCATTTATGCCGCGGGCTTTCGCCCCGGCGAACTCATCCACAACTGCTTCAGCTACCACTTTGTGCCGGCCGGCTCCATGATGGAAACCGGCGCCCATGCCATGGGGTGCACGGTGTTTCCGGGCGGGACGGGGCAGACCGAGCAGCAGGTGCAGGCCATGCAGGACTTGCGGCCCGCCGGCTATATCGGGACGCCCAGCTTCCTCAAGATCATCATCGACAAGGCCGCCGAAATGGGGGTGGCGCTGCCCACGGTCAAGCGGGCCATGTTCGGTGGCGAGGCGTTCCCGCCCAGTCTGCGGGACTGGTTTACCGAGCGCGGCATTACCGGTTACCAGTGCTATGCCACCGCCGACCTGGGGTTGATTGCCTACGAAACCCCGGCGCGCGAGGGCCTGGTGCTGGATGAGTCCGTGGTGGTGGAGATCGTGCGCCCGGGCACCGGTGACCCGGTGGCCGATGGCGAAGTGGGCGAACTGGTGGTCACCACCCTGAATCCGAGCTACCCGCTGATCCGTTTTGGCACCGGGGATCTGTCGGCGGTGCTGCCCGGCACCTGCCCGACGGGGCGCACCAACACCCGTATCAAGGGCTGGATGGGCCGGGCCGATCAGACCACCAAGATCCGGGGCATGTTTGTCCACCCCAAGCAGGTGGCCGACGTTGCGAAACGCTTCCCCGAAATCACGCGTGCGCGTTTGGTGGTCAGCGGAGAGATGGCCAACGACGTGATGACGCTGCAGGTGGAAACCGCGTCCGCCCCCGAGGGGCTGGCGGCACGGATTGGCGACGCGATCCGCGAGGTGACCAAGTTGCGTGGGCAGGTGGAAATCCGTCAACCTGGCAGCTTGCCCAATGACGGCAAGGTCATCGAGGACGCCCGCAGCTACAAGTAGCTAACCGGGCGGGGGGCTTCACACACCCCAGACGATTTCCTTGTCGGCCCGGTGGCAGCGCTGCAGCATCTCGATGAAGGGTGCCGCGCGCTGGCGCAGTGAAATGGCCTCCGGCTGGGGCGGGGCCTCGCCGGTTTCCTGGGCTTCCTGGATCCGCTGTTGCCGCAGGGCTTCGTCGTGCGCCACGGCCGCCTCCAGCGCCCCAATGGCCGCGGGCATGTCCTGCGGCAGCAAGATACCCTGCCCTTGGGGGGGCTCACTGGCCTTGCCAATGATTTTCAGCATCTGGCGTCCGTTGGGTTCCAGCATGATGAGGTCGCTGGTGACCTTGGATTTGAATTTGTACAGCATGGTGGTGTGCCGGGGAACGGCGGGCGCAGAGGTTTTATGATGCGGCTGAGTATGAACCAAACCACCTGAATTTTCAGGCAGCAGGAGCACCCCGTTGGCCAATCTACACATTCGACGCGAACATTCCCTGGGCTTGGCGGAGGCACGCAAGATTGCGTTTACCTGGGCCGAGCACGTAGAGAGCGAATTCGGCATGGCCTGCGTCTACAAGGAGGGCGGCGCCGCGGACGAGGTGGTTTTTACCCGCTCCGGCGTGAATGGCACCCTGCACGTCACCGCCGATCACTTTGATCTGGATGCCAAGCTGGGCTTTCTGCTGGGGGCGTTCAAGGACCGCATCGAGGCGGAGATCGTCAAGAACCTGGACGACTTGCTGGCCCCCAAGGCGGCTGGAAAAAAGGGCTCTGCCAAAAAACAATAGCACCCGCAGGTGCTATTGTTTTGCTAGCAGCTTGCGCAGGTTGCGTATGGGCTATCTGCCCATTTAGCTCAGGGATTCGATGAGGTCGATGTACTGCTGCATCGCCGCTTCGCTGCTGGTGCCCTGAAAGCCGTTCCAGGCGTCCCACTTGGCGCGTCCCACCATATCGGCGAAACCGGGTTTCTTTTCCGTGTTGTCGCCGGCGCTGGCCTGCTTGTACAGCCCGTAAATCTTGAGCAGCGTGCCATTGTCGGGGCGCTCGGTCAGGTTTTTCGAGTTGGCAACGGCGGCTTCGAATTTCGCTTTCAGGTCGGTCATGGGGTTCTCCGTGAGGGGGGGCAAACTCGGACCCAAGGCGGATATCCCGCGCGCTTGGGTGTTTACCATGTATCTTAAGCTGCGTTTTACCTGCAGAATAGGTTGAACAACCCAGGGCGGGGCATTCCCCGGCAGCGGGTGTGTATCTTTTTCGTCTTTGTTTTGGAGCCCAGATGGTTACCCGAGTCATTGTGAAGAAAGCCGCCAAAACAGCCAGAAAACGGGTCGCCGCACGGGTGGCTCCCCTGGCCCCCAAAGCCCGCAAGGCCGCCCAGGTCACCCGCAGCGCCACCCAGACGCTGCAGAAGAACGTGGCCGATGTGCTGGTCGGAACGCTGGGCTTGCATGGGGAACGCATGAGCAAGGTCGATACGGCCTGGCTGCGCATGGACACCCCCTCCAACCTGATGATGATCGTGGGTGTGTGGGTGATCCAGCCCGGCATCAGCTATGAAGCGCTGAGCCAGCGGGTGCAGGAGCGGCTGCTCAAGTACCCGCGCTTTGTGCAGTTCGCAGAAGAAGACGCCGCCGGGGCGACCTGGGTCAAAGACCCGACCTTCAACATCGCCAACCACCTGGTGGTGGAGAAGCTGGCCCCCAAGCCGGCTGGACAGGAGCAGGAAGCCCTGCAGGAGCGTCTGGCGGAACTCACCATGCGGCCGCTGGACAAGCGGCGCCCGCTCTGGCAATTCCACCTGGTGGAGGACTACAAGGGCGGCTCGGCCCTGATGGTGCGCATTCACCACTGCATTGCCGATGGCATCGCCCTGATTTCAGTTACGCAGTCGCTGGTTGACGGCGGTGCGCAGCCTCCAGTGCGCGCCCCCCGGGAGGCCGTGGGTGGCGCCGAGGACTGGGTGGCGGACGCTTTGCTCAAACCCTTTACCAACATGACGGTCAAGGCCCTGTCCGCCGCCGGAGAGGGTGCAGTGCAGTCCCTAGGGCTGTTGATGGAGCCGCAAAAAGGCGTGGAAAAGGGCATGCACGGCTCAGTCGACGTGGCCAAGCTGGCCTACCAGGCCGTCAGTGACCTGGCGGCGCTGGCGCTCATGGCGGATGACTCGCCGACCCGGCTCAAGGGTACGCCGGGCCAGGCCAAGCGGGTGGCGTGGTGCCCACCGATTCCGTTGGACGAGGTCAAGGCGGTGGGCAAAGCGCTGAACTGCTCCATCAATGATGTGCTGCTGAGTTGCGTGGCCGGCGCCATCGGTGGCTACCTGCGGGCGCACGGCGAGGACGTCACGGGCAAGGAGGTGCGTGCCATGGTGCCGGTGAACCTGCGGTCACTGGACCAGGCGTATATGCTGGGCAACCAGTTCGGGCTGGCGCCCCTGGTGCTGCCGATCGGGCTGGACAACCCGGTGGAGCGGCTGTACGAAGTGCGCCGGCGCATGCTGGCGCTCAAGGGCAGCATGCAACCCCTGCTGGCTTTCGGGCTGGTGGCAGTTGCCGGGTTGCTGGTGAAGCCGTTGCAGGATGCCATGCTCGGCTTGTTCTCCCGCAAAACCACGGCGGTCATGACCAACGTGCCGGGGCCCCGCGAGAAATTGAAGATTTGCGGCTCCACCATAGAGGAAAACCTGTTCTGGGTGCCGCAAAGCGGAACCGTGGGACTGGGTGTTTCCATTCTGAGCTACGGGGGGGGTGTGCAGTTTGGCCTGGTATCAGACTCCACGCTGTGTCCGGACCCGGAGAACATCATCAACCGATTTGAGCCGGAGTTTGCCAAGCTGTCGGTGGTGACTTTGATGTTGCCCTGGGGCGAATAGCGCCCGGCTGGCCCGCAGGGCCACCCGGCTGCGGTATCAGGCGGCCAGCTCGGTCCGGGCCATCATCACATCCAGCCGCTGCGTGGCGTCGAGTGCCGGCAGGGCGGCGGCACGTTCGTACCAACGGGTGGCCTCTGCCATGCGGGGTTCGCCTTCCAGCATGGCCAGGGCATTGGCGTATTCGACCATGGCAATGGCTGATCCGGGATTGAGGTCAAGCGCCTGCTCGAAGCAGTGCAGGCTGGTCTCCTTCTTGGCGCCGTAGGTCATGTGGGCAATCAGGGTCCCTACCTTGTCGATGACTTCGGCGTGGAAGGCCCCCAGGGCGACGTGGGCGTCGGCGTGCCGGGGCTGCAGGTGCAAGACCGTTTCCAGCGCGGATTTGACGCGGGCGCCGAGTCCTTGCGCCAAGGCCTTGGCCACGCTGATGCACTGGCTGTAGCGGCCCAGGGCATAGGCCTGCCAGTAAAACGCATTGGCATTGCCTGGCTCCGCCGCCGCCTGCTCCGCGGCCCGCTGGGCCACCTGCAAGAAAAGATCGAGCCGGGTTTGCTCCCGGGGCTCCAGGTAGTTGGCGTACATGCAGGTCGCCTTGTTGGCCACGGTGATGCCCGCGGGGCCTGCCTGCAACGCCGTTTCCACGGCTTGCTGGAACGCACCCTGGTGGAACAGGGCCCAGGCGGACAGGACTCTGGAATCCCGGGGCAAGGGTTCCAGGTCACCGGCATGCAGGCGACCCCAGTGGGTGGTTACTCTGGCGGCGTCAAACGGGTAGTCGCCGGTGTGGGCGAAGGTGTTCCATGGCGCCATGGCTGCGGTCTCCTCTGTGTGCGTCGGTGGTTGCCTGCCGTGCCGTGGGGCGCGGTGGCAACTTCATATTTTTTTTACGGTATCACAGGTGTCTTGTACGCACCTGACAACTGCAACAAATGGGTGCGTTGCGCGCTCTCCAAGTAGGGCACCAGCAGGTTCAGCACGTGGTGCGCACCCCGCATCAGGGCCGCCTGCGCGCTGGCAGGCTCCAGCGCGTTGCGCGGGTCTTTCACGTATTCAAAGCTCAGCCAGTAGGTCAGCACAACCACCATGCTGGTGGCGGTTGCCTCCACTTCACGGGAGTCGATGTGGATGGCCCCCGAGCGGCTCATGCCGTCCAGTAGCGCCTTGACCGAGCGGGTCTTATTCTTGAGCACCCACTGGAAGTGGGTCTCCAGCCGGCGGTTCTTGCTCAGCAGGTCATTGAGGTCACGGTAGAGGAAGCGGTACTGCCAGATCAGCTCAAACAGGGTGTGCATGAAAAACCAGGCATCTTCCACGTCGCGCACACCATCGCTGGCATTGAGCAGCTCGTTGAGTGCGGCCTCATAGCGGTCAAACAGCGAGTTGATCAGCTCATCCTTGGCCGGGTAGTGGTAGTACAGGTTGCCCGGGCTGATGCCGAGTTCGGCAGAAATCAGTGTGGTCGAAACGTTGGGCTCGCCAAACCGGTTGAACAGTTCCAGCGTGACTTCCAGAATGCGCTCTGCCGTGCGGCGGGGTGCTTTTTTGACCATGGTCTGCTTAGTGGGGCTGCGCGTGGGTGGCGGTCTTTACGGCGTCGCCCAGGTCATCCATCACCTCCTGCAGGCGTGAGATGGCCTGCCCGATCCGGGTGGGCGGCTTGGCGGGGGCGGAAAGATGGCGTTTGGGGTCGTCCAGCACGTCGTGGTTCAGACTGATGCCGTGGCGCGCCAGCTTGGCCGACAGCCCGGTCTTGCGTGAGCGCAGCATCTGGCGTGTTTGCTGGTAGGCGTGTTCCGCCAGGTGGCGGCGTTGGGCATAGCTGAAGGTATTGGCCAGGTACAACTCAGGGTCGCGATGGTCCGGCTCAATCAGGATGATGTCCGTGTCGGGGTAGCCGTGGTGGTAATGCTTCATGCCGAGCTCCATGCGGGAGTGGATCATGGAGCGAAAGGTCTGGCTGAGCACGGCGGGCAGTCCGCCATCGACAATGCGCGGAATTTCGCGCCGGTTCGCCGGCAGCCCCCGTTGCATGACCTTGGCCACCTGCGGGGACGTGGCATCAAACGGGACCAGGGGATTGAGGCAAATCATCAAATCCACGCCGTCTTCCAGGGCCACGGAGGCGTGCATGGTTTTTTTCAGGGCCCCGTCCACGTAATACTGATCATCAATCTCCACCGGCGGGAATAGGCCCGGCAAGGCGGAACTGGCTTGTACTGCCTGTGAGATGGGGACATGGTCCCAGCCTGGGCGGCCAAAGGGGGCGGCTTCGCCGCTGTCCAGGTTGGTCGCAACCAGGGTGAGGTGCGTCTTGAGTTTGCGAAAGTCGTTGGTCCGCCCCTCGCGGCTGAACAACCGTGCCAGTTGGGTGTCGACTTGCTGGTTGGAAAAGACCCCGGTGGGCAGGCCGGGACTCAGGTGTTCCAGCGCGCTCATCAACGACTTCCGGCCGGTTGCCAGGTGCCACAAAGCGGAAACGACCAGACCGGGCAGCATGATGCCGCGCCGGGCAAATTCGCTGTAGGCGGGCTCCATCAGCCAAGAGGGGTCGAAGGTTTCCGAGGGCTCACTGTCGTTTTCAATAAAGGACGCGCACAGTTCCCGTGGCGACATGCCATTGGCCAGCGCAGCGGCAATGAACCCCCCGGCAGACACGCCGACGTAATGGTGCAGTTTGGTGAAGTCCAAGCCGTTCAAGGACTCTTCCAGCGCGCACATGGCGCCGACTTCGTAAATCGCGCCCAAGGGGCCACCGCCCGCGAGCGCCAGGGCGATTTTGGGAGGGGTTTCTGTGGAGGCCTTCATAGATGCAAAGTGTAGAGTGCCATGCGGTTTTTGATTGCTGCGATGCAATAAGTCCAGGTGCGTCGACTGCGGTCGGTGACGGGGGCGGTGTCCTCTTGGAAAAAAGGGCGCCGCAGCGCCCCTTTCCTCTACCCATTGCCGCGGCGGTTACTCGGCCTGTGTTGACGCTGCGGACTTGCTTGCGCCCGACCGTGTGGCCTTGCGGGCCGGTGCCGCGCGTTTGACTGCTGTCTTGACTGGCTTGCGGGCAACTGCTGGTTTGGCCTTGGGGGCTGCCGTTTTGGCGGCAGGGGCCTTGGTGGAAAGCTTTTGAACCGCCTTGTTCAGTTCATCAATGCGATCGATCAGGGCGTTGACATCCTTGGCGGAGGGGACGCCCAGTTTGTTCAGGGCTTTGGCCACGCGTTCTTCGAAAATATTTTCCAGTTTGTCCCACTGGCCGGATGCCTTGGCGGAGATGTCGGTTGCCATGGTGGACATCTTGTTGGTGGCCTCGGAAATTTTTTCTTCCGCCGCGGCCTGGGTCTTGCGCTGGATGCTGATGCCTTCCTTGACCAGGGATTCAAAAGCTTTGGAACCCTCTGCCTGCGCCCGGGTGAAAGCGCCCAGCCCGGCTTGCCAGATTTGCTGCGCCGAGTCCTTGACCGAGCCGGACAGTTGGGCACCCGTTGCCTTGGTGGTGCCGGATTTCTTTTTGAGTTTGGTGACCATGGGGAGCTCCAGGAAAAAATAGGGGTTGCGCGCGGGCGTGGGCATGACATTCCACCCCGCGTGCTAACTTTACGCGCAGTACGGGTTCATGTTTAGGTGGGCTTTTCTAACTTGCGGTTTTCCCAATGGGAACATCCGTCTTGTCTAGGTTGTGTGCGGGTTTACGCTGAACATCCGTCGACGTAATTTGGGTAAGAATGCTCCCCTTAATGGGAGTGTGTATGCAGTATTTTGTTACCGGCGCCACCGGATTTATTGGTAAACGGCTTGTCAAGAAACTGCTGGAGCGCAAGGGTTCTGTAGTCTATTTTTTGCTTCGCCAGGAGAGCGCTGGGAAGGTAGATGACTTGCGCGTTTTCTGGGGGTTGGGTGACGCCAAGAGTGCCGCGCGTGCGGTGCCCGTTTTCGGCGATTTAACCCGTAAAAAACTTGGCTTGGCAACGGATGCCATCAAAGGGCTTAAGGGTCAGATTGACCACTTTTACCACCTGGCAGCGGTGTATGACCTGGGTGCCGACGAAGAGAGCCAGATTGCCGTCAACATCGAAGGCACGCGCAATGCCGTGGAGCTGGCCAAGGTCCTGGACGCCGGGCATTTCCACCATGTCTCCAGTATCGCGGCGGCCGGTCTCTACGAAGGGGTGTTCCGCGAGGATATGTTCGAGGAGGCCGAAAACTACGACCACCCTTACTTCATGACCAAGCACGAGAGCGAGAAAATCGTGCGCAAGGAATGCAAGGTACCGTGGTCGGTGTACCGCCCCGCCATGGTGGTCGGTGACAGCCGCACTGGCGAGATGGACAAGATCGACGGTCCCTACTACTTCTTCAAGCTCATCCAGCGCATGCGCCAGTTGTTGCCGCCCTGGATGCCTGCTATCGGTCTGGAGGGGGGGCGTATCAATATCGTTCCGGTGGACTTTGTTGTCGACGCCTTGAGCGCCATCAGCCACAAAACGGGTATCGACAAGAAGTGCTACCACCTGGTGGACCCGGTGGGTTACCGTGTGGGTGACGTGCTGGACATCTTTGGCAAGGCCGCGCATGCACCGCGGATGAACCTGTTTGTCAACGCGGCTTTGCTGGGTTTTATTCCCCGCAGTGTCACCAAGAGCCTGATGGCGCTGGCGCCGGTGCGTCGCGTGCGTCACGCCATCATGAAAGACCTGAGCCTGCCCGAAGACATGCTCACGTTCGTGAACTACCCGACCCGTTTTGACTGCCGCGATGCGCAGGCCATGCTCAAGGGCACGGGCGTCGAGTGCCCCAATCTGAAAGACTATGCATGGCGCTTGTGGGACTACTGGGAGCGCCATCTGGATCCCGATCTGCACATCGACCGCTCGCTCAAGGGTACGGTGGCCGGCAAGGTGGTGCTGGTTACCGGGGGCTCTTCGGGTATTGGCTTGGCGGCAGCGCACAAGTTTGCCGAAGCCGGGGCCATTACCCTCATCTGCGGGCGCGATGTGGACAAACTCGAGGAAGCTTGTAAAGAGGCCAAGGCCAAGGGTTACAGCTTCCGGGCCTATCCCGCGGATATTGCCGACATGGTCGATTGCGATCGCTTTGTGAAACAGGTCATTGATGACCATGGCGGTGTGGATTTTCTGATCAACAACGCGGGCCGCTCCATTCGCCGGGCCATCGAGGGCAGCTACGACCGCTTCCATGACTACGAACGCACCATGCAGCTCAACTACTTCGGCTGCCTGCGTGTCACCATGGGTTTCCTGCCGGGCATGGTGGCCAAAAAGAAGGGGCATGTGGTCAACATCAGTTCGATTGGCGTGCTCACCAACGCCCCCCGCTTCAGTGCCTATGTAGCCTCCAAAGCGGCGCTGGACGCCTGGACCCGTTGCGCTTCCAGCGAGTTTGCCGACCAGGGCATCTCGTTTACCACCATCAACATGCCGTTGGTGCGCACGCCCATGATCGCGCCCACCAACCTGTACAACAATGTGCCGACCTTGTCGCCAGAACAGGCGGCTGACATGGTGGCACAGGCCTGCATCTTCAAGCCGGTACGCATTGCCACCCGGCTGGGTATCACGGGGCAGCTGATGCATGCCTTGGTGCCGCGCATTGCGCAGATTGCCATGAACACCAGCTTCCGCATGTTCCCCGACTCCACGGCAGCCAAGGGGCAGAAGCCGGGTGAGAAGCCGGTGAAACAGCAATTGTCCGCAGAGGCTATTGCCCTGCAGCAGATGATGCGGGGCATTCATTTCTGAGGTGTGCCGACGGCGGCGCTGCATAGAGGTTGGGGTGAACGTGTGAGAGAAAGGCTGCAACTTACAATGCAGTCATGCACTCGATTTCCCAACCTCCGGCATGATCCATCCCGTCATTCTCTGTGGTGGCAGCGGTACCCGCCTGTGGCCGCTGTCGCGCAAAGCTTTCCCTAAGCAATTCATCCCCCTGTTGGCAGGAAAGTCGCTGCTCCAGCTCACGCTGGAGCGTGTAGCGCCTCTGCTGGAGGGATCTGCTGACGGCATCATCTGTGTGTCGTCCGAAGAGCACCGCTTTCTGGTCGCGGAGGCGGCCGCAGAAGCGAATGTGACCGTGCGTCAGATACTGGAGCCACAGCCCAAGAACACCGCCGCCGCCATGGCGCTGGCCGCACTTACGGCCACACCGGATGCCCTGCTGCTGTTTTGTCCTGCCGATCACCATATTCCCCATATTCAGACTTTCGTGGATATGGTGCGCGGGGCGCAGTCGGCCGCTCGCGCCGGGCGGTTGGTCACCTTTGGCGTCGTACCCAGCTTTCCCAGTACGGCTTATGGGTACATCCAGAAGGGGACGCCAAGGGATGACGGTGGGTTTGTGGTTGCGCAGTTCGTGGAAAAACCTGCGCAGGACCGGGCGCTGGAGCTTTTGGCAAGTGGTCAGTATTTGTGGAATGCCGGCATCTTCCTGGCGCGTGCCCAAACGCTGATCGACGCGTTGCAGACGCATGCGCCCGATATTCTGGAGGTTTGCCGCCAAGCCATGCGGCAACCCCAGCAGGACGGTTCCTTCACCCGCCCGGATGCGCAGGCGTTCGCCACGTGCCGTAGCCAGTCCATCGACTACGCGGTGATGGAGCCGCTCTCGCAACAGCCAGCCCTCGCCCAAAGTGAGGGCGGCATTTCCGTCTTCCCCTTTACTGGCGAATGGAATGATGTCGGCAGTTGGAACGCCGTGGCCGATCTGGCGCAAGCCGACGCGCAAGGCAACCGCAGCGGTGGCGAGGCCGAGCGGGCGCACCACCTGCACGCCAGCAGCACCTACATTCATGCCGCCGGCCAACGTCCCGTGGTGGCGCTGGGCACCAAGAACCTGCTCATCATCGATACACCGGATGCCGTGCTGGTGGTCGATGCTGCGTACGCCGAAGGCGTCAAGGAAGTAGTGGCACGGCTGGAGGCGCTGGATGCCTCGCAGGCCGTGCAGCACCGCCGTGTGGCCCGCCCCTGGGGGTGGTATGACGGTGTGGACGTCGGTCTGCGCCACCAGGTCAAGCGCATCTGCGTCAAACCTGGGGCCTCGTTGTCACTGCAGATGCACCATCATCGTGCTGAACATTGGGTGGTGGTCAGCGGTACCGCCGAAGTCACCAACGGGGACAAGGTCACGGTGCTGAGCGAAAATCAGAGCACGTTCATCCCCTTGGGGCAAATCCACCGGCTGGCTAACCCGGGCAAGGTGCCGCTGGAAATCATTGAGGTCCAGAGCGGTTCGTATTTGGGAGAGGATGACATTGTTCGGTTTGAGGATTCTTACGGCAGAAGATGATGCGAAGGGTAAATTGAACCGCTAGGCGGTAAGATTGGGCTCTTTTACGTGTTGTTCCGAATGACTTGGCGCAATGAACGCAGCATCAAAACAACAGAAAAAATCTCGTATGGTTTGATGCGAGTAGATCAATGAATGGCATTCACCGCTACATCTGGTAATAACCTGTCGAATTTGCTGCGGCGTCTCTGGCTTCATATCGGAGCGCGTCGCCGGCGTCAGTTCGTGTTGCTGATGGGGCTCATGTTGGCGAGCGCACTTGCCGAGGTCGTCAGTTTGGGGGCGGTACTGCCTTTTCTCGGCATACTCACTGCGCCAGAAGTTGTGCTGAAGGCCCCCCTAATTGAAAAAATAGCGCTTGTTTGGGGCATCAAGTCGGCAGAAGAATTGGTGTTTCCCTTGACGGTGGCTTTTGCTGGTGTCGCCCTGCTCGCGGGTGCGTTGCGTATTCTGCTTCTGTGGGCGACCACCCGTGTGGCCTATGCAGCCGGTTCCGATCTCAGCATTGAGCTTTACCGGCGGACGCTCTACCAGCCCTACCGGGTGCACGCTAGTCGAAACACCAGCACGGTGCTGAGCGGGATCGGAAAGGTTGGGGGGGCGATGAACATCCTGTCCCAATGCCTTATGCTGATCAGCGCCGCGGTGCTGTTGTTGGCGATTACGGCCGCTCTAGTCGCGGTGAATCCGGTTGTTGCATCGATTTCCATTGCCGGGTTTGGCGCCAGTTACGGCCTGATTACGTGGGTGACTCGCAAGCGGCTACACCGCAACAGTCAACTCATCGCAGCAGAGCAGACACGTGTATTCAAGTCAATCCAAGAAGGCTTGGGGGGCATCCGGGACGTTCTCCTGGATGGAACGCAGCCTGTCTATTGCGATGCCTATCGCCGGGCTGATTTACCATTGCGTCGAGGGCAGGGGAGCAATGTGTTTATTGCGGGGAGCCCGCGTTTCGCCATGGAGGCCGTGGGCATGGTCCTGATCGCTACTTTGGCCTACGCATTGAGTCGCCAAGCTGGCGGAATATCGAGTGCTCTTCCTGTGCTGGGGGCATTAGCGCTCGGCGCGCAGCGCCTGCTGCCAGCCCTGCAGCAGGGATTCAGCGCGTGGGCCACGATAATCGGCAATCAGGCATCCTTGGCCGACACTATTGAATTACTGGATCAACCGGTGCATGCCGAGTTATTGGAGCCCGCTCCTGAACCGCTGGTATTCCGGGATGCCATTCGATTCGACGCGGTTCACTTTCACTATGGCGACGACGGCCCGCTGGTGCTGAAGAATTTTAATTTGCTGATTCCAAAAGGCGCGCGAGTCGGTTTTGTGGGCGCTACGGGCAGCGGCAAGAGCTCCGCATTGGACTTGCTGATGGGGTTGCTGGAGCCCTCCCGGGGGGAGGTCCTGGTCGATGGCCTGCCCATAACAGGCCGTCGGCTGCGGGCTTGGCAGCGCACCATTGCGCATGTGCCGCAGAGTATTTATCTCGCGGATGCAAGCGTGGCTGAAAACATAGCGCTGGGGGTACCACTTGAACAGATTGATCTTGATCGCGTGAAATTGGCTGCGCGCCAGGCGCAGATTGCCGACTTTGTGGAGAGTCGTCCCGAGGGGTATTTCGCCCAGGTCGGTGAGCGTGGTATTCGACTTTCTGGCGGGCAGCGTCAGCGGGTTGGCATCGCGCGCGCGCTGTACAAACAGGCGAGTGTGCTGGTGTTCGACGAGGCGACCAGCGCGCTGGACAACATCACGGAACAGTCCTTGATGGACGCGATCGATGCGCTCAACCGCGATCTCACGATCCTCATAATTGCCCACAGGCTAACGACGGTGCGGCGGTGCGACCTCATTGTCGAGGTGCGGGAGGGGCGCATCGTGGCGCAGGGCACTTTCGACCAACTGATCGAAATGAGTTCAAGCTTTCGCCGAATGGCGAACGAGGAAGCCTGATGTGCTTGAGCGGGCGGTGATCTGGCTAGAGCATGAAAACGAGCGCATCTCAACCTCGATCGGGGGCGTATTGATTCGTCTTGTCGCATGCCTTGGGGGCAAGCTTGAATGGATGTCTGTGCGCTCGGTGGCGGGCGGGCTGGGGCCAAGAGCTGCAAGTCATTTACTGATCGGTGAAAGTCGGGCACATGGTTAGGCTGCTCGTCCTCGCGGGAGGATTCGGAACGCGTCTGCGCTCGGCGGTAGCCGAAGTGCCCAAACCTCTTGCGCCGGTGAACGGGCGCCCTTACTTACAATACTTGATTGAAAGCTGGGTTGAGCAAGGAGTGTCCGAGTTGACTTTTCTGTTGCATTACCAGGCTGAAATGATTGCCGATTTCCTGCTGGCGCAGCAGCGTACAGGTAGCCTTGGGGGGTGCGCCCTGAAAACGGTGGTTGAGCCCCGGCCCCTGGGTACTGGCGGTGCAATTGCCTTTGCGGTCAGGGAATTGAAAATGGCAGGCACATTTCTGGTTGCGAATGCAGATACCTGGATTGGATCTGGTATTCAGCAGCTCGTTCTTTCGGATGCACCAAGCATGGCGGCGGTCAAGGTAGAGAACTCGGAGCGATACGGGAGTGTTCAAATAGAAAACAATAAAGTAGTTACATTCAAAGAGAAGCAGGAAAGTACCGGCCCGGGATGGATCAATGCCGGTCTGTATCACCTGGACTGCAGTGCGTTTCAGCGCTGGAACGGTGAGCCATACTCTGTGGAGCGGGATCTGTTCCCCTTTCTTGCGGATAGTCGTCAATTGAATGCTGTTGCGCTAAGCACCGACTTTATCGACATCGGCATTCCGCAGGACTATTTCCGTTTCTGCCGCTGGATTGAATCTGGAAAAACGGGGGAGCTGTGAACCTGGACATTTTTTTAATTTCCCAGAGTGCGCCATTGCGCGATGCTCTGCAGAAAATCAGCGCCAATCATCATGGAATTATCATGGTGACCGACTCTGATGGGGCCGTGATTGGCGTTGCCACCGACGGCGATATTCGCCAGCGCTTGATTGAGGGCGCCCCAATTTCCGAAATGGTCGGGGCGTTTTCCAACAAAAATTTTGTGTGGGCCGATGAAGCGACGCCGCGGGAGGTTTTGCTCAAGCAGTTGGACCACCATATTCGCGTGATTCCGCTGCTCGACAGCCGGCGGCGACTCGCCGGCATCGTCAGCCGCGACCATTTTCCGGTCCCGGACGAAGAACCCACCTATGCGCGGGCTCGCTCGCCGGTGCGAATCAGCTTTGGCGGTGGTGGTTCTGATCTCACGCATTATTTCGCTGGCGAGAATGGCGCCGTTATCAACACCACGATCTCTTTGTACAGCCATGCGACGATGCGTGTGCGCAACGACAAGAAGATCATCATCCACTCTCGCGATCTCGGCCAATCCCTGTATGCGGATGATCTGGCGAGAGCTTTGGTGCAGCCGGGGCGGTTCGGCCTTATTCAAGCACTGCTCAAGGCGGTGCATCCGGAGTTTGGTTTTGAGTTGTACCTGAACTCGGATTTTCCGATGAACTCCGGCCTGGGTGGTTCCGCGGTCATTTCGGCCGCCATTCTGGGGTGCTTTAACCAGTTTCGGCAGGACAAATGGGATCTCCATGAGTTGGCCGAGCTGGCCTTCCAGGCGGAGCGCCTGTATCTGGGCGTGGCTGGTGGGTGGCAGGACCAATACGCGACAGTATTTGGCGGTTTCAACTTCATGGAATTCAGGATGGATCAGAATATTGTTCATCCGCTGCGCATTCATTCCGATGTCCTGCTTGAGCTGGAAGAAAGCCTGGTTCTATGTGATACCGGCACGCCACATGACTCCGGTGATATCCATCAGGATCAGCACCAACATATGCAGCAGGAAGCGATCCGCCAGAAGGTGCAGTCGAATGTGGAGCTGACCTACCGGATGCGCAACCATCTGCTGCGTGGCAGGCTGTTCCAGTTTGGACAATCCTTGCATGAGGCCTGGCAGTACAAACGCCAGTTCAGCAATAAGATATCAAATGAGCGACTGGACCGCATCTACGACAATTCACTGCGCAATGGCGCTATCGGCGGTAAGCTCCTTGGCGCTGGCGGCGGCGGTTTCTTTCTGTTTTATGCCCCGCCGTTCCAGAAGCATCTTCTGATCGATTACCTTGGCGCGGAGGGGTTGAATGTTCGTCCATTCCGGTTCGAGCAGGATGGCTTGCGCGCATGGTCGGCCCGGGAACGTAAAAATCAGGTGGAAATCGAGACCTAATGAATATCAGGATTGGAAACTTCGAAGTCGGTGGTAAGCGCAGTTTTATCATCGCCGAGATCGGCAACAACCACAATGGCAGCTTCGATCGGGCTGTCCAAATGGTGGATCTCGCTATTGAAATGGGCGTCGACTGCGCCAAATTCCAGATGCGCCACTTGGATGAGGTGTATCGGCAGCGCACCCTGCGCAAGGATGGCGAGGACCTAGGGACGGAGTACGTGCTCGACCTGCTGCGCCGATTCGAACTCTCGCTTGACGAGCACAAGAGGATTGCGCAGCATTGCGCGCAAAAGGGCATTCTTTACCTCTGCACGCCTTGGGATGGTCGAAGTGTCGATGCGCTTGCTGCAATGGGGGTCTCGGCCTACAAGGTCGCATCAGCAGACCTGACCAACTTGCCGCTCCTGGATAAGCTTTGCTTGACTGGTAAGCCTCTGATCTTGTCAACGGGCATGAGCAGCAAAGGGGAAGTGCAGGCGGCCGTAGATTTCCTCAATCGGCGCAATGCGCAGTTCGTCCTGCTCCATTGCAACAGTACGTATCCCGCTCCATTGCACGACATCCAATTGCGCTGGATGGAACAACTGCGCGGCATCCATCCGTTGGTCGGATATTCCGGACATGAACGCGGCACGGCCGTGAGCTTGGCGGCGGTTGCCTTGGGCGCCTGCGTTATCGAGCGCCATTTCACCCTTGATCGAACCATGGAAGGCCCCGACCATGCGGCAAGCCTGGAGTTTGCCGAGTTCAAGCGTTTGATTGAAGGGGTGCGGGAAATTGAAGAGGCGTTGGGCGATGGGGGAGAACGTCGAATTTCCCAAGGCGAGATGATCAACCGGGAAAATCTTGGCAAGAGCTTGGTTACTGCCAGCAAGCTGGGCAAGGGTACTGTCATTGAACCCCGGCACATCAAGGTGCGCAGTCCTGGGCAGGGCTTGTCTCCGCTGTATTACGACCAGTTGCTCGGGCGGACCATTCAGCATGATATGGAAGAGGAGGATTTTTTCTACCCTTCCGACCTGAAGAACGAGCGCATCGAGCCGCGAAGCTATGCTTTCCGGCGCCCGTGGGGCGTGCCAGTCCGCTACCACGACTTCAAGGATTACGCCAAGCGAATCCAGCCGGACCTGTACGAGTTTCACCTGTCCTACTCCGACATGGAGCTCAAACTGGATGATTATCTCGAGGGAACTTACCCGGTTGATTTTGTGGTGCACGCGCCCGAGTTATTCACGGGGAGCAAATTGATGGATCTGGCGTCGCCGGATCCGGTCTATCGTGCAGAGTCGGTGCGTGAAACGCAAAGGGTGATCAATATCACCCGTGATCTCAAGCGCTTTTTCCCGAAAACGAAGCGCCCCATGATTGTGGCCAACATCGGCGGGTTCACCATGGATGCGCCGTTGCCGGCGGCCGTCATCCCCGAATACTACGAACGTTTTGCGCAAAGCCTGTCCGAGTTGGATCGGGACGGCGTGGAATTGATCCCGCAAACCATGGCGCCATTCCCGTGGCATTTCGGCGGGCAGCGGTACCAGAACCTCTTTGTGAAAATTGACGAGATTGTCGAGTGGTGTCGCAAGCTGCAGTTGCGCATGTGCTTCGATATCTCCCATACGCGACTGACATGCAACCACCTAGGCCTGGATTTTTATCGGTTCGCAGAGCAAATTGCGCCCATCACCGCCCATCTCCACCTCGGTGATGCCCTTGGGCTGAATGGAGAAGGGCTGCAAATCGGCGAGGGCGATATCGATTTTGCGCGGCTGGGGTCCATTCTGTCGGCCGGCTGCCCGCAAGCGCCCTTTATCCCTGAGATCTGGCAGGGGCACAAAAACGGGGGCGAGGGTTTCTGGATTGCGCTCGAGAAGCTTGAAGGCAGCTTGTAGGTCAAGGGAAATCAATGGCAGTTGCGGACAATATAATGATTGAAATTCGAGAGCAGATCGAGGCGTCCCTGTCGGTCAAACAGGCCTTGCTTCGTGACACGGCCTCTCTGAGCCTGCTGGAGCGGCTGGTACGCATGTGCGTCGATTCACTGCGTCGCGGCGGAAAAGTGATTTTTGCCGGCAACGGCGGGAGCTTTGCCGATGCCCAGCACCTTTCGGCTGAATTTACCTCCCGTTTCCTGTTCGACCGCGCGCCGTTGGCCTCGCTGGCGCTTGGTGCGAACAATTCCTCAATGAGCGCGATTGGAAATGATTACGGCTACGAACAGGTGTTTGCGCGTGAGTTGCGGGCGATTGCCAAACCGGAGGATGTGTTCATTCCCATTTCAACCAGCGGCAACAGCCCCAACGTTCTGGCTGCCGTGCAGGTTGCCAGGGAGCTCGATATATCGACCGTGGGGTGGACCGGGCAAAGTGGTGGCCGCTTGAGGGCGCTCTGCGATTGCCTGTGCATTCCTTCTGCTGATACGGCACGTATCCAGGAATGCCATATCGTGGTGGGTCATATCCTGTGTGGGCTGGTGGAGAAGGAATATTTCCGGCCGGATCGCTGAAGCGTTGCCGTGTGCCCGCTCTCGTCACGCATCAGTGACTCACCGATACCGGCTTCCGATTGAATAATGATTGATGTAATAGAGGCCATGGGCGATGAACAGTAAGAACCCGCTGAACGTGATTCACCTTGCAAATTTCAACAGCACCAATGTCGGCAACGGTGCGCTCGTCAGCGGGCTCGAATCGACCATCGATGAAGACTTCCCCTGTCCCGTGCGCTGGCAACGGGAGGCCTGGGACGACTATACCTTTCGACTTCTCGATTTTGACCAGGCCTTCGTCGACAAGGTCAACCAGTCGGACGGATTGATTGTTGGCGGCGCTGTCACCTTCAATGGACGGGACTACAACGACCGCACCGGAACCCGCTTTGAATTGCCGTTTGAGTTATGGCCGAAGCTGAAGAAGCCGGTTGTCTTTTACGGCCTTAGCTATCGCCACTGGCCCGGGCAGACTTATCACCACGTTGACAAGCTCAAGGCAACGGTCGAGAGAATTCTTTCCACGAAAAACATGCTCTTGACCCTCAGGAATGACGGAACAAGGCAGTGGCTCAGGGAACTGACCGGAATCGACAATGAGGACATACTGGAAATCCCCGATTCGGCCGTCTTTGTCCGGGCGGCGGATGGGGACTACCCCGAGATCGAGCCGGGTGCGCGGAACATCATGATCTCGTTCAACGACGAGGATTCGAGCCATCGCTACGATGAAAAATTCTCGGTTGATGGGCGCAGCAACCGGTCGCGCACCCATGTGGTCGATTCACTCGTTGCCGCTCTGGAGAGGCTGTCGGAACGATATCCGGTGAATCTCATCCTGTGCCCCCATTATTTCGATGACTTCCGCATGATGAGCACGTTCATCGAGCGCATCCGCCCCCGCCTCGCGCACCAGAGGATGGTGGCCACCGGTCTTGTCCGCGCCGCCCATACCGCCTATTTTTATGGGCGCTACAAAAAGGCGGACCTGGCGATCAGCATGCGCGTGCACTCCATGTCGCCTTGCATCGGCTTGGGGACGCCTATGGTGCCCTTCACGACCCAGGATCGGATGACCGACTTCATTGGTCGAATCGGCTTGAACGATCAGGCGGTTGATGCATTCGATATTGCCGCGGCGGACAAGCTTTATGAAAGGGCGGCCTACGCACTCGATAACGGGGGGGCGGTAAGGAAAGAATTTTTGCGTGCCCGGGAAACCATGAGAGCCCAGACGAGAGACTTTCACCTCAAGTTGTCTGAGTTCCTGACCGGCTGAGCGGTACCATCACGAAATCCGGAGTGGAAAATATGTCCCAAGGAACGCTGGGCGAAGTGCTGGCCCTGATTCCCGCCCGCGGCGGCTCCAAATCCGTGCCGCGCAAGAACATCATCCCCTTGCTCGGCAAGCCCATGATTGCCTGGGCGATCGAGCATGCGCTGGCGGCGAAACACATCACTCGCGTCATCGTCACTACGGACGACGAGGAGATCGCCAGGGTGGCCAAGGAGTATGGCGCGGAAGTTCCATTTTTGCGCCCGGCGGAGATATCCGGTGATTTTGCGGTCGATGTCGAGTTCCACCAGCACGCCCTCAAATGGTTGAAGGACCACGAAAACTATGTTCCTGACATGGTGATCAATCTGCGTCCCACGCCACCGTCCAGGTCGCCGGCCGTCATCGACAAGGCCATTGAGGTCTTTGCCTCCCGCCCGGATATCGACTCATTGCGCTCGGTCCATCTGGCCTCCGAGTCCCCGTTCAAAATGTGGACCATTGATGCGCGGGGATACATGCAGCCCGTCGCCACCCTGCCCGATGTGAAGGAGCCGTATAACCAGCCAAGGCAGAAACTCCCACTGGTGTACTGGCAGGACGGGTACATCGACATCACGCGCCCAAACGTCATTCTCGAAATGAATTCGACGACTGGAAATATCATTCTGCCGTTCCTCATCGATGAACCAGCCGCGGACGTGGATTATCCGGACGAAGTAGGGCTGGCGGAAGCGCAATTGCGCGAACGGCAGAAATCAGGTGTGTCTGTCGTTCAAGATGCACCGGCAGTGAGACATCCATCGTGAAAAAATTCCTGATTTGCGGACTCGGCTCGATTGGTCAGCGCCATGTTCGGATGATTGAATCCGTGACTAACGGCAAGGCGGAGATTGCGGCCTATCGCTCGCGCAGACTTGACATCGTGATCTCTGACAAGCTGGAGGCGACATTTGACAGCAAGCCGGAAGAGCACTACGCACTGCGCTGTTTCTACAGCATGGAGGGGGCGTTGGCTTGGCAGCCCGATGCTGTTTTCGTCACCAATCCGATTTCGATGCATGTTGCCACGGCGCTGGCTGCCGCTGGGGCGGGGTGCCACGTTTTCATAGAGAAGCCGTTGAGCCACAGCGACGCGGATGTTGCCGCACTGATGAAGCTTGTGCAGGATAAGCAACTGACTTGCATGATTGGCTACCAGCAGCGCTACCACCCCGGTTACATCAAGATCAGAGAGTTGATTGGAAACGGCTTACTGGGTTGTCTCACCTCGGCGGACCTGCATTTTGGAGAATGGCTGCCAGGGATGCATCCCTACGAAGATTACCGGGAGAGTCATGCCGCGCGCAAAGAGCAGGGCGGCGGGGTGATTCTTTGCCTGAGCCATGAAATCGACATGGCTTACTGGTTGTTCGGGAGGCCACACAAGGTGTCTGCCATGGGGGGGCATCTTTCCGATCTGGAACTGAATGTCGAGGATACCGCGGACATTCTCCTGTCCTGCCAGCACGCCGGCCGAGATTTTCCTGTGCACATTCATCTGGATTTCCTGCAAAAGCCGGCGAAACGCTATATCCACGTCGTTGGGGACAAAGGTTCTGCGATATTCGATTACCGCGCCAACCGACTGGAAATCCATCTCCTGTCGGCCGCTGAACCCGAGGTCATCCTGTTCGATCAATTTCAGCGAAACGATATGTTCCTTCAAGAAGTCCGGGACTTCATCGCGAGTGCGCAAAATGGCGTCAAGCCGCCCATCCCGCTTGAGGAAGGCGTGGCTGTGCTGGAGATTTGTCTTGCAGCGAAAAGGTCACTTGAATCAGGAAAGACAGAGGAATTATCGTGAACGAAAAAATGGTCAATCGATTTTCGCTCGAGGGCCGAGTGATCGTCATCACTGGCGGTGCCGGACTGCTTGGCAGGAAGCATGCAGAAGCGGTGGCAGAGGCGGGTGGCATACCGGTGCTGCTGGATATCAACCAGGCCTCCCTTGAAACAGTCGTGGGCAAGCTTGAGGCGGACTACGGAATCAAGACGCTTGGTTTGGTCTGCAATATCGCGGACAAGCAAGAAATCATTGCCTGCCTGGGAAAAATCACACAAACGTTCGGTCGCCTGGACGGGCTGGTGAATAACGCGGCCAACGATCCGAAGGTCGGGCCTGGCGCCGATGCCAAAAAGCTGACCCGTTTCGAAAATCTGACGGAAGACTATTGGAATGCTGACGTCTCGGTGGGTTTGACCGGTGCCTTTCTTTGTTCCCAGGTGTTCGGGCACTACCTGGCTACGCATGGCGGCGGCGTTATCGTCAATGTGGCCTCCGACCTCGCCGTCATCGCACCAGATCAACGCATTTATCGCCAGCCTGATCTGCCGCCCGAGAGCCAGCCGGTGAAGCCGGTGACATACTCCGTGGTGAAGGCAGGCTTGGTCGGACTGACCAAATACCTGGCGACTTACTGGGCGGAGAATGGGGTCAGGGTCAACGCAATCTCACCCGGAGGTGTATTCAACGGCCAAAATGAGGAATTCGTGGAAAAACTGGCCTATCGCATCCCGATGGGCCGAATGGCGGCGCAAGATGAGTACAAGGCCTCGATGGTCTATTTGCTATCTGATGCTTCCAGTTATGTCACGGGCTTCAATCTGGTGGTCGATGGCGGTAGAACCTGTTGGTAATGAACGCCTGGGTTGATAGTTGAACCATCAAACTTCAGAATCATTATGAAAAACGATCGCCATATTCAGGATATTGCCGAGCTTGGCTATTTCATCGTCCGGAATGGATTTTCCCAAAAGGATATCCAGGACATGCGGACGCGGCTGGAAGACATCGTTCGCGGGAAGTTCGCCAAGGCCGGCCGGCGTTTTCAGGCGGATACCGAGTCCGGCAGGTATGAAGATGTGCAAAAATCGGAAATGGGCTATCGCGGTCCGGATGTGGCGTATCGGAAAATCGCGGACCTGGAATACGACGATGTTTTTCTGGAAAAGCTGCAAAGCCAATGGGTCAAAGACATTTGCGCCAAGTTCTTGGGCGATATGACATCCGTCATGCGTGTCACGATGATGGACAAGCCCGCGATGGGCGGTACGCCTCTTCCTTGGCACCAGGATGTTTCGCTGGACTGGCCGACCAACGTGCAGCCTGAGCTCGCCCTTTGGTTTTCTCTGGATGAGGCTACCGAGGCATCTGGATCGCTGCAGGTGATTCCTGGTTCGCATCGGCATGGCGTGATTGGGCAGGGACATCTGCTGGCGACGGAACTGGAGACGCAATATGCGCCCGCCAAGGATGTCGTCACGGTTGAAATGAAGCCGGGGGACTGCCTGTTTTTCCATGCCGGCTTGCTGCATCGGTCCGGCGTCAATACATCGAACACCCCGCGTCGGGCAATCAATGCCATTCTGATGCCTGGCCACGCCCTGCATACGGCACGGCAAAAGCCGTACCCGGTTCTGCAGGGTGAGGGCCAGTTGCGTCCGGCGGATGTGGCCGCACTGACAGAGGTTCCCTATTGAACCGCATGCAGCCAGTCTGCAACTTGGCGCCCTAAACGAAAAATTCTGAATGCTTGTTTATTTCCACATTGATGAACTGGCCCGCGATGCCGTGGTTGCTTCGGCCCTGAAGAAGGAACTGGAGAGCCGGGGCGGGCAACTGGTTTATGGCAACCGCTTTACGACGGACCATGTGCTGCGGCACTGGAACATCTTTGACGCCATCATCCTGCCATCGTTGCTCCATTTCTTTGGCGCCTTCCCGGATGCTACGGCCTTGCCTGGTAATGTGTTTATCCTCCAGACGGAAGCGATAGGACAGGCCACCGGCACCCTCAAGCGCCTGAACGGCAAGTATTTTGGGGACGAACCCGGGAAGTATGACCCGTGGCACAAGTCGGTCTGCGGCTATCTGTTGTGGGGGGCTGCGCACCTGAACTCATTCCATGAATACCACCCCGAGTACCTGCCCAAATGCAAGGTGGTCGGGCACCCGCGCCTGTCCCGGCTCTGCCAGGGCCGGCGGCCGGAAAAGCTCGACTCGCGGCCTGTTATTGGCTTTGTATCCCGCTTCAACCTGTTGAGCCCATTTGATGCGAGGACGCCTTTTGAAAGCATTGTCAGCTCGATGCGTTTTGGCAAGAAGGCCATGCCCATCTACGAAGGCTCTCCGGACAAGGACGTGGAGGACATGTTCTACACCGAGGTCATGGACTTCCGGATCATGCTGCAGGTTATGCTGTCGCTCGACCCATCCAGATACCGCATCTCCGTCCGGCCGCATCCCCGTGAGAACCGGCTGGGCTGGCAGCGGCTGGCCCAAAAGCTCGGGCTGAACATCACCGTCTCCGATTGGGATGTGCCCTTTTCCCACTGGCTGAGCGAGATCGACCATATCATCACGCCGCCCTCGACCAGCTTGTATGACGTTTTCTTCCAGGGCCGCCGCCCGATCGTGACCGACAAAGTGGTGCCTTCGCGGGCTGATCACATCCTGGCGCAAAGCGATGACCGGAACCAGATTCTTGAAGGCATCTGCCGCCCGGAGTCGGTCGATGAAATCATCCGGCTTCTGGACAGTGGCGACATTCCGCCGCCGCCCGAGAGCGTGCGCCAGTGCCTGCAAGAGCAGGTCGGCGCTGACATCGCAAGCCATTCCATTGCCAATATAGTGGAGGCTATTCGCGAGTTCACGGCCAGCCATTCCGCGCCGAGCCGACCGGTGGGCGCGCTGGCGGTCTGGCATGGCGTAGCGACCGCCCTGTCGGAACTCAAAGAATTCAAGGCCAGACTGCAGCGCAGGGTGGAGCAAGGCGCCAGTTTCAACCTGACGCTTCGCCGCAAGGCGTGGATTGATCGTCTGGTGGCCAAAGACGCGGTCAGTTCGTCGATGGTTCAAATCGCCACGCAGGGAAACCATGAGAAAACAGGTCAATAAAGCGATGCAAAGTGATGCGCCTCATGCAAGATAAAGCAAAATTTCCGAAAGTCCTTGTCACCGGGGCGGACGGTTTCATCGGCTCCCATCTGGTCGAGGCGCTGGTGCGCGCCGGCTACGAGGTGCGCGCCTTTGTGATGTACAACTCCTTCAACAGCTGGGGCTGGCTCGACCGTTGTGGTGACGATGTCAAGGGTAAGTTCGAAGTTTTTGCCGGTGATGTGCGGGACCCCAACGGCGTGCGCGCGGCCATGAAGGGGTGCGATGCCGTGCTGCACCTGGCGGCCCTGATCGCGATCCCGTATTCATACCATTCGCCCGACACCTATGTGGATACCAACATCAAGGGCACGCTGAATATCGTCCAGGCAGCCCGCGATCTGGGCGTGGTGAAGGTGGTGCACACCTCCACCAGCGAAGTGTACGGAACAGCCCGTTTTGTCCCCATCACCGAAGAGCATCCCCTGCAGGGCCAGTCGCCCTACTCGGCCAGCAAGATCGGCGCGGACCAGATCGCCTTGTCGTTCTACACCTCCTTTGGCACGCCGGTGACGGTTATCAGGCCCTTCAATACCTATGGACCGCGCCAGTCTGCCCGGGCCGTCATCCCGACGATCATCACCCAGATCGCTAGCGGCAAACGGCAAATCAAGCTCGGCGCCCTCCACCCGACCCGGGACTTCAGCTACGTGGCGGACACGGTGGCCGGCTTCAGGGCGGCCCTGGCCTCGGATCGCGGTGCCGGCGAAGTGATCAACCTCGGCAGCAATTTTGAGATATCGGTTGGCGACACCGTGCGCACCATTGCGCAGGTGATGGGCGCCGAGGTCGATATCAGCACCGATGAGCAACGCCTGCGGCCGGAAAAAAGCGAAGTCGAAAGGCTGTGGGCTTCGAATGCCAAGGCCCGGGAGATGCTGGGCTGGCAGCCTGAGTACGGTGGGCTGGAGGGTTTTCAGCGTGGGCTGCGCCAGACCGTCAACTGGTTCGCCAATCCCGATAATCTGGCCATGTACAAGTCGGACATCTACAACCTGTGAACGCCGAAACTCCTCCTTCTCCGCTTGCCCGGCAGATCGTCGAGGCCATCCGGTCAGTGACAGGGCCGGGGCCCGTTCCTCTGCACGAACCGCGTTTTGCAGGCAATGAATGGGCCTACCTGAAGGAATGCCTCGACTCGACTTTCGTCTCATCGGTGGGCAAGTTCGTTGATCGCTTCGAGTCGGACCTGGCCGCCTATACCGGCGCCCGGCATGCCATCGCGGTGGTGAACGGTACGGCAGCACTTCATGTGGCGCTGAGGCTGGCCGGTGTGTGCCCCGGGGATGAGGTGCTGCTGCCGGCGTTGACGTTTGTAGCGACAGCCAACGCGGTCAGCTATTGTGGCGCTACGCCGCATTTCGTCGATAGCAGTGAAGATACCCTGGGTGTCGATCCGCAGGCACTCAGGACATATCTGGAGCAAGCAGCAGAAATTCGCGGGGGGCAATGCATCAACCGCAAGACGGGGCGCGTTATCCGTGCCTTGGTTCCGATGCATGCTTTTGGCCACCCGATCGATATCGACGGGGCTTTGGCGCTGGCGTGTGATTTCCACCTGGCCTTGGTGGAAGATGCAGCCGAGTCGCTTGGCAGCACGGTCAGCGGGCGGCACACAGGCACTTTCGGCCTTCTCGGTACGCTCAGCTTCAACGGCAACAAGACCATCACGACCGGCGGTGGCGGCGCCATCCTGACCAACGACCCGGTACTGGCCAAACATGCCAAGCATCTGACCACGACGGCAAAAGTGCCGCATCGCTGGGAATACAGGCACGATGAGATCGGCTACAACTACCGCTTGCCGAATATCAATGCCGCCCTCGGTTGCGCTCAGCTGGAGCAATTGCCGGCGTTCCTGGCGGCCAAGCGACGGGTTTTTGGCAAATACAAGGCCGCATTGGCCGGCATGCAGCAGGTGTGCCTTGTGGCCGAGCCCAAAGGCTGCATCAGCAATTACTGGCTGCAGACGCTGCTGCTGAACGAGTCTGCCCAGGCGCAGCGCGACACCATTCTGGCCGCGACCAACGATGCCGGTTTGATGACCCGCCCTGCCTGGACCCTCATGAATCGCCTGCCTGCCTATCAGGCTTGCCCGCGCATGGCGTTGCCGGTTGCCGAATCGCTGGAGCGCCGTTTGATGAACCTCCCTAGCAGCGCCAGCCTCGGGTTGGAGCGTGCGAAGTGAGCAGGGAAGCCATCCTCCTGCTTGGGGCGGGTGGCCATGCCCGATCATGCATCGATGTGATCGAGCAGGAGGGGCGTTTCAACGTGGGTGGGCTGGTTGGCTTGCCCCAGGAAGTCGGTTCCCGCGTGCTCGGCTACCCGGTCCTTGGGGCAGACAGCGATTTGCCCGGCCTGTTGCCTCGTTTCAGCCAGGTCCTGATCGCATTGGGGCAGATCAAGACACCGGAAGCCCGCATGCGGATATTTGCGCTGCTGGAAGAAAGGGGCTGCAACTTGCCCGTGATCGTCTCACCGCGCAGCCATGTCTCGCGTCATGCGCAAGTTGGAGCGGGCACCATCGTCATGCACGGCGCCATCGTCAATGCCGGAGCATCCATCGGGCGCAATTGCATCATCAACAGTCTGGCACTTGTGGAGCACGATGCCGTGGTTGGCGATCATTGCCATATTGCCACGGCGGCTGTCGTCAATGGTGATGTGTCGATCGGCGCGGGCTCATTCATCGGCAGCAATGTATGCATCCGGCAGGGTAGCAGGTTTGGTGAGCGTTGTGTGATCGGCATGGGCCAGCAGGTACTGGGCGACTGTGAGACGGGTTACTGGCTGCCTCCGCAGAAGGATAAGTCATGAGAACCCTCATCATCGCCGAAGCCGGCGTCAATCATAACGGCGATCTTGAACTCGCGCGCCGCCTGATCGATGTTGCGGCAGAGGCCGGTGCGGACTACGTCAAGTTCCAGACTTTCAGGGCAGACCGTTTGGTGACTCGTGCTGCCGTCAAAGCCGAGTACCAAAAGCAGAACAGCGGTGCGGCGGAAAGCCAATACGAGATGCTCCGGCGGCTGGAATTGACGCCGGAGATGCATGTCGATCTGATCAAGCACTGCAAGCTGCGCGGCATCCGTTTTCTGTCCACCGGTTTTGACATTGAAAGCCTGGATTTGCTGGCTGGTTTCGGCATCGAGCTGTTCAAAATCCCCTCTGGCGAGATAACCAACCGGCCTTACCTGCAGCATATCGGCGGCATGGGCAAGCCGATCATCCTGTCAACCGGAATGGCGGATCTGGCCGAAATCGGCGCCGCGCTGGCTGTGCTGGAGCAGGCCGGCACGCCACGCCAGCAGATCACGGTCCTGCACTGCAATACCGAGTATCCGACGCCGATGGTTGACGTGAACCTGCGCGCCATGCACACCGTCCGGGATGCGTTCGGTGTGCAGGTCGGTTACTCCGACCATACGGCGGGTATCGAAATCCCTGTAGCGGCGGTGGCGCTTGGCGCGACCGTCATCGAAAAGCATTTCACGCTGGACCGAAATCTCCCAGGGCCGGATCACAAGGCCAGCCTGGAGCCCGGTGAGCTCAGGGCGATGGTGGCGGCGATCCGGAACGTCGAACTGGCCATGGGCGATGGCCTCAAGCGCCCGAGTCCAAGCGAGGCGAAGAACATCGCGATTGCCCGCAAGTCGCTGGTTGCGGCGTGCCCGATTCGTGTTGGCGAACGCTTTACGCAGGCTAACTTGGCCGTCAAGCGTCCTGGCACAGGCCTGTCGCCGATGCGGCTGAACGAAGTTCTGGGGCGAGTGGCGTCGCGGGACTTTCAACCCGATGAGTTGATCGAATTATGAGCCGCAAGATTTGTGTTGTCACAGGCACCCGCGCTGAGTACGGCTTGCTGCGCTGGGTGATGCAAGGCATCCAGGACGCCCCGGATCTGACGTTGCAGATCATCGTGACCGGCATGCACCTGTCGCCCGAGTTCGGCTTGACCTACCGGGAGATCGAGAAGGACGGCTTCCGGATCGATCGCAAGGTCGAGATGCTGACCAGTTCCGACACGCCGGCGGGCATTGCCAAGTCCATGGGTTTGGGGCTGATCGGGTTTGCCGATGCCCTGAGCGAACTGAGTCCAGATCTGATCGTGGTTCTTGGCGACCGGTTCGAGATTTTCTCGGCAGTGGCGGCCGCGCTGGTGGCGCGCATACCGGTTGCGCACCTGCACGGTGGCGAGACGACCGAGGGGGCATTCGATGAGTCGATCCGGCACGCCATCACCAAGATGTCGCATCTTCATTTTGTGGCCGCAGAAGAATACCGGCGACGGGTTATTCAACTGGGGGAGAGGCCAGAGCATGTTTTCCTGGTAGGCGGGTTGGGTATCGACAGCATTAAGCGTTTGAAGCCGCTTGGCAGGGCAGAGTTGGAGACTTCGCTCGGTTTCCGGCTCGGACGGCACAACCTGCTCATCACCTTTCACCCCGTCACGCTGGAGTCGGCCACCGCTGCCCACCAAATGGAGGAGTTGTTGGCGGCTTTGGCGCAGTTGCAGGAGACGGAGTTGATCTTCACCCTGCCCAACGCGGATACCGACAGCAGGGCGCTGATCAAGTTGCTGGAGCAATTTGCGGCACAGCATGCCAATGCCCACGTTTTTGCATCACTCGGCCAGCTTCGCTACTTGTCTTGCATGGCCTATGTCGATGGCGTGGTGGGGAATTCATCCAGTGGGATCATTGAGGCGCCCAGCTTCAAAAAGGGATCGGTCAATATCGGCGACCGTCAGCGCGGGCGGCTGCAGGCCGAGAGTGTGATCAACAGTCTGCCAGACAGGCAGAGCATTTCAATGGCCTTGACACAGCTTTACAGCGACGATTTCCAGTCGCATTTGAGCCGGGTGCGCAACCCCTACGGTGACGGCGGGGCGAGCGAGCGGATCTTGCAAACGCTCAAGACTATTGCTCTGGATGAACTGCTCAAAAAACGTTTCTACTCAGTTCCCGGCGCATAGTGTTCGTATGCCCTGGAAAAACCAGCTGCTTTCTCCCGGCTACCGTTCCGATATAGATGGTTTGCGTGCGGTCGCTATTCTTTCGGTCGTCCTGTTCCACGCGTTTCCATCGTTTCTGCCCGGTGGCTTTGTCGGGGTGGATGTTTTCTTTGTGATTTCCGGTTTTCTGATATCCGGAATTATTTTCAGGGGCTTGGAGCAGGGCGGCTTTGACTTCGTCAAGTTCTATGTGCATCGGGCCAGGCGCATTTTCCCCGCATTGATTCTGGTACTCGCGGGTGTGTATGTATCTGGATGGTTATTTCTCCTTCCTGGGGACTTCTCGCTGCTGGGTAAGCACATTGCTGCAGGGGCTGGATTTGTCCAGAACTTCGTACTGTGGACGGAGTCGGGATATTTTGATACGTCCTCGGAGCTCAAGCCGCTGTTGCATCTCTGGTCTCTGGCCATCGAGGAGCAGTTCTATCTGGCCTATCCGCTGATGATTTGGGCCGCTTGGCGCGTGGGCTTGAATGTGTTTGTGCTTGTGGTCCTGGTCGGGTTGTTGTCATTCGGCGTGAATGTGCATGACGTCTCGCACGACCCGGTCGGCGGCTTCTTTCTGCCCCATGCCCGCATCTGGGAACTCCTGGTGGGGGGCGCCGGGGCCTACATGGCCTTGTTGGGCCCGACAAGTTCTGACGGATCGAGGCGCCCGTTCGGCATGGCATGGATTCTGCCGGGATCCCTGCTGGCAGGCCGAACCGGGGTGATTTTGAAAAACTGCGCTGCAGGATTCGGCCTGATGCTGATATTGCTATCGGTTTTCGGGCTTCACAAGGGCATCCAATTTCCGGGGTGGCGGGCCTTGCTGCCAGTGGCCGGGGCTGTTTTTCTGCTTCTGGCCGGGCCGGAGGCCTGGGTGAACCGCAAGGTCCTGGCCAACCGCTGGATGGTTTCCATCGGCCTGATCAGCTACCCGCTTTACCTGTGGCATTGGCCCTTGCTTTCATTCGCGCATCTCGTCAGTGGCAGAAGCCCGGCGGTTGAAGTGCGTGTGGCGTTGATGCTGCTTGCCCTGTTGCTGGCATGGCTGACGTATGTGCTTGTGGAAAGGCCCATACGCTTTGGACGGAAAGCGCAAGGCTGGGCGCTGGCACTGACAGGTCTGTTGCTTCTCGTCGGGAGCCTGGGCGCGGTCACGTTTCGGCAGGTCGGACTCCCATTCCGGGACGTGGCAACACGCGTTGAAGGCTACACAAGCTCGGTGATTCGCTCAAGCCGCGAGAAGGAGTGTTTCGAAATCCCCTACGCCTACAAGCGGACGGATGGCTGGAATTGCGTTCTGGGGTCGAAGGCGGTGAGGCCGGGCATGATGGCTTACGGGGACAGTCATGCGCTCAGTCTGATACCCGTGCTGGATCAATATGGCGCGGACCAGCAGATGGGGATTGTCTTCGCGGGGACGTCAGGATGTCCTCCGTTCCTGGGGATTCAATCGCTCCGGGGTGCGGCAAATATTGAGTTGAACAACTGCCAGAAACTGAATGAACGGATATTCGATTTCGTGAAGAATAATGGAATTGAGCAGGTTTTGCTGGTGGGGCGATGGACTTACTATGCGGGGGGGCTGACAAAACCCGAGGAGCGCAACGCTATTTCCATGGATATGAGCAAAGAGGACTCCGTGGGTTTCGCCCGGGAGTCTTTCATTTTTGGATTGCACAAGACCGTGACGGAGTACAGGAAGATCGGTGTCAAGGTCTATCTGGTCAATGACACTCCCCAGCAGGAAGTCGGCCCCCTGACGGCGCTCAAATTTTCGGGTTTGGAGGTTGATCGCGTCAATGATTTTTCGATTTCCAGAGTGCAGCACCAGAGGGATCAAGCCTGGGTGCGAGATCAATTTGCAGGAATGAAATATCTTGGCGCAGCCGTCATTGACTTTGATGACCTTCTTTGCAGTCCATCAGGCATTTGCCCGATTGCACATGATGGCAGGTCCTTGTACTTTGATAGCGATCATTTGAGTGTGTATGGCGCGATGAGCCTTTATGAAGGGGTCAAGGCGAGTCTCGGTCATCACTAAGGTATGGCCATGCTCGCCAATGCCATGGTGGAGATGGAACCCATATAAAATGACCCAGTGCGCAGGAAGAAGGCTCAATCGTCGTGAGCCCAGCAGGACGCAAGTACTCTTGTACTTGTGCTTCAGACCATGAATCGGCTGAGGATCTGACTCTGTTGCAGGAAGGGTCTTACTCAGAAATGTCAGTGATTCACGATATGAATGCCAATAATCTGGCCGAGAAGTTCTGGCGTCAGGCCATTCTGGCTGGGAATGTCACCATAGAGCAGGCGATTCGCAACCTTGATCAGGTGGCGATCAAAATTGTCTTGGTGGTCGACGACAGTGGCGAACTGCTCGGGACGATATCCGACGGCGATATTCGGCGTGGCTTGCTTCGCGGACTGGATCTCAACAGTTCCATCGACAGCGTTATTCATCGCAATCCGCTGGTGGTGCCGCCCGACATGGGGCGAGACATGGTGCTGCAGTTGATGGTGGCCAACAAGGTGCAGCAGATCCCCGTGGTGGATGAACGCCGCCAAGTGGTCGGTTTGCACCTATGGGATGAAATCAATGCCACACCCAGTCGCCCGAACCCGATGGTCATCATGGCGGGTGGCATGGGTACGCGGCTTCGTCCGCACACGGAAAACTGTCCCAAGCCCTTGTTGCCTGTAGCGGGCAAGCCGATGTTGGAGCACATCATTGACCGAGCCAAGCTGGAGGGGTTCAATCACTTCGTACTGGCCATCCATTACCTGGGCCATATGATCGAGGACTACTTTGGCGATGGTGCACGCATGCAGGTGCGGATTGACTATTTGCGCGAGCAATCCCCCCTCGGAACGGCTGGGGCGCTGGGGCTGCTCGCACCTCGCCCTCAGGTTCCCTTTGTGGTGACCAATGGCGATGTGCTTACCGACATCCGGTACAGCGAGCTTCTTGATTTCCACATCCGGCATGACGCTGTTGCCACCATGGCGGTGCGGGTGCATGAATGGCAGCATCCCTACGGTGTTGTGCAGACGCAGGGTGTGGACATCGTCGGATTCGAGGAAAAGCCGGTTGCCCGTACGCATATCAACGCGGGGGTCTATGTGCTTGACCCGCAGGCGCTCGGAGAACTGGGGGTCAACGAGCATTGCGATATGCCCACTCTCTTTGAGCGCCTTCAGGCCAAAGGCCGGCGCACCGTGGCTTATCCGATGCATGAGCCCTGGCTCGATGTGGGCCGGCCGCACGACTATGAGCATGCGGACAAGGCGGTGGTCCGGGGTGTAAGCAGCGGAACCGGAAAAGCATGATCAATTCAAAACCTGTGATTGGCATCATTCCCGCGCGGGGGGGCTCCAAGGGGCTGCCGGGCAAGAATATTCGCCAGATGTGCGGCAAGCCATTGATCGCCTGGACGATCGAGAAGGCCCTCAAGTCCAGGCATCTGGATGTGGTCCTGGTGAGCACCGACAGCCCTGAGATTGCGGCGGTCGCCAGGGAGTTTGGGGCTGAAGTGCCGTTCTTGCGGCCCGCTGCCTTGGCAACGGACGCCGCCAGTTCGTACGATGTGATCCGGCATGTTCTCGGTTTTTACCGGGATTCGGCAGGACGGGAGTTTGACTACACCGCCCTGCTGGAACCAACCTCTCCCTTGCGCGAGGATGACGATATCGATCGGGTTCTGGCTGCGCTGGACCGATCGGCAGAGGATTTTGACTCCATCGTCACCCTGGGTGAGGTCGGTGAGCATCCATCCATCATGAAGCGAATGGTGGGCCAGGGAATCGAGTCTTTCTGCAAGGAACTGGCGCAGACCACGCGGCGGCAGGACAACGCCCCGGCCTTTTTCCCGTATGGCGTGGCGTACATGGCCAAAACGAAGGTGCTGCTCGAGGAAAACACTTTCTACACGCGGCGCTGCATGGGCTATCCGGTTCGTCGCTATCAGAACTATGAAATAGACGATCTGTATGACTTTTATTGCGTTGAGAGTGTCATGAAGCACGAGTGGAGGTTGTCTTGAAGTTTCTTGTGATTGGCTTGGGCTCCATGGGCAAGCGCCGGGTCCGCAACCTGCAGGCCCTGGGGCATGCGGAGGTGGCTGGTTTCGATCTGCGCGAAGACCGCAGGCAGGAGTCAACTGAAAAATACGGGATCCGAACATTTGAGGGCTTCGATGCCGCACTGGCGGCTTTCAAGCCCGATGTGCTGGTGATTTCGACGGCGCCCGAACACCATATGACCTACGCCTGGGCGGGTTTCGAACGCGGCCTGTCCTGTTTCATTGAGGCCTCTGTCGTTGAGGCGGAGAAGATCAAGGCCCTGTCGCTGGCCGTGGCGGGCACGGGGATTGTCATGGCGCCTTCGTGCACGATGCGCTATTACCCGGGGCCCACATTGGTGAAAGAGTTGTTGCGGCAGGGGGTGATTGGCCGGCCGCTCAACATCAACTATCAGACCGGCCAGTATTTGCCGGACTGGCACCCTTGGGAGCGGATTGAGGATTTCTACGTGTCGCGCCGGGCTACCGGGGGCTGCCGTGAAATCGTGCCTTTCGAGTTGACCTGGCTTGATGATGTGTTTGGCGCATCCGAGCCGCTGGCGTGCGTCAAATCCAAGTTGACCGACATGAACGCGGACATTGATGATATTTACCATTGTCTGTTGCGCTACCCGGGCGGGGTCCTGGCCAATGTGACGGTTGAAGTCATCTCGCGTCCACAGGCGACGCGGGAGCTGAGGGTTCTGGGAACCGAGGGCGAACTGGTTTTCAGTGCCGATGAGAACTGCGTTCGAACCTCCAATCTTGCAAACCGTGAATGGACCCGGATCGACCTGGGCGGGGGCACGGTGGAGGCCGGCTACATTAATCCCGAGGAGCCCTACATCTCCGAGATGGCGGACTTTGTGGCGGCCGTCGAGGCGCGAGATCCCGCCCGTTTCCCCAACTCGCTGGATGACGATGTCCGGGTGCTGGAGACGCTCCGGCGCCTGGAACAACTTGCAGAGTTAATCAAATGAATTATCAAGAACGCTTGCTGGCCGCCATCCCCGGCGGCGCACACACCTATTCGCGCGGTTTCGACCAGTTTCCTGTCAACGCGCCGCAGATTCTTAAAAGGGGCAAGGGCGCCCATGTCTTCGACCCGGAAGGCAACAAGTTCCTGGATTACGGAATGGCCTTGCGGGCCGTCAATATTGGCTATGCCGAAGACGAGATCGATCAGGCCGCCATTGAGCAGATCAGGAACGGCAACAACCTGACACGGCCCTCGATGATTGAACTGGAGGCGGCGGAATTGCTGATTGGCCTGATAGATTCGGTCGATATGGTGAAGTTCACCAAGAACGGATCGACCTCGGTCTCGGCGGCCGTCAAGCTGGCCCGCGCCTACACCGGGCGGGAGCTGGTTGCGCGATGTGTGGAGCATCCTTTCTTTTCCTATGACGACTGGTTCATTGGCTCAACGCCCTTGACCCTGGGCATTCCCAGGGAAACCCAGGAAAAGACCAAACTGTTCAGATACAACGATCTGGCTTCCCTGGAGGCTTTGGTGGCGCAATATCCAGGTCAGTTGGCCTGTGTTGTGCTGGAACCCGCCGCCACAGAAGAGCCCAAGGACAATTTCCTGCAGAAAATCCGTGCGCTGTGCGACAAGCACGGCATTGTCATGATTCTGGACGAAATGATCACCGGCTTCCGGTGGCATATGAAAGGCGCCCAGTACCTGCATGGCGTGAGGCCCGACCTCTGCACCTTCGGCAAGGCCATGGCGAATGGTTTCTCTGTCTCCTGCGTTGCCGGCCGACGTGAAATCATGTCGCTCGGATCAATTGAAAAACCGGGTCAGGAGCGGCTCTTCCTTTTGTCGACAACCCACGGGGCAGAAATGTCAGGGCTGGGGGCTTTTGTGGCCACCATGAACTTTATGCAGAAGCACCGGGTGGTAGAGCACTTGTGGGACTACGGAAGCAAGCTGACCGCGATGATGGCGCGGCAGGCCGAGACGCATGGCATCAGCCACAGCTTCAAGGTGGGCGGCGCGAACTGTTCGCCCTACTACCTCACACTCGACACTGCGGGCGCCAGTTCGCTTCCCCTGCGCACCTTGTTTGCCCAGGAAATGGTCCGCAACGGAGTACTGATGCCTTGGATCGCGCTTTCGTACAGGCATGGTCCGGCCGAGCTTGCGGCGACGGAAAAAGCCCTGGAGCAGACCTTTGCGGTCTATCGCCGCGCGCTGGAAGAAGGGGTAGAAAAGTATCTGGTAGGTCCTGCCATCAAGCCCGTGTTCAGAAAACATAATTGAAACTAGGACGACCTTGGACTTGCTGATTTTTTTTGGAGAGTTGTGATGCTGGATGGGAAGGTCATCGTCGTGACGGGTGGCGCGGGATTGCTGGGCAGTCGTTTTTGCGCTGCGATTGCCGAGCAGCGTGGCGTGGTCATCGTTGCCGATTTGAACTTGGCTGCGGCCGAGAAGGTTGCCGAAGGCATCAAGGCCGCCGGTGGCCGAGCTGAAGCCGCAGTTCTCAACATCACGGATACCGCATCGGTCGACGGGCTGATCGCATCCCTCCATGCACGCCATGGACATATCGACGCCGTGGTCAACAATGCCTACCCGCGTAACAAGAGCTGGGGAAGGAAGCTGGAGGAGGTGACCTATGCCGACTTCTGTGAAAACGTCGGCTTGCACCTGGGCGGCTATTTTCTGGTGGCGCAAAAATTCGCGCTTTATTTCCGTGCAAATGAGGGCGGCAATATTGTCAACCTGGCTTCAATCTACGGCACTCTCGCTCCGAGATTTGAAGTCTATGACGGCACGCAGATGACCACGCCGGTGGAGTATGCGGCGATCAAGTCCGCAGTGATTCAACTCACTCGTTATTTCGCGCAATATTTCAAGCAAGACGGTGTTCGCTGCAACGCGCTGTCGCCGAGCGGCATTCTTGACAAGCAGCCGGAGTCGTTCCTGAAAAGATATAACGCGCACTGTGGAACCAAGGGCATGCTTGAGCCGCAGGATATGACGGGGGCATTGGTATTTTTGCTATCCGATTCAAGTCGATACATGACGGGACAAAATCTGATTATCGATGACGGATTTTGTCTGTGAATCATCTGCTGCCAGTCAGTAATAATATGGAGCCAGCGGCCTGTCAGGCGGACCGCCAAGTCATGGCCATAATTGTTGCCAGTCCATTGACGCAGAACATCTACGACAGGATTGGCGTCGATGTATTCTCTCCTTTTTTTAGGGTTGTAATAATAGATTGCCTGGATTGGGTGAGGCATGGCGGGCAGAAGTTGATTTATAAGGGAATTGAATGCCAGTCTGTTCACAAGGCGGGCGATGAATCGAAATTTCGCCAGGTATTCGAACGTGAGTCCCCTTCTTTTGTTCTCGATTTCATTGGAAGAGGACCACATACCCGAAGAATTCAGGATATATGCCGGGAATATAACGCCACATATATCATGCAACTGCTCACGCCGGCGCCAAACCCGATATCGCAATCATCCCTGCTTCAATCCTTCCGCATGCATCCCGTGGAAACGCTGGCGAAGGCGGTCAGATATTTAATGAGAAAGGTCTACGAGGCCAAACCACGACCACCCGACATTGCGCTATTGGCGGGCGCCGCCAGCAACAGTGGCTGGACAGACCAGGCGGGGAAGCGGATCCATACTGCAACGCCGGATTATTTTGATCTGTTGCGAGTCAAGAAGCAGGCGGGCGAGGGCAAGCTCCCACCCAACGGATTGCCCGCTGGGGACTACATCCTGTTCATCGACGACTGTCTGGCGATGAGTTTTGATTTTACCCTCGGAGCCTACCGGCCTATCTTTGAGGCAACTGAGTACTTCGCGATGCTCAATGAGGTGTTTGGCCGCCTGGAAAAGCATTTCATGCTGCCGATTGTGGTGGCCGCCCATCCAAATGGAAAAGAATTCCCGGGCTACCAGCAATTATTCGGAAGCCGAACGGTGTTGTTCGATGCCACAGGCAGACTGGCTCTAAATTGCAGTTTTGCAGTCACCCATTACTCCAGTGCAATTGCATATGCGGTGCTGCTGAGAAAAAAAATATTGCTGCTGAATTCAAAAAAGATCAAAAAAATGCATCAGGGGATGGTGATTGACTACATTTTGATGCAGTTGCAGTGTGGGCAGATTGAAATGGATGGCGATTCGGATGACTCGGCCTTGGAAAAATTTGCAAAAATGGAAGTCTCTGAATCAAGCTACAAAACATATGAAAAAAAATACATAAAGGATGTCGAAATGCCAGGCCGTAATCCTTTCGAGCATCTGCTGGAGTATTTGGTTGCTGCTGGTCGGTGAGTTTTAATATGGTGTTTCCACACAGATTGGAATGTAATCCTGATGATTAAAAAAATCATAAACTTCATGTATGGTCTCCGGGACAGGCAGAGAATTATCATCAGCCTGACCAAGGGCGCTGCAATGATGGGCGCGCGAAACGTCGATCTTCGGCTGCCAGAGACTTGGGAATTCTCCGGCTTCAGCCAGAACGGGGAGGACGGCATCCTTGACGTGCTCCGAAAGAAGCTGCTGAAGAGCAATCGATATTTCATCGAGATAGGGGCTGCCGACGGGATCGACAACAACTCGGCATGGCTGGTGATTGCGGAGAAGTACCGTGGGCTGATGATCGAGGGCAGTCCGGAACTGGTGGCCCGTGCGAAGCGGATGGTTGCGCATTACAGTTTGGGCCTGACCTGCTTGAACATGTTTGTCGATGTCGATTCTGCGAAAGCCATTCGTGCCGCGGCTCAATTTGCCGATCCCGATATATTTTCCCTAGATATCGATGGCATTGACTATTACGTCGCCCGTGCGCTAATGGACGCCGGCTTCAGGCCAAAAATATTCGTGGTTGAATACAATTCGGTCCATGGCCCCGATGCGGCCAGGACGATCAAGTACTCAAAAAACTTTGTCTATACCAAAGCGCACGATTCCGAACTCTATTACGGGGTGTCGATCATGGCGTGGAGAAAACTATTTGAAGGCTATGGCTATAAATTTGTCACGGTCGACCGAAATGGCGTGAATGCCTTCTTTGTTGACCCGGTTCATTTCGAGGGTGAATTCTTGGCCGACATCAAGCCGACGGAGTTCGCTGAAAACCAACTTCAACTGCTTAAATTTCGCTCGGATCACGTGGAGCAATTTAAACTAATTCAAGCCATGGAATTTGAAGAGGTTTAGGGTTCAATCCCCTTCATTTGATCGGTTCAAGCTACATGACGAGTGATTCATTGCTTTCAATTTGTATTAATACGCGCAACAGGGCCGGTCTGCTCGGGGAAACATTGGATTCCCTGGTCGGGCAGATGATTCCTGGCGTGGAGATCGTGGTGCTGGATGGGGCGTCGGAGGACAATACGTCCGAACTGATGAGCGGCTACGCCGCGAAATACCCGTTCGTACGGTATGTTCGTTCGGATGAAATAGTCGGCATTGACGATGGCTATGATTTGGCCGTCACGCACGCCAGGGGGCGCTACTGCTGGTTGATGACCGATGACGACTTGATTGTCGCAGGAGCCTTGGAGCAGCTTGTGGACAGGGTCCGCCAGGAGCCGGATTTGATCGTGATGAACATGGAGTGCTTCACGAAGGACTTTACGCTCGATCTTCAGCAGCGGTTCTTCAAAATTCATGAAGACCGGGCGTATTCTCAGGATAAGTTCGAGCAATTTCTTGGCGAGGTCGGCTATGGTCTTGCCTATATAGGTTGTGTCGTCATAAAAAGAAGCCTGTGGTATGAGAAGGATCGCGCCCGATTTGTGGGCTCGTATTTCATACATGTGGGCGTCATTCTGGGCAGCACCATGATCAAAAAAATCTTGTTCGTGCAACGCCCGTTGATAAAATACAGAAGTGCCAACAGTAGCTGGACGGCCAGAAGCTTCGAGATTTGGTATTTCAGGTGGCCGGAGCTGGTGTGGTCATTTGCGCATCTTTCGGAGGCGACCAAGAAGAGTATGGCGGATAGGACGCCATGGAGGCGCCCATTGACTTTGCTGAAGTCGCGGGCAATGGGGGAATTTGATACGGAGATTTTCAAGCGTTATTTGTCGGCTGAGAGTTCAGCGAAAACGCGCTTGATTTCATACCTGATTTCCAAAATCCCGGTTACGCCACTGAGCCTGTTGTTGATTGTTTATTGCCTGATATTTAGAAGAAGTGGCCGCTACACATTGTATTGTTTGATGATGAGCTCGCCCTCCCCGACCCTCGCCAACAGTATTATCAGGATGTTTGGGGTGAAATTTCCCCTCGCAAGTGCGCCTGCCGTGATTTGAATTTTGAATAATTAACTTGAATGAGTATAAAAGTGAAAAAGATAATTGGTAAACTTCTCAGGAAATTTGGACTCCAGATTTCCCGCTCCAATGGTATACCTGCCAGTTACAAGCTGCTGAATAACAACCGGTACTTCCAGGACAAGTTCAATAAAATCGAGCATCTGGATGGCGATGTCGTTGAGTGTGGGGTGGGGTTTGGCCACACGCTTCTGTTGTTGCTGCACCAGACTTACGTCGGGAGCAAAAAACGGACTTTATGGGCGTTTGACTCATTCGAAGGTTTCCCTGAGCCGTCGCCTGAGGATAAGAGCGACCGGAACCCGAAGAAGGGCGAGTGGAAGGTCATTACGCAGGCTGATCTCGACGATATCTTCTTCCGGCGCTGCGGGATGCCATCGGCGGCGAAGAAGTTGCTGAAGATCACGAGAGGCTACTTCAACGATACCTTACCGACGAGCCCGGTCGAGAAGATCGCGTTATTGCATCTGGATGTCGATCTCTATGATTCCTATAAGGTGTGCCTGCACAACTTGTGGGGAAAAGTGCAGGTGGGTGGCATAGTTCTATTTGATGAGTACAAGCAAAAGGATACGCAGAAGGTTTTCCCTGGAGCTGCGCGGGCCATTGACGAGTTCTTCAACGACAAAAAACAGAACATTCAATACGACGCCGAATTCGACAAGTATTATTTGGTGAAACTGTAGTTTTGCAGGGCCGCCCGCTTCCTTCGGGTTGCCATTCGCCGCGGGTATTGTGTCAGGCGAGGATCGCCGGAGTGATGGTCTGTTTACGAACGAGCTAGGACAATGAAAAAAGTTGCTTTAATTACCGGGATCACAGGGCAGGACGGCGCCTATCTGGCGGAGTTGCTGCTGCAAAAAGGCTATATCGTGCATGGCCTCAAGCGGCGTGCGTCGATGTTCAACACCGCCCGCATTGATCACCTCTACACTGATCCGCACGAAAAAAACGTCTGTTTCTTTTTGCATCACGGCGACCTGACGGATTCCTCCAATCTGATCCGCCTCATCCAGCAGATCCAGCCGGATGAAATCTACAATCTGGCAGCCCAGAGCCATGTGGCCGTTTCGTTTGAGGTACCTGAATATACGGCCGACTCCGATGCCCTTGGCACGCTGCGCATTCTCGAAGCTATTCGTATCCTCGGCCTGGAGAAGAAGACCCGTTTCTATCAGGCCTCCACCTCCGAGCTTTTCGGTCTGGTGCAGGAAACACCGCAGAAGGAAACGACCCCGTTTTACCCCCGCTCTCCTTATGCAGTGGCCAAGCTTTACGCCTACTGGATTACGGTCAACTACCGGGAGGCGTATGGCATGTTTGCCTGTAACGGAATTCTGTTCAATCATGAATCTCCGATACGCGGTGAGAACTTCGTGACGCGAAAGATCACGCGCGCCTTGGCTCGCATCAAGCTTGGTTTGCAGGGGTGCCTCTATCTGGGTAACCTTAATGCGAAAAGAGACTGGGGACATGCCAAGGACTATGTCGAAGCGCAATGGCTGATGCTGCAACAGGACAGCCCCGAGGACTTTGTGATCGCTACCGGCGAGCAGTACAGCGTGCGTGATTTTGTAAACATCGCCGCCAAAGAACTGGGAATGGACATTCGCTGGGAAGGCGACGGCGTGAATGAAAAAGGATATGGCCAGTCTGGGGCATGCATTGTGTCGGTGGATCCGCGCTATTTCCGGCCGGCCGAGGTGGAGAGCCTTCTTGGGGATCCGTCCAAGGCAAAGTCAAAGCTCGGCTGGCGCGCAAAAATCTCGTTTGCTGAACTGGTTATGGAAATGGTGCGCGAGGATCTCAAGACGGCCGAACGCGACGAACTGGTGAAACGCCACGGGTACTATACGAACGAATACCACGAGTAGTCCATTGAAGTGACCATTCGCGGCGCCGCCACTGATCTGCTTCCCATCCGGTTTCCCGTTTGCGCCTGCGTGGCCAGGCCGGCAATAGAATTTATTCATAGCAAATGCCCACAGCCCTAATTACAGGCGTCACTGGCCAGGATGGATCGTACCTGGCGGAGTTCCTTTCCGCGAAGGGCTACCGGGTCGTTGGCGCGGTGAGGGATATAGCGCGCGCGCAAAAGACGGTTCCCGCACTCCAGCCCCTTGGGGTTGAATTGGTTGCATGGGACATGCTGGATCAGCGCCGGATGACGGAGGTCTTGGCGGCGTATCGTCCGGCTGAGATCTATAACTTCGCGGCCTATTCGTCGGGCTCCGGCATGTTCGCCGACCCCGTAGGCATGGGTGAAGTGAACGGACTTTCAGTAGTGCACCTGCTGGAAGCCATCCGCGAGGTCGACGCGAGCATCCGTCTTTGTCAGGCATCCAGCAGCGAGCTCTTCGGCGATGCCGTGGAAAGCCCGCAATCCGAGAAAACACCCTTTTTTCCGCGCAGCCCTTATGGTGTCGCAAAGTTGTACGCGCACTCCATGATCCGGGTTTACCGGAAGCACTTCGGATTGTCGGCGTGCTCGGCGATTCTGTTCAATCATGAAAGCCCCCGGCGGGGCTTGGGTTTTGTCACCAGAAAAATAACCCATCAAGCAGCCCGGATCAAACTTGGTTCGGCGGATGAGCTTCGTCTCGGAAATCTGGACGCGCGTCGCGACTGGGGCTTCGCTGGGGACTATGTGCGCGCCATGTGGTTGATGTTGCAGCAGCCGATCGTCGATGACTATGTGGTGGCCACGGGTGAAACGCATTCAGTGCGTGACCTGTGTGAAATGGCCTTCAGTCATATAGGATTGGACTACCGTGCTTTCGTGCGTGAGGACCCCGCGGCCTTTCGTCCGGATGAGTCAGTGCAGTTGGTGGGGAACGCGACAAAAGTGCGCAAACAACTCGGATGGAGCCCTGAGGTGGGACTTCGGGAGATGATTGGTGCGATGGTTGACGCCGATGTGAGCCAGCTTGGTGGACAGAATTAAAAAATCAGACAGGATTGAAAACATGTACAGGAAAGTCGATAAATGCAGGATCTGTGGCAACACGCACTTGGTGTTGGTGCTCGATTTGGGCGAGCAGATGCTGACCGGGGTTTTTCCGCGCGGCAAGGAGGCTGCAGTCACGTCCGGGCCCCTGCAACTGGTGAAGTGCATGGGCGGCCCAGAAGTGTGCGGCCTCCTGCAGCTTGCGCATTCCTACAGTCTGGACGAGATGTACGGCGAGAACTACGGATACCGCTCTGGTCTGAACACCAGCATGGTGGCGCATCTTCACGGCAAGGTGCAGAGGATCCTGCGGCAGGTCGAACTGTCCGACGGAGACCTTGTGATTGACATCGGCAGTAACGACAGCACGACTTTACAGGCTTATCCGGTTGAGGGGACCGTCTTGGTTGGCGTAGATCCCACGGGCGTCAAATTCAAGCACTATTACCCGCCGCATATTCAACTGATTCCGGACTTCTTTTCTGCAGCGCTGGTCAAAGAGCGGTTTCCGGGCCAGAAAGCCAAGGTGGTCACTTCCTTCTCCATGTTTTATGACCTGGAAGATCCGATGGCGTTTATGCGCCAAGTACACGATGTACTCGCTGATGATGGCGTCTGGGTGTTTGAGCAGAGCTACATGCCGACCATGCTCGAGAAGAATTCATACGACACGGTTTGCCATGAGCACTTGGAATTCTATGCGCTGCATCAAATAAAGTGGATGGCGGATAGGGTGGGGTTCAAGATTGTCGATGTTGAATTCAACGATGTAAACGGCGGCAGTTTCTCTGTCACCGTCACCAAAAACAAAGGTGATCTGGCAGTTAATCACGCAGTGCAGAAGATTCTTGATGAAGAACATGCGAAAGGATTAAATACCCTGGCCCCTTACGCTGCGTTCGCAGAGAGAGTTGCACGAACGAAAAGTGCTCTTCTGAAGTTTATTGAATCGGCGCTTGCCCAACAAAAAACCATTGCTGCGATCGGTGCCTCTACGAAGGGCAATGTCCTGCTGCAATACTGCGGCATTACGACAAAAGAAATCAAGTTTGTAGGCGAAGTCAACGCTGAAAAATTTGGCTGCTTTACGCCGGGCACTTGGCTGCCGATCATTCAGGAAAGTGTTCTGCTGGCGACAAAACCAGACTATCTGCTGGTGTTGCCCTGGCATTTCAGGGAGTTCTTTGTAAAGAGCAAAAATTTTCGTGGAATGAATCTTGTATTTCCTTTGCCCGAACTTGAGATTGTCAAGGTCTAAGTTCGCTCCCATCTTCCCTGACTGCCTAGAGAATAGATGTTGATGTTTATTATGTTGTGAACAGCAATGAAAAAAATAAAAGTAGTTATTTTGTGTGGGGGGTTGGGCACTCGGCTTTCCGAGGAAACACAGATAAAGCCAAAGCCCATGGTGGAGATTGGTGGGCGCCCCATGTTGTGGCACATCATGAAAATATATGAAAGGCATGGGTTCAATGATTTCACATTGGCGCTGGGATACAAGGGGGAGGTGATCAAGGATTACTTCACGAATTACCATGCGCGTCAGAGTGATCTGACGGTCCATCTCCGGAAGGGGAATGTCGAATATTCAAATCCGACAGCAGAAGATTGGCATGTCTCTTTGATTGACACCGGCGCGCAAACCATGACAGGAGGGCGTTTGCTTCGCTTGAAGGAGTTGATTTCGGCCACCAACACCACTTTCATGCTCACTTACGGTGATGGCGTAAGCAATGTTGATCTCGGCAAGTTGCTGGCGTTCCATCGGGCGCACGGGAAACTCGCCACCGTGACGGCAGTCAGGCCATCAGCCAGGTTTGGCGGTCTGGATATCAATGATGGCCGGGTGCTCAATTTCAAGGAAAAACCCCAATCCGGCGAGGGATGGATCAACGGAGGTTATTTTGTATTTGAGCAAGGGGTCTTTGACTATCTGGATGACGACGCGACGGTGCTCGAACGAAAACCGCTGGAAAATCTTGTGCGAGATGGTCAATTGATGGCGTACCAGCATGACGACTACTGGCAGTGCATGGACACGATACGAGACCGTGATGCATTGCAGGAGACATGGGATAGTGGCGCAGCCCCTTGGATGGTTGGTCCGTAACATGTTCAACAATGCATACGCCGGCAAGACGGTGCTTATTACCGGACATACTGGCTTTAAAGGCTCGTGGCTGACGGCCTGGCTGCTGAAGCTTGGGGCGAAGGTTGTTGGCATTTCCAAAGACATTCCGACAGAACCCTCAATATTCGAGCAGCTTGACCTCGCTGCTCGTATCCAGCACATTCAGGGTGATGTTCGCAACCTAGCGTTGGTCAAGGAGACGGTGAGTCGGGAACGACCAGATTATGTTTTCCACTTGGCGGCGCAGGCAATTGTCTCCGCGTCATATACTGATCCAGTGGAGACGATGTCCAGCAATGTGATGGGGACGCTAAATGTGCTCGAAGCCTTGAGGTCGCTGCAGAACGCTTGCGTTGCCGTGATGATTACCAGCGACAAGTGTTATGACAACGTTGAATGGCCCTGGGGTTACCGGGAAACAGATGCATTGGGTGGTAAGGATGTCTACAGCGGCTCAAAAGGCGCCGCAGAGCTGGTAATCAAGTCTTATGTGCACTCGTTTTTCCAGAACAATCATCCGGTGAGGCTTGTCATCGGGCGCGCCGGTAATGTCATTGGCGGCGGTGATTGGGCCAAAGATCGCATAGTCGCCGACTGTATGCGTGCCTGGAGCGAAGGGCGGAGAGTGGAAATCCGTAGTCCTGCAGCAACGCGGCCGTGGCAACACGTTCTGGAGCCATTGAGTGGCTACCTTGCATTGGGGCAGGCAGCCTCACATGAACCGAAGCTCCATGGCAATGCGTTTAATTTCGGCCCCAGGGCCGAACAAAACCATACGGTTGTCAATCTGCTCGAAGATATTGGCCGTCGCTGGGGTTTTAACAGTTCAGATGATGCGTACGAGATCACGGCGAACGTGCCTTTTCACGAGGCCGGCCTGCTCAAACTGAATTGCGACAAGGCCCTGTTTCATTTCAAATGGGAATCCAATCTCGTCTATCAAGAAACGATCCAGTTTGTCGGCGATTGGTATGCGGCATTTTATCGTGATCAAGCAGATATGTATGCCCTGACCATGGGGCAAATCGAAACCTACGAGAAAATTGCTACCGAGCGCCAGAGGGCTTGGGCCCGATCCACCGGCCTATGCTAGAGAGTCCTCAATCCAGTTGGATCCAGGGAGTATCGCTTTCGGAATTGAAGCAAATTTCCGATGCGCGAGGATCTGTGCTGCACATGCTGCGCTGTGACGATCCGGCATTCACCAGGTTTGGAGAGTGCTACTTCTCCGAGGTATTGCCCGGTGCGATCAAGGCCTGGAAATACCACAGCGAACAAACGCAGAATCTGGCTGTGCCGGTGGGACGATTGCGTTTCGTGATTTTTGACGGCCGGGAGTCTTCGGCGAGCCGGGGTAATTTGCAGATCATTGAATTGGGCCGGCCGGATGCCTATTCCAGGCTGACGATTCCGCTTGGCCTTTGGTACGGGTTTGCCTGCGTTGGGGATGTCGCTGCCTTGTTGGTGAATTGTGCGGATTTGCCGCACCATCCCTCGGAGAGCCAGACCAGAGCCCTGGATGACCCCTTGATCCCTTATCGTTGGTAGCACATGCGATGCACGAAATGCAGAATACCCGTAAGCGCTTGTTGATCGTTGGCGGGAATGGATTCATTGGCCGCCACATAGCGGCACACGCTCTGGCGCTGGGGTGGGACGTAAGCTCGCTGGGAATCTCGCCCCGGCCGCAGATCGGCAAGGCTCTCCCCGGTGTGCGCTATCTGACAGCGGATATTGCCGATGGGAGCGCACTGAAAGCAGCGCTGGGAAGTGCCGCGTTCGAGTATGTGGTGAATTGCGGAGGCTATATCGATCACGCAGGATTTTTTTCCGGTGGAAGGCGGGCGATTGATGTGCATTTCCTCGGGGTCCTGAATCTGGTGGAGACGCTCGATCGGGGTGTCTTAAGGGCGTTTGTCAACATAGGCAGCAGCGACGAATATGGAAGCGCGTCGGCGCCGCAGTCGGAAGCACAGCGGGAGCAGCCCATTTCTTCCTATTCATTGGGCAAGCTTGCCGCCACCCACTTCCTGCAGATGCTCAGCCGCACAGAGGGTTACCCTGCCACAACCTTGCGCCTCTTTCTTACCTATGGGCCCGGGCAGGACCAGCGTCGATTTCTGCCCCAGATCATCAAGGGCTGCTTGGAGGGGCGTACCTTTGCGGCGTCTCAAGGCGAGCAGTTGCGGGATTTCTGTTTCGTCGGCGATACCGTGGCGGCAGTATTTGCAGCCTTGGCGCGGCGACCGGTGGGAGATGTGATCAACGTCGCCTCCGGGAAACCGGTCACGATTCGCGAGGTGATTGAGATGGTGCGGCGACTGATTGGAAAAGGTGAGCCTGATTTTGGGCAGATTGCCTACCGACCTGGTGAGAACATGAGCTTGTATGCCAATATCAGCAAGGCTAGAGCAATTCTGGGATGGGAGCCCGCGGTACCTCTGGAGGCGGGTCTGGGCCTGACGATCCAATCACTGGTGGGTTCGGTGTGATGCGTGAACCGCTCGTGAGCATATTGATGAATTGCTTTAATGGAGAAAAGTATCTCCGGCAGGCGATAGACAGTGTCCTTGAGCAGAGTTACAGGAACTGGGAAATCATTTTTTGGGACAACCAGTCCACAGACGGCAGCGCAGAAATATTCACGAGCTATCGTGACAGCCGGTTGAAATATTTTTATGCTCCTGAGCATACGCGGCTTTATGAAGCGCGAAACTGCGCAATGGAGAAGGCCGCGGGTGAACTGATCGCCTTCCTGGATGTCGATGACTGGTGGATGGCCAATAAGCTCGAAAAGCAGGTGCCGCTTTTTCAGGACCCGGACGTCGGCCTAGTGTGCGGCAACTATTGGGTTGTCAATGAAAGAAACGGCAGGCGATGGATATCGCTCAAAGAGCCGGCCCCGACAGGCCGGGTGCTCAACGAGCTGTTGCAGACCTATTTTGTGGGATTGCTGACGCTAGTGGTTAGGCGGGAGGCCTTGCGTTCCTTGGACTATCCGTGTGACGCCCGGTATCACATGATTGGAGATCTGGATCTGGTCGTCCGGCTGGCGGTTCACTGGAAATTGGATTGCGAGCAATCGCCGGTAGGGTTCTATCGCGCCCACGGCGGCAATGAAAGCTTGAAGCATCAAGGGCTGCATTTGACCGAATTGGAATGCTGGCTGGCTGAAATGAAAGAGGTTGCGGCCATTCGATCATGCCCGGGTTTTAGCGCGCTCCAGCGCAGCAGCCTGTACCAGCAAGCCATGCATCGACTGCTGCAGGCTGACAAAAAAGGGGCCTATTCCAGGTTGCGTGAACTGCCCTGGGGCAAGCCAAAACTGAGACTCCTCATGGCACTGCTTCTGCCCATGGCCATCATCCGGAAACTAAAAAACTAATCCTGAATTGCATCCGATCTATCGGGCTCATTCGATGTGATGATCAGATCGCTGGCGACTACAGTACTGGTTTCACAATTAACTTGATGGCAAAGCAGGTTCGGTATTTATCTCAATTGAAACCGCGTCCGCGGAAGGGGCGCATGTTTCATGTATCCCCTGCCGCCCCGAAAGACTGAAGCCAGATGAAATTCATTAGAAGAAACATAATTGCCAACTACCTTGGTCAAGGGTGGACCGGCTTCATGGCGGTGGCATTTCTCCCCCTGTATGTGCAGTACCTTGGGGTCGAGGCCTATGGCCTGATCGGTCTTTTCGCGGTTTTGCAGGCGCTGGTGGCCATCTTGGATATGGGTATTGGAAACACCCTCAACAAGGAGATGGCGAGCTTTGCGCATGGCAAGCACAGCGCGCGC
>JBAQKO010000065.1:0-4185 GCA_049301075.1 Rhodoferax sp.
GGCCCTGCGGGCCCTGCTGGAAGGCGCATCGGCGGACGACCGCCGCGCCTTGCGCACAGCGCTGGTCGACCCGCACGCCGAGGCCCCGCAGGGGCGCCCCAACCCCGACGAAGAATTGGCGGCCGACTGGCGGGAAGGCAGCTATCCCTACAAGAACCTGCTGCGGCGCAGCGTCTATGAAAAGGAAAAATTCCGCCTGCAAACCGAATTGCTCAAGCTGCAAGCCTGGGTCAAGGAAACCGGGCAGCGCGTGGTGATCCTGTTTGAAGGGCGCGATGCCGCCGGCAAGGGCGGTGCCATCAAGCGCTTCATGGAACACCTGAATCCACGCGGCGCCCGCGTGGTGGCCCTGGAAAAACCTTCGGAAACCGAACGCGGCCAGTGGTACTTCCAGCGCTATGTGCAGCACCTGCCCACACGCGGCGAGATCGTGCTGTTTGACCGCTCCTGGTACAACCGGGCCGGTGTGGAACGCGTCATGGGTTTTTGCAGCGATGCCGAATACACCGAATTCATGCGCCAGGCGCCCGATTTCGAACGGCATCTGGTGCGCAGCGGTGTGCACGTCATCAAGTTCTGGTTCAGCGTCAGCCGCAAGGAGCAGCGCCGGCGCTTCAAGGAACGCGAAGGCCACCCGCTCAAGCAGTGGAAGCTCAGCCCCATCGACGTGGCCTCACTCGACAAGTGGGACGACTACACCAAGTCCAAGGAAGCCATGTTCTTCGAGACCGACACGGCCGACGCGCCCTGGACCGTCATCAAGAGCGACTGCAAGAAACGCGCGCGGCTGAACGCCATGCGCTACGTGCTGCACAAACTGCCCTACAACAAGGATCTGGGACACATCGGCAAGCTGGACCCGCTGATCGTGGGCCGGGCCCACGTGGTGTACGAGCGCGGCGAGAAAACCGGCGCCATTCTGTAACGCTCAGCGGGTGTGCACCACCCGCTGCGGGTACGGAATGTCAATCTGGTGCGCGCGCAGCGCCGCCAGAATGGCGCGGTTGATGTCGGAGCGCAGGTTGAGTTGCCCCTTCTCCACATCACGCACCCAGTAGCCGAGCGTGAACTCCAGCCCGTCGGCGCCAAACGCCGACAGGTAGGCCGTCGGCGCAGGATCGCGCAGCACCCGTTCCTGGTCCAGTGCCGCCTGCTGCAACAGCTGCACCACCTGGTCCACGTCGCTGTCATAGCCCACCGACACCACCGTGCTCTGGTGCAGGTGGGGGTCGGCCAGGGACAGGTTCTCGACCCGGCTGGTGATCAACAGCTCGTTGGGCACAATGGATTCGCGCCCGCCCGTGGAGCGCACCACGGTGTAGCGGGCGTTGATCTGGGTGATCACGCCCTCAAAACCGTCGACCCGCACGGTGTCCCCAATGCGCATGCTGCGCTCGGCCAGAATCACAAAACCGCTGATGTAGTTGGCCGCCAGCTTCTGCAGGCCGAACCCAATGCCTACCCCCACCGCGCCGCCCAATACGGACAGGGCCGTGAGATCAATGCCCACCGCCGACAGGGCCAGCATCAGGCCGACAAACATCAGCAGCGCCCGCGTGGCGTTGCTCACGGCCTTGCGCAGCGACAACTCGCCACCCGTGGCCGAACGCAGCAGGCGCGTCTCCAGCGCCGAGGAAATCCACAAGGTGATGATGAGCACCGCGCCCGCCGTAAGCAGGCCTTCAATCAAGTTGCGCACCGACAGCGTGGCGCCCCCCACCTTCCAGGTAATCTGGTCCAGTTCATTCAGGATCACCGGCAACAGCCCGCTGACCCACAGCACCATGGCCAGCCACGCCAGCCACGAGATGGTGTGCTCCAGGCTGCGGGCCCAGCGCGCCTCGGCAAAGGCAGCACGCAGCACCTTGACTCCTACGCGGATGACCACCAGCGACACCAGCACCGGAATCGCCACCTTGAAGGCCGCAATGGGTATCAGCTTGCTCAGCGCGGCACGGGCCAGGTACCCCAGGCACAGCAGCACCAGCGGGAACAGGACCCCGTCCATCCCCTTTTTGCCAAACCAGATGGAACGCGCCTCCTGCAATCCCAGCGCCCGGCGCAAGACGGCCACCAGCCCCCAGGCCAGGGCGACGCAGGTCGCCAGCACCAGCAACTCCACCAGCACCGACGGCTGCGTGAAGGCCGCCAGCCAGCCCTGGAGATCGTCAATCGGCTGTGGTGCAGGCATCCGGACCGGGCTGTCCATCACACCTCGGCCAGCACACGGATGTGGGCTTCCACACTGCGGGCCAGGGCGCTGAGGTTGTAGCCCCCTTCCAGGCAGGACACGATGCGGCCCTGCGCATGGCGCACCGCCACGTCCTTGATGCGCTGGGTGATCCAGGCATAGTCCGCCTCGACCAGGCCCATCTGGCCCATGTCGTCTTCCCGGTGGGCGTCGAACCCGGCGCTGATGAAAATCATCTCCGGCTGGTAGGCCTCCAGGCGCGGCAGCCAGTAGGTTTCAATCAACTCCCGCACCTGCGGGCCCTTGGTGTACGCCGGCACCGGCATGTTCACCAGGTTGCTGGCGTGCGAAATGGCACTGCCCTCCGGGTAGAACGGGTGCTGGTAAAAGCTCACCATCAGAATGCGCTGGTCACCCGCCACGATGTCTTCCGTGCCGTTGCCGTGGTGCACGTCAAAGTCCACGATGGCCACGCGCTTCAGGCCATGGCGCTCCAGCGCATAACGCGCCGCAATGGCCACGTTGTTGAAAAAGCAGAAACCCATGGCCTTGTCGTGGCAGGCATGGTGGCCGGGCGGGCGGATGGCGCAAAACGCGTTGGCCAGCTCCCCCGCCATCACGGCGTCGGTGGCGGCAATGGCGGCGCCGGCCGAGCGCAGGGCGGCGTCCCAGGTGTGGACGTTGATGGAGGTGTCGGGATCGATCTGGGCATGGGGCGGGCCGCCGGCGGCAATGTCCTCGCGCAGGCTGTCGGTCAAACCCCGCAAAGACGCCACGTGCATGCGGCCGTGGGCCAGCTCGATGTCGGCAATGGGGGCCTGCGGCGCCTCCCGGTGGTCCAGCGCGTCGCCCACGCCGCTGATCAGCAGGCGGTCGTCAATCGCGTCCAGGCGCTCCGGGCATTCCGGGTGGCCCGGGCCCATTTCATGTTTGCGGCAATCGCGGTGGGTAAAGTATCCGGTCTTGTTCACCAAAGCACTCGCCTATCAAAATTTTCGGGTAACGTTGTGCCATGGATGCACAACCCAAACTTCAATCTTTGCTGGCCCAGCTTAACACGGTGATCGTGGGGAAATCCTTACAAATCCAGGACTGCGTGGCCTGTCTGCTGGCCGGGGGCCATCTGCTGATTGACGACGTGCCCGGTGTGGGCAAAACCACGCTGGCACACGCTCTGGCCCGCACCTTTGGACTGGAGTTCTCGCGCGTGCAGTTCACCTCGGACCTGATGCCCAGCGACCTCTCCGGCGTGTCCATCTACGAACGCGGCAAGGAGGCGTTTGTGTTCCACCCGGGACCGATCTTCGCGCAGGTCCTGCTGGCCGACGAGATCAACCGGGCCAGCCCCAAGACCCAGAGCGCACTGCTGGAAGCCATGGAAGAAAAGCAGGTCACCATCGAAGGCGAAACCCGGCCCCTGCCGCAACCCTTCTTCGTCATTGCCACCCAGAACCCGCTGGACCAGCTGGGCACCTACGCCCTGCCGGAATCCCAGCTGGACCGTTTCCTGATGCGCATCTCGCTGGGCTACCCCGACCGCGCCGCCGAGCGTGAACTGCTGGCCGGCCATGACCGGCGCGAGTTGGTCGACCGCCTGCCCAGCCTGCTGACGCAAGCCGAGCTGCAGCAGTTGCAGCAGCAGGTGCTGGCCATCCACGCCGCCGAGCCGCTGCTGGACTATGTGCAGGACCTGATTGCCGCCACCCGCTCGGGCCAGTGGTTTGTCCAGGGCCTGAGCCCGCGCGCCGGCATTGCCGTGGTGCGCGCCGCCAAGGCGCAGGCCTTGCTGAGCGGGCGCGACTACGTGGCCCCCGATGACGTGCAGGCCATCCTGCCGCAAACCATTGCCCACCGACTGATTCCCGTCAGCGACGCCGGGCGCGGCGCCGACGAGCAGGTGCGCGCCCTGCTGCAGGCCGTGCCACTACCCTGATGGGCCTGCGAAAGCGCTTCCAGGTCTGGTTCCAGTCGCGCATTCCGCTGCGCGACAGCAC
>JBAQKO010000066.1:0-3503 GCA_049301075.1 Rhodoferax sp.
CCGCATGCGGTGCCTTTCTCGGGTGCGGGATGCTCAGAGGGGGACCTTCTTGAGCATTTCCAGACCGATCTTGCCGGCGGCAATTTCGCGCAGGGCCGTCACGCCAGCCTTGTTCTTGCTTTCAATCTTGGGGGTGTGTCCCTGGTTGAGCATGCGGGCGCGGTAGGTCGCGGCCAGCACCAGCTGGAAGCGGTTGGGGATCTGCAACAGGCAGTCTTCGACAGTGATACGGGCCATGGAGTTCTCCGGAGGACTAAGGGATAAGCAGCGCTTTGAATGTTTCGGCCCGGGCACGGCGCTGGGCTGCAAATCGCAGGCGCTGGGCGTGAACAATCGCTTTCAGGTCGAAAAGCGCGCGGTCAAACAGTTCGTTGATTATAACGAAATCAAACTTATCCACATGGGCGACCTCGGTGGCGGCGTTTTTCATGCGCACCTCAATCACCTCCGGCGTGTCCTCTCCGCGGCGCTCCAGACGGGCGCGCAACTCTTCCCAGCTGGGCGGCAGGATGAAGATGGAAATGGCGTTGGCAAAGATCTTCTTGATCTGGAGGGCGCCCTGGAAGTCAATTTCCAGGATCACGTCGGCGCCTTGCGCCATGCGCTCCTCGATTGCCTTCTTGGAGGTGCCGTAGCGATGGTTGTGCACATGGGCCCATTCCACGAAGGTGTCGGCCGCCACCATGGCGTCGAATTCCTGCTCGGAGACGAAGAAATACTCGCGTCCGTGCTTTTCCTGGCCCCTGGGCGCGCGCGTGGTGTGCGACACCGAAGGCTGCACGTGCGAGTCCAGTTCCAGCAAGGCCTTGACCAGGCTGGATTTCCCAGCCCCGCTGGGCGCTGCAACGACAAAGAGGTTCCCGGGGTAGTCCATAGACATTGGCACTGAGGGCGGTAGCTGAGGTTGCTTATTCTATGTTCTGTACCTGCTCGCGCATCTGCTCGATCAGGACCTTCATGTCCACCGAGATGTGGGTGAGTTCCAGTGCGGCCGATTTGGAGCCCAGGGTGTTGGCCTCGCGGTGCAGCTCCTGGATCAGGAAGTCCAGCCGCTTGCCGATTTCGCCGCCTTTTTTGATCAGACGCTCGATTTCGTCCAGATGCGAGCCCAGGCGGGTGATTTCTTCGGCCACGTCGATCCGGATGGCAAAGGCGGTGGCTTCCGTCAGGGCGCGGTCCTGCGCAGCCTCTGGCAGGGTGCTGCCGTCGGCCAGGGCCATGGCTTCCTGCCAGCGGGTCAGAAAGCGCTGGCGGTTTTGCTCCACCAGTTGGGGAATCAGCGGAACGGCCTGCTGCGCCAGCGTGCGCAACTGGGCGAGGTGTTCCAGCAGCATGGTGGACAGCCGGGCACCCTCGCGCTGGCGGGCGCTGAGCAGGGCCTTGAGCGCTTCCTCCGCCAGGGGCTGCACCTCGGCACTCCAGTCGCGGGTGCCGCCCTGTTCGGCCGCGGCCAGGCGGATCACGTCGGCCACACTGAGGGCGGTGGCGCTGGGCAGCCACGACTTCACGTTGTCCTGCACCGCATTGAGGCGCTGCAGCAGCCGGGGGGTGGGGTCTGGAACACTGGTGGTTGTGGCCATCTCGATGGAAGCCCGGACTTCCACCTTGCCGCGCTTGAGGCGACCCACCAGCAGGTCGCGCAAAATTGGCTCGAACTGGCGCAGGTCTTCTGGCAGGCGGAACGACAGATCCAGAAAACGGCTGTTGACGGAGCGGATCTCCAGACCGAGCTGGCCGGAGGGGGTTTTGGTGTCGGAATCGGGGGTGGCGGAGGCCGTGCTGCGTTGCGCACTGGCATAACCCGTCATACTGTAAACTGGCATAGCGGTCTCTCGGGTCATGGGAACGGCCCCAAGAATAACCCGGTTCAGCCGAATCCTAAGAGCTTTCATTCCATATTTATGTCGAAGGTCAAGCCAGCGCCCCTACCCCCGGACACCGTCATCGGTGGCTACCGCATCATCCGCAAAGTGGCGGCTGGCGGCTTTGGCTTGGTGTACCTGGCGCTCGATCCCGATGGTCAGCAGGTCGCCGTCAAAGAGTACCTGCCGTCTTCGCTGGCAACCCGTGCGCCGGGGGAGCTGCTGCCAAAAATCCAGCCCGAGAAGCTGTCGCTTTACCGGCTGGGGCTCAAGAGCTTCTTTGAAGAAGGGCGCTCGTTGGCGCAGATTTCCCACCCCTCGGTGGTGAGCGTGCTCAACTTCTTCCGTGAGAACGAAACGGTCTACATGGTGATGAACTACCTGGAGGGCGCCGCCCTGCAGGACTTCATCGTGACCGCCCGCGACCTCAAGCAGAGCAAGGTGTTCCGGGAGTCCACCATCCGTTCGTTGTTCGACGAAATCCTGCGCGGCCTGCGCATCGTGCACCAGCACAAGATGCTGCACCTGGACATCAAGCCGGCCAATATCTTCATTACCGACGACAACAAATCCGTGCTGATCGATTTTGGCGCGGCGCGCGAGGTGCTGAGCAAGGAAGGCAATTTCATCCGTCCCATGTACACCCCCGGCTTTGCTGCGCCCGAGATGTACCGGCGCGATGCCTCCATGGGGCCCTGGACCGACATTTACGCCATTGGTGCCTGCATTTATGCCTGCATGCAGGGCTTTCCGCCCAACGAAGCGCCGCAGCGTCTGGAGAAAGACCGTATTGCCATTGCGCTGGCTCGTCTGCGCGGGGTCTATTCCGACAACCTGATTGAGGTGGTGGAGTGGTGCATGTCGCTAGACCCGTTGTCGCGCCCGCAGTCGGTCTTTGCCCTGCAAAAAGAGCTGAGTCGCGAAGGCGAGCGGCACTACACCAAGCTCAGTGTGACCGAGAAGATGCGCATGCAGTTTGACACCATGGTGTCGGACACCAAGAAAAATGCACAGGGTCCCACGGGCGTGGGCACAAAAACCAAATGAAATTTTCTGTTTTCCAGATCAGCCGCAAAGGCGGCCGTGAGAAAAACGAAGACCGCATGGGGTACTGCTACACCAAGAGCTCAGGGTTGTTCCTGCTGGCTGACGGGATGGGCGGACACCCTGAAGGGGAGGTGGCGGCCCAGATGTCCCTGCAGGTCATTTCTGCGCTGTACCAGCAGGAAGCCAAGCCGGAGATCGAAGACGTCAAGGCCTTCTTCTCCACGGCCATTCTGGCAGCACATCGGCAGATCCTGCGTTACGCCGCGGAAAAGAACCTGACCGACACCCCGCGCACCACGCTGGTGGCGGCCATTGTGCAGGGGGGCGTGGCGACCTGGGCGCACTGTGGTGATTCGCGTCTGTATTTCGTGCGGGCGGGTGAATTGCTGGCACGTACGCGGGACCATTCGTACCTGGAGCAGCAGCAGTCGGCCAAGCCCACGGTACCGTTGCCGGCCAATTTCAACCGCAATGTGCTCTACACCTGCCTGGGTTCGCCAGCCCGTCCCATCTTCGACGTGACCGGACCCGTGCCCCTGCAGCAGGGTGACCGGATACTCCTGTGCTCAGACGGCCTGTGGGGCAGCCTGGACG
>JBAQKO010000067.1:0-6897 GCA_049301075.1 Rhodoferax sp.
GTGTACGAGCGCCAGCACTTCCCGGAAAGCGTGCTGGGCTCAGAAGCGCCCAAGGCCGAGGTGGCTGGCAAGACACTGCAGGAAGATGAATCCATCCGCCTGTGGACGCTGGACGGCGAGGTGCTGATTGCCAGCATCAAAACCAAGATGCACGCCATTGGTGGCGGTGTCATCGAAGGCCTGAACCAGGCCATCACCCTGGCCGAGAAAGACTACCAAGGCCTGGTGATCTGGTCGCCGGACGAGATGTTCTCGGCCGGTGCCGACCTGCAGTCCATGCTGCCCGGCTTCATGATGGGCGGCGTCAAGGCCATCGACGGTGCTGCGCACGAGCTGCAAAAGGTCATGCTCAAGCTGCGCTACGCCAGCGTGCCCACCATTGCCGCCATCCGTGGCCTGGCGCTGGGCGGTGGTTGTGAGATGGCCGTCTATTCCGGCAAGCGCGTGGCCGCCATGGAAAGCTACATCGGCCTGGTCGAAGTGGGTGTGGGCCTGGTGCCCGGCGCCGGCGGCCTGACCTACATCGCCCGCCGCGCCGCCGAGAACATGGCGCTTTCCACTTCCAAGGACGTGCTGCCCTTCCTGACTGAAGGCTTCACCGCTGCCGCCATGGCCAAGGTGGGCACTAGCGCGCTCGAATCGCGCAAGCTGGGCTACCTGCTGGAGAGCGACGTGGTCGTGCCGCACAAGGACGAACTGCTGTTTGTGGCCATCAACGAGGCCAAGGCCCTGTTTGCCTCCGGCTACCGTGCGCCGCACAAGCGCTTGTTCCCCGTGGCGGGCCGCAGCGGCATTGCCACCATCAAGGCGCAACTGGTCAACATGCGTGATGGCGGCTTCATCAGCGCACACGACTTCCACATCTCCGGCCTGATTGCCGAAGTAGTGTGCGGCGGCCCGGTAGACGCCGGAACCCTGGTCACCGAGGAATACCTCATGGCCCTGGAACGCAAGGCGTTCTGCAGCCTGCTCACCCATCCCAAGACCCAGGAACGCATCATGGGCATGATGTCCACCGGCAAGCCGGTGCGCAACTAAGGACACACCACAATGAAACAAGTTCAAGACGCCTACATCGTTGCTGCCACCCGAACCCCCATCGGGCGCTCCGGCCGTGGCTATTTCCGCAACACCCGCCCCGACGAACTGCTGGTGGCCGCCATCAAGAGCGCCATGCTGCAGGTGCCCTCGCTGGACCCCAAAGCCATTGAGGACGCCATCATCGGCTGTTCTTTCCCCGAAGGCGAGCAGGGCATGAACATGGCCCGTATCGCCATGGGTCTGGCCTTTGCCCACCCCGTGGGTGGCGTCACCGTCAACCGTTTCTGCGCTTCGGGCGTGACGGCCATTCAGATGGCCGCCGACCGCATCCGCGTGGGCGAGGCCGACGTGATGATCGCTGGCGGCGCCGAGTCCATGAGTATGGTGCCCATGGGCGGCAACAAGCCTTCATTCAGTCCCGCGATCTTTGAGCGTGACGAGAACATCGGCATCGCCTACGGCATGGGCCTGACGGCTGAGAAGGTGGCGCAGCAGTGGAAGGTCTCGCGCGAGGCGCAGGACGCCTTTGCGCTGGAGTCGCACCTGCGTGCCATCAAGGCGCAGCAGACGGGCGAATTCAGCGACGAAATCACCCCCATCGACGTCATCGAGCGCACGCCCGACCTGGCCACCGGCGAGGTGACGACCCGCACGCGCACCGTGAGCCTGGACGAAGGTCCGCGCCCCGACACCACCCTCGAAGGTCTGGCCAAGCTGCGCACGGTGTTTGCCGCGCGTGGCTCGGTCACGGCCGGCAACAGCTCGCAGACCAGCGACGGCGCGGGCGCGCTCATCTTGGCCAGCGAAAAGGCGATCAAACAGTATGGCCTGACGCCCCTGGCGCGCTTCGTCAGCTACGCTGCACGCGGTGTGCCGCCCGAGATCATGGGCATTGGCCCCATCGAGGCCATCCCCGCCGCCCTGCGTTACGCCGGGCTGCAGCACAGCGACATCGACTGGTTCGAGCTGAACGAAGCCTTTGCGGCCCAGTCGCTGGCCGTCATCAACACCCTGGGTCTGGACCCGGCCAAGGTCAACCCCATGGGTGGGGCCATCGCCCTGGGCCACCCGCTGGGCGCCACCGGTGCGATCCGGGCGGCGACCGTGGTTCACGCCCTGCGTCGCCATAACCTGAAGTACGGCATGGTGACCATGTGCGTGGGCACGGGTCAGGGGGCTGCCGGAATCTTCGAGCGCGTGTAAGCGCCGCCGCATCAGGCCACCTGCGGGTGGCCTTTTGCATGGAGGAATGCCATGGAAACCTTGACACTGCCAACGCCCGATGGCGCCCCCGTTGCCGTGCGCGTGTTTGGCGCCGAAGGGGGCACCCGCGGCAGCGTGGTGATTGGTGCGGCCATGGGCGTGCGCCAGGCCTACTACGCGCCGTTTGCGCAGTGGCTGGCCGGCCAGGGCTGGCGCGTTACCACCTTTGACTACCGCGGCATGGGCGACTCGTTGCCGGCGGCCGCCCGCCAAGGCCTGCGCGGCGTGCAGGCCACGCTCAACGACTGGGTGGTGGACTACGAAACGGTGGTGGCGCACGCGCGCGCCGCCCAGGCCGGCGGGCCGCTGTACCTGATCGGGCACAGCCTGGGCGGGCAGCTGCCGGGCTTGTTCGAGCAGCCTGAGCGGGTGGATGGCCTGCTGGGAGTGGCCTCGGGCAGCGGCTACTGGCGCGACACCGCACCGGCACTGCGGCGCAGTGCGCCCTTTTTCTGGCATGTGCTGGTACCCGTGTCCACCCGTGTGTTCGGCTACTTTCCCGGCAACCGGCTGGGCATGGTGGGCGATCTGCCCGCAGGTGTGATCCGGCAGTGGCGTCGCTGGTGCTTGAACCCGCGCTACAGCGCGGGTGCGGAGGACGCCACGGCCCGCTACGCCCGCGCACGCTTCCCGGTGCTGGCGCTGTCCATTGCCGACGACGAAATGATGACCCAGCGCGGCATCGAAAACCTGGTGGCCTTGTATGCAAACGCGCCGCGTGCCGTGCAGACCGTGGCACCGGCCGACATGGCGGTGCGCCGCATCGGGCACCTGGGCGCGTTTCGCAGCGAGCACGCGCCGGTACTGTGGCCGCAGTTGCAGCAATGGATGCTAGGCTTGACCTCCAAGGAACCCACATGACACAGCATCTTTTTGACCAGGCCATTGCGCTCACCGCGCAGCCCGATGGCCATTTTTCCGGCCACACCAGCCCGGCGTACGCCAACATGGTGGGGCCGTTTGGCGGCATCACCGCAGCGCAGGCGCTCAACGCCGTGCTGCAGCACCCCCAGCTCCTGGGGGAGCCGGTGTCACTGACCGTTAATTTCGCCGCCGCGCTGGCCGATGGCCCGTTTGAAGTCCAGGCCCGCCCGGCGCGCACCAACCGTTCAACCCAGCACTGGATGGTCGAGTTTTTCCAGGCCGGGCAGACCGTGCTCACGGCCACAGTGTTCACGGCGGCGCGCCGTGACACCTGGGGCCTGGACGACGAGCCCATGCCCGTGGTGCCCCCGCCGAGCCAGGTGGAACCCCCGGCCATGCAGGCGCCCATGGCGTTTGTCCAGCGCTACGAGCTGCGGGCCATCACCGGCGGCATGCCCTCGGTATGGGATGGCGGTGGCAGCAGCAGCCTGTCGCAGCTGTGGGTGCGCGACAACCCGCCGCGCCCGCTGGACTTTGCCGCGCTGAGTGCCATGGCGGACATCTTTTTCCCCCGCGTGTTCATCCGGCGCGCCAAGTCGGTGCCGGTGGGCACCGTCACCATGACGGTGTACTTCCACGCCGACTCCGAGCAGCTCAAGGCCACCGGCAGCGGCTACCTGCTGGCCCAGGCCCGCGCGCAGGTGTTTCGCAACGGCTATTTCGACCACACCGGCCAGTTGTGGAACGAGGCCGGTGTCCTGCTGGCGACCACGCACCAGATCGTTTACTACAAAGAGTGATGCAATCACTGTTCCCAGACCAAGAAAGAGGAAGACCATGCAAGATATCCTGATTCACACCGCCGATGGCGTGACCACCCTCACCATCAACCGGGTGGACAAAAAGAACTCCCTGACGGCCGCCATGTACGCCGCCATGGCCGACACCCTGCAGCAGGCCCAGAGCGACGACGCCGTGCGCGTGGTGGTAATCCAGGGCGACGTTACCGTCTTCAGCTCCGGCAACGACATTGGCGACTTCCTGAGCGGCCCGCCCGCCACGGCCGATGCGCCGGTGTCGCGTTTCCTGCGCGCCATTGCCACCTTCCCCAAGCCCCTGCTGGCGGCGGTGTGCGGCCCGGCCGTGGGCGTGGGCACGACCATGCTGTTCCACTGCGATCTGGTGTACGCCGGTGACAATGCCGCGTTCTCCATGCCCTTCGTGAATCTGGGGCTGTGTGCCGAAGCAGCTTCCAGTCTGCTGGTGCCGCAGATGATGGGTTACCACCGTGCGGCCGAGGCCCTGCTGCTGGGCGAGCCCTTCATGGCCGAGGCGGCGCTGGAAGTGGGCCTGGTCAACCGCATCGTTCCGCCGCTGGAGGCCAATGCCTTCGCCCAGGCCCAGGCACGCAAGCTGGCGGCCAAGCCCCTGTCGTCCCTGGTGGAAACCAAGCGCCTGATGAAGAAGGGCCAGATGGCCCAGGTGCTGGCGCAGATGGATGAGGAAGGCCAGAGCTTTGGCCGCATGCTGCGCGAACCCGCGGCCAAAGAAGCGTTCACCGCCTTCCTGGAAAAGCGCAAGCCGGACTTCTCCAAGGTTTGAGGGGTAAATAGGCTGCTGGCCGGCGCGCAATATGCGCAAGCAGCTATCAAAACAATAGCAAAAGGAGACGCCATGTCACTCAAAGGAAAAACCCTGTTCATCACCGGCGCGTCGCGCGGCATTGGCCTGGCCATTGCCAGGCGGGCGGCGGCGGATGGCGCCAATATCGTCATCCTGGCCAAGACGACCGACCCCAACCCCAAGCTGCCCGGCACCATCTACAGCGCGGCAAAAGAGATTGAAGCGGCCGGCGGCAAGGCGCTGCCACTGGCGGTGGACATCCGCGACGACGACGCTGTGTTCGCCGCCGTCGCCAAGGCGGTAGAGACCTTTGGTGGCATCGACATCCTGGTCAACAACGCCAGCGCCATCAGCCTGACCAACACCGAAGCCACGCCCATGAAGCGCTTCGACCTGATGAACGGCATCAACGCCCGTGGCACCTACCTGTGCACGGCGGCCTGCCTGCCCGAGCTGAAAAAATCGGCCGCCGCCGGGCGCAACCCCCAGGTGCTGACCCTGTCGCCGCCGCTGTCCATGAAGACCCAATGGTTTGCGCCGCACACCGCCTACACCATGGCCAAGTACGGCATGAGCATGTGCACCCTGGGCCATGCGGGCGAGTTCAAGAAGTTTGGCATTGCTGTCAACAGCCTGTGGCCGCGCACCGCCATTGCCACCGCGGCCATGCAGATGATTCCGGGTGTGGACCTGGCGCTGTGCCGCACGCCCGAGATCATGGCCGACGCCGCCTACTGCATCCTCACCCAGGCGCAGTTCGACACCGGCAACTTCCACATCGACGACACCGTGCTGCAAGCCCACGGCGTGACCGATCTGGACCGCTACGCCGTGACGCCGGGAAACAAAAACTTCCTGCCCGACTTCTTCGTGGACTGACCTGTGCTCATCACCCTTGTCCTCATCGCCGGCATCTGGGCCGGCCTGCAAAACTCCCTGGCCGGCGGGGGCTCGTTCATCACCCTGCCAGTGCTGATGCTGTCGGGCATGTCCCCGCTGGCGGCCAACATCACGTCCACCGTGGCCCTGTTCCCGGGGCAGGTCACGTCCGGCTTGGCCGGTCGCCGGCTGGTGTCCGGCGCGGGGCGGCTGCCGTTCTGGGCCTTGTTTGTGGTCAGCATTCTGGGTGGCGGCGTGGGTGGCCTGTTGCTGCTGAAAACGCCGTCCTCCGTCTTCACGCTCCTCGTGCCCTGGCTGGTGCTGTTCGCAACCGTGGTCTTTGCCTGGGGCAGCTTCTGGCGCAAAGCCGGCGAAGCGGTCGTGCACCTGGGGCCCCTGGGGGCCGCGCTGGCCCAGTTCCTGATTGCGGTCTACGGCGGCTATTTTGGTGGCGGCATCGGGTTTTTGATGATGGCGGCACTGACCATGGCCGGGCTGCCGACCCGCAACGCCGGAGCCACCAAGAATGCGCTGGCGGGCGTCATGAACGCCTCGGCCGTTGTGCTGTTTGTCACCTCGCCGCAGGTGCACTGGTACCAAGCGCTGGTGCTGGGCGCCGGGGCCATTGGCGGCGGTTTGTTGGGCGCGTGGGCACTGCACCGGATCAATGAGCGCGTGCTGCGCATCGTGATCGTGGGGATCGGCATCTGCCTGACCATCGGCCTGTTCCTCAAGCCGGTGTGAAGCCATATGACGGCAATGGAAATTTGCTTCAACTATCGCAATAGGGGGCGACCATGCAATGCAAATTTTCTTTGCGTGCTACTGTAGAAATACTCTGCTGTGTTTTTTTGGTTGGATGTGGCAATTTTTATCGAAATATCGAGGAGCCCTATATGCGCCCCGGTGCTTTGGATACGGGAATTACCAGCAATTTTGATGAGTACAGAATTAAGTTTTTAGATCGCTACCGCATAAGTCATGCTTGGCCCGTTACCAGTGCCTGCAGATATGCTCAGTACCCCACAAAATACAAGAGGAGTGAGTCAGGTTACAACGAGGTGAAGATTGTCGATGACATTTATGAAGACGGCTCCGGCGTGTGGCAGAGGGGTGATCCTCGACAAGGATTCGGTAGTTATGTCACAAGCGTAATAAGACATCAGCCTATCTATGGGCCACAAGGGCTGGAGCGCTATGAAGACCAAGAGCAGGGGCTGCAACCGG
>JBAQKO010000068.1:0-2763 GCA_049301075.1 Rhodoferax sp.
AACCTGTTCTGGCTGGGCCGCTATACCGAGCGCACCGAAAACCTGACCCGCCTGGCACAACTCACGCTGGCCTGCCTGTCGGAAGACGCCCCGCCCGCACAGCCCCTGCTGGCCTGGCTGGAGCACATGGCCCACTACGCCAGCCTGGTACCGCCCGGCAGCCCCGCCCTGACCGCGGCACTGGACGCGCGCCACGCATTCGCGCAGGCCCTGGTCACCAACCTGGACCACACCACCAGCGTGGGCTACCACCTGCGCGCCCTGCGGCTGGCCGGTGCGGCCGTGCGCGAGCGGCTGCCGCAGGCGCACTGGAACCTGATTCAGCGCACCGAGGAAACCTTTTCTGCCGAGCTCACCGCCCACGCCGCCGCCCCGCTGGCAGCCCGGGACGTCCTCCAGCACACCCGCGACCACCTGGGGGCCCTCACCGGACTGCAGACCGAACGCATAGGGGAGGACGATGGCTGGTTGCTGCTGGGCATTGGGCGCCACCTGGAACGCCTGGGTTTTCTGGCCACCGCGCTCCAGCACGGACTGACCAGCGGTGCCGTCCACTCCGCTGACGGGTGCGCCGCCATCGACACCCTGTTTGACCCCGCGCAGGCCGTCCCCGTGCAAGCCGCGGACCACCACGACGCAGCGGCATTCCTCCACCGGCTGGTACAGGACCGCAACCACCCGCACTCCCTGAACCGCGTGGCGCATGACCTGCGCGGCCTGCTGGCCCAGCTGGCAGGCAGCGCACCGCCGCCGTCCAGCCAAGCCGTGTCGACCATCCCCGACCCCGGCACCTGGCCGCAGGACTACGCACACGAAGCCGCCACCGACCCAACCTTGGCCGATCTGACCCAACGGCTGGCCGCGTGCAGCCAGGCGGTGTACCAGGTGGCCCACGCGCTGGGAACCGCCTATTTCACGCACGCTGACGAGGCCGGGCTCCGCCTGGGGTCCTAATGCAGCTGCAAATCACCCACTCCACCGGTTACGACTACGCGCCGGCCGCACAGGCTGCCCAGCACATCGCGTATCTGCAGCCCCTGAACACTGCCACCCAGCAACTGCTGGCCCACAGCCTGCTCGTGGAACCCACGCCGGCGCAGCACCTGGCGACACAGGACGTGTACGGCAATACGCGTACCTACTTCGCACTGCAGGCCCCGCACACCCGGCTCACCGTGGTGGCGCGTAGCGTGGTGCGCACGCAGACGCCCCCGCCACCGGTGAGCCAGCTCACCTGGGAGGCCGTGCGCGAGCGCCTGCGCTACGGCACCCACACCCCCTTTGACGCCGCGGCCGAGTTTGTGTTTGCCTCGCCCCACGTGCCGCGCCACGCCGATTTCGCGGCCTACGCCCAGCCCAGCTTTACGGCGGGTGCCTCCTTGCTGCAGGCCGCGCGCGACCTGATGCAGCGCATCCACCGCGACTTCACCTACGCGAGCTACAGCACCGAGGTCAACACCCCGGCGCGCCAGGCACTGCACCAGCGCCAGGGCGTGTGCCAGGACTTCGCCCACATCCTGATTGCCTGCCTGCGCGCCATGGACCTGCCGGCGCGCTACGTCAGCGGCTACCTGCTGACCCAGCCTCCCCCGGGGCAAGCGCGCCTGGTGGGAAGCGACGCCTCGCATGCTTGGGCCTCGGTGTACCTGCCCGACCTGCCCGACACCAACGGCGGCGCACGCTGGTACGACCTGGACCCCACCAACAACCGGGAAGGCTGGGGCACACCGGGAGAAGACTACGTCACACTCGCCGTGGGCCGTGACTATGCCGACGTTTCGCCCCTGCGGGGTGTGATTCACGGCGGTACCCACCACACCCTGAGCGTCGGCGTGACGGTGGAGCCGGTGGCTTTCTAACTAGAATTGCAGCCATGAACATCTACGACACACTCGCCAGCCTCTCCATCACCCTGCCCGCCGTGGCCACGCCAGCGGCCGCCTACGTGCCGTTTGTGCAGACGGGCAATCTGGTTTTTCTGAGCGGCCACATCGCCAAGAAAGACGGCAAACCCTGGGTGGGGCAACTGGGCAAGAACATGCAGACCGAAGAAGGCAAGGCCGCCGCCCGTGCCATTGCCATTGACCTCATGGGCACGCTGCACGCGGCCGTGGGCGATTTGAACCGCATCAAGCGCATCGTCAAGGTCATGTCGCTGGTGAACTCCACCGGTGATTTCACCGAACAGCACCTGGTCACCAATGGCGCCAGCGAGCTGCTGGGGCAGGTGTTCGGCGACAAGGGCGCGCACGCACGCAGCGCCTTCGGCGTGGCGCAGATCCCCATGGGGGCCTGTGTGGAAATTGAACTGATTGCCGAGCTGGCCTGACCCGGCTCCAACTGCGGCGCTGGACGCCGCCCCCGCTCAGGCGCGCGGCAGGGCCAGCGTGGCCTGCGGATGGCCCGGGTCGTCGTGGCGGCTCAGCACCTTGAAAACCGCCACAGCCTCCTTCATGCGGTCGGCCTGTTCGCGCAGGCTTTGTGCGGCGGCGGCGCTCTCCTCGACCAGTGCCGCATTCTGCTGGGTCATCTGGTCCAGGTTGCCAATGGCCTGATTGACCTGGGCAATGCCGTTGCTCTGCTCGGTTGCCGCCCCGGTGATCTCGCCGATGACTTCGGTCACGCGCTGAACCGATTCAACAATGTCGCGCATGGTGCTGCCGGCATCGGCCACCAGACGGGCGCCCGACTCGACTTTTTCCACCGACGTGCCGATGAGGTTCTTGATCTCCTTCGCCGCCTCGGCCGAACGCCCGGCCAGGC
>JBAQKO010000069.1:0-13066 GCA_049301075.1 Rhodoferax sp.
GCGCTGTCGTCCCGCGAGCGGGAAATTCTGGCGTTGATTGCGCGCGGGGACAGCAACAAGGTGATTGCGCGGGCGCTCGACATCGCGGAAACCACGGTCAAGATCCACGTGCAGCATATCCTGCGCAAGCTGCAGCTGACGTCCCGGGTGCAGGCCGCCGTCTACGCGGCAGCGCACGATTTCACTTGATGTAAGTCAAACGAAATCCATTTGGAGTAGGGGGTAGTTCTTTAGAACTAGGGACTCGGGTCGTGCCCTAGTTCTTTTTGGTGGATCGCCATGTTCCAAAGGTGGATATTCAGCGCCACCCGAATGCCCGACAGTTAGGCCATATTTCTGGAGAAAGATGTATGGCCTCTGAACTGAGCAATTCAAGAAAAGCATGGTCGGTGCTGATCGTCAGTACCCTGGCCTTCACCGTGTGTTTCATGGTGTGGATGATGTTTGGCGTGATTGGCATCCCGATCAAGAAGATGCTGAACCTCAACTCCACGCAATTCGGCTTGCTCATGGCCACGCCTGTGCTCACCGGATCCCTGATCCGCGTGCCCCTGGGCATCTGGACCGACCGGTTCGGCGGGCGTATCGTGATGGCCGTTCTGATGGCCATTACCGTTCCGGCCATCTGGCTGATGAGCTACGCCACCGAGTTCTGGCATTTCCTGACGATTGGCCTGTTCGTCGGGCTGGCCGGCGGCACTTTCTCCGTCGGCACGCCCTATGTGGCACGCTGGTTCCCCAAAAACCGCCAGGGTACTGCCATGGGCGTGTACGGCGCCGGTAATTCGGGCGCGGCGGTCAACAAGTTTGTGGCACCCGTGATCCTGGTGGCCTTTGGCTGGACCATGGTGCCGCAGGTTTACGCGGCCATCATGCTGGGCGCACTGATTCTGTTCTGGATGTTCAGTTACAGCGATCCGGCGCACCTGGTTCCCAATACGGTCAGCTTCAAGGACCAGCTCAAGGCCCTGAAAGACCCCAAGGTCATCAAGTATTGCCAGTACTACAGCATCGTGTTTGGTGGTTATGTGGCGCTGGCCTTGTGGATGGTGCAGTACTACGTGGGTGAGTACGGTCTGGACATCCGCGTGGCGGCCCTGCTGGCGGCCTGCTTCTCTCTGCCCGGCGGTGTGTTGCGCGCTTTCGGTGGCGTGCTGTCGGACAAGTACGGTGCCCACAGCGTGACCTGGTGGGTGATGTGGGTGAGCTGGATTTGCCTGTTCCTGCTCTCCTACCCCCAGACCGATTTCACCATCATGACGGTCAACGGCGCAACAACCTTTCACCTCGGCCTCAATGTGTACGCCTTCACGGTGCTGATGGGCATCCTGGGCGTGGCCTTTGCCTTTGGCAAGGCCAGCGTGTTCAAGTACATCAGTGACGACTATTCCCACAACATTGGCGCCATTAGCGGCATGGTTGGGTTGGCCGGCGGTTTGGGCGGTTTTGTGCTGCCGATCATGTTCGGTGCACTGATGGACCTCACGGGCATTCGTTCCAGCGCTTTCATGCTCATGTACGGCGTGGTCTGGGTTTCCCTGATCTGGATGTACTGGACGGAAGTGCGCCGTTCGCAAGTTATGGGCAAAACTGCCACCACGTTTTCTCTGCAAGACTAAATCGCTCTCTTACCTGGAGCCAACACTATGAATACAAAAACCAATACCGGTGCTGACATCTCCGACTGGCGTCCCGAGGACGAGCAGTTCTGGGAAAACACGGGCAAGAAAGTTGCCTACCGCAACCTCTGGATCTCGATTCCGGCGTTGCTGTGCGGCTTTGCCGTCTGGGGCATGTGGGGCATCATCACGGTGCAGATGCTCAACCTGGGCTTTCCGTTCACGCAGGCAGAGCTCTTCACGTTGACCGCCATTTCCGGCATCTCCGGTGCCACCATGCGCATTCCGGCGTCTTTCCTGATCCGTCTGGCGGGTGGGCGCAACACCATTTTCCTGACCACCGCGATGCTGCTGGCTCCGGCGATCGGCACCGGCGTCGCGCTGCAGCACCCCGAGTGGCCATTGTGGGTGTTCCAGCTGATGGCACTGTGGTCGGGCGTGGGCGGCGGCAACTTCGCCAGCTCCATGTCCAATATCAGCACCTTCTTCCCCAAGCGCCTGCAAGGTACCGCATTGGGCCTGAACGCCGGTCTGGGGAATTTTGGCGTGACCACCATGCAGATCGTCATTCCGCTGGTCATGACCATCGGTCTGTTTGGCGCCTTCGGTGGTGAATCACGGGCCTTGGTGAAGGACAGTGGCTGGATTTTCGGCAAGATCGTTGCCGGTACCCAAACCTGGATCCAGAACGCCGGCTTTGCCTGGGTTCTGTCGTTGGTGCCTCTGAGCGTTTTGTGCTGGTTTGGCATGAACAACCTCAAGACGGTGTCGCCGGATACGGGCAACCCGATCGCGGCGTTCATCAAGGTGACCTACCTGTACACGCTGGCGTTCGTGCCTTCCATCCTCATGCTGTATCTGTACCTGCCGGCGCCTACCGGTCTGGGTCTGCTCAACATGTGGGTGGCCATTCCCCTGGACATCATCGCAGCGTTGATGATGATGCGCTTGGCCGCCTTCGGTTCCATGAAGGAGAACGTTTCCAAGCAGTTTGAAATCTTCAAGAACAAGCACACCTGGTCCATGACGGCCCTGTATGTGGTGACCTTCGGTTCCTTCATCGGATTTTCGATGGCTCTGCCACTGGCCATTACGGTCATCTTCGGCTTCCAGCACGTGCCCGATGCCGCGGGTGTGATGACCCACACCCTGAAGAACCCGAACGCACCTTCGGCGCTGACCTACGCCTGGATGGGCCCGTTCATCGGCGCAGCCGTACGCCCCATCGGTGGCTGGATTTCTGACAAGCTGGGTGGCTCCATCGTGACTCAGTGGGTGTCGGTGGTGATGGTTGCCGCATCCGCTGCGGTGGGCTACATGATGATGTTGGCCTACCAGTCGGCTGCGCCCGAACAGTATTTCTTCCTGTTCATGGTGCTGTTCATTGTGCTGTTTGCCGCCACCGGCGTGGGCAATGGATCGACCTTCCGTAGCGTCGGCTTCATTTTTGACCGTCAGCAGGCGGGTCCTGTACTCGGCTGGACATCGGCCGTGGCCGCCTACGGTGCGTTCATTGCACCTGTGCTGATTGGTGCCCAGATCAAGGCGGGTACGCCCCAGTTCGCCATGTACGGGTTTGCCGTGTTCTACGCGGTGTGCCTGTTTATTAATTGGTGGTTCTACCTGCGCGCGGGCGCCGAAATCAAGAACCCCTGAAGCGATAGAGGCCCTGTGCCTCTGCCCTGTTAAAGAAGTTGTTACCGGAGATTCACATGAGTCATTTTTTAGATCGACTAAGCCACTTTTCCAGCCCGAAGGAAACCTTTTCGGATGGCCATGGCGTTACCACGGGTGAAGATCGCACCTGGGAAGACGCTTACCGCGACCGTTGGGCCCACGACAAGATCGTGCGTTCCACCCACGGCGTGAACTGCACGGGTTCCTGTTCCTGGAAGATCTATGTCAAAGGCGGTATCGTCACCTGGGAAACCCAGCAGACCGATTACCCCCGCACCCGCGACGACCTGCCCAACCACGAGCCCCGTGGCTGCGCACGCGGCGCATCCTATTCCTGGTACCTGTACAGCGCCAATCGCGTGAAGTACCCCATGGTGCGTGGCCGCCTGCTGCAGCACTGGCGTTCCGCGCTGGCCGTGGCCAAGAGCCCGGTTGACGCCTGGGCCGCCGTGGTTGAAAACGATGCCGCCCGCAGCGAATGGCAAAAGCAGCGTGGTCTGGGTGGCTTCGTGCGCAGCACTTGGGAAGAGGTCAACCAGCTGATCGCCAGCGCCAACGTGTACACCGCCAAAAAATATGGCCCGGACCGCGTGATCGGTTTTTCGCCCATTCCCGCCATGTCCATGGTCAGCTACGCTGCCGGCAGCCGGTACCTGTCGCTCATCGGCGGCGTGTGCATGAGCTTCTACGACTGGTATTGCGACTTGCCTCCCAGCAGCCCGCAGGTGTGGGGTGAGCAGACCGACGTGCCCGAGTCGGCCGACTGGTACAACTCCAACTACATCATTGCCTGGGGCTCCAACGTGCCGCAGACCCGTACGCCAGACGCCCACTTCTTCACCGAAGTGCGCTACAAGGGCGCGAAGACGGTTGCCATCACCCCCGACTATTCCGAAGTGGCCAAGCTGGCCGACCTGTGGATGCACCCCAAGCAGGGTACCGACGCCGCCGTCGCGATGGCGATGGGTCACGTCATTCTCAAAGAGTTTTACTTTGACAAGCGCAGCGCCTACTTCGATGACTACGTGCGCCGCTATACCGACATGCCCAATCTGGTGCAGTTGGAAGAGCGCACGCTGCCGGACGGCCGCAAGGTCATGGTGCCAGGGCACTACGTGCGGGCTAGCGACTTCAGCGACAAGCTCGGTCAGGACAACAATCCCGAGTGGAAGACCGTTGCCGTTGACGAGAACGACAAGATCGTGCTGCCCAATGGATCTATCGGTTTCCGTTGGGGCGCCGAAGGCCGCGCCGACCTGGGCAAGTGGAACCTGGAGAGCAAGGAAGCGCGCGACAACGGTGACACCAAGCTCAAGCTGAGCCTGATGGAGGGCGCAACGCCGAACTACGAAGTGGGTGACGTCGGCTTCCCGTATTTCGGCGGCATCGACACCCCCAACTTCACGGCCAACAAGCAGGGTGCCGCGGTGGATGACGTGCTGGTGCGTAAAGTTCCGGTGCGCCGCGTCCAGTTGGGCGATCGCTCGGTTCTGGTTGCGACGGTGTTCGATCTGACCGTGGCCAACTACGGGGTAAATCGTGGTTTGGCTGGCGACAATGGCGCCACCAGTTACGACCAGGACACGCCGTATACCCCCGCATGGCAGGAAAAGATCACCGGCGTCAAGCGCGACCAGGTTATCGCCGTGGCGCGCCAGTTTGCTGACAACGCCGACAAGACCAAGGGCAAGTCCATGGTCATCATCGGCGCGGCCATGAACCACTGGTACCACAGCGACATGAACTACCGCGGCATCATCAACATGCTGATGATGTGCGGCTGTATCGGTCAAAGCGGCGGCGGCTGGGCCCACTACGTGGGACAGGAGAAGCTGCGTCCCCAGACCGGCTGGACGGCTCTCGCATTTGCGCTGGACTGGGTGCGCCCACCCCGCCAGATGAATTCCACCAGCTTCTTCTATGCGCACACCGACCAGTGGCGTTACGAAAAGCTGGGCGTGGACGAAATCCTGTCGCCGCTGGCCGACAAGACGAAGTTCGGCGGCAGCATGATCGACTACAACGTGCGTTCCGAGCGCATGGGCTGGCTGCCCAGCGCACCGCAACTGGAAACCAATTCGTTCCAGGTGGTCAAGGATGCGCAGGCCGCGGGCATGGACACCAAGGATTACGTGGTCAAGTCGCTCAAGGACGGTTCCTTGAAGATGAGTTGCGAAGACCCGGATAACCCCAAGAACTGGCCCCGCAACATGTTCGTGTGGCGTTCCAACATTCTGGGTTCCTCCGGTAAGGGTCATGAGTACTTCCTCAAGCACCTGCTGGGCACCACCAACGGTGTGCAGGGCAAGGACTTGGGCAAGGACGAAGCCAAACCCACCGAAGTGCAGTGGCATGACAAGGCGCCCGAAGGCAAGCTGGACCTGCTGGTCACGCTGGACTTCCGCATGAGCACCACCTGCCTGTACTCTGACATCGTGTTGCCCACGGCAACCTGGTACGAGAAGAACGACCTCAACACCAGCGACATGCATCCCTTCATCCACCCGCTGTCCACTGCCGTGGACCCTGCGTGGCAAGCGCGCTCGGACTGGGAAATCTACAAAGGTTTTGCCAAGGCCTACAGCGAAGTGTGCGTGGGACACCTGGGCGTCGAGAAGGAAGTGGTGCTGACACCGTTGATGCACGATACGGCGTCTGAGCTGGCACAGCCCTTCGATGTGAAGGACTGGAAGAAGGGCGAATGCGAACTGATCCCCGGCAAGACCGCGCCCAGCGTGGCCGTGATCGAACGCGATTACCCCAACACCTACGCACGTTTCACGTCCCTCGGACCACTGATGGAGAAAGCCGGCAATGGTGGCAAGGGTATTGGCTGGAATACGGACACCGAAGTCAAACAGCTCCAGAGCCTCAATGGCAAGGTGCTGACAGACGGCGTATCCAAGGGCATGGCCAAGATCGAGACCGACATCGACGCGGCCGAAGTCATCTTGCAGCTGGCCCCCGAGACCAATGGTCACGTGGCCGTCAAGGCCTGGGAGGCACTGTCCAAGATCACCGGACGTGACCACACCCATCTGGCCATCCACCGCGAAGACGAGAAGATCCGTTTCCGGGATGTGCAGGCACAACCGCGCAAGATCATTTCGAGCCCCACCTGGAGCGGCATCGAGTCGGAAACCGTGTCGTACAACGCCGGTTATACGAACGTGCATGAACTGATCCCATGGCGCACCCTGACCGGTCGCCAGCACTTCTACCTGGACCACCCCTGGATGGTGGCCTTTGGAGAAGGGCTGTCCACCTACCGTCCGCCCGTCGACCTGAAGGCCGTTGCCGGCATCAAGGATCGCAAGCCCAATGGCAACAAGGAAATCTCCTTGAACTTCATCACGCCGCACCAGAAGTGGGGTATCCACTCCACCTACACGGACAACCTGCTGATGCTCACCTTGAGCCGCGGCGGTCCCTGCGTGTGGATGAGTGAGGACGACGCCAAGGAAGCCGGCATTGAAGACAACGACTGGATCGAGCTCTTCAACACCAACGGTGCCATTGCGGCCCGTGCGGTGGTGAGCCAGCGCGTGAACCCCGGCATGGTGATGATGTACCACGCCCAGGAGAAGATCGTGAATACCCCCGGAGCGGAAATCACCAATACCCGCGGTGGCATTCACAACTCCGTGACCCGTGTGGTGCTCAAGCCCACACACATGATCGGCGGCTACGCGCAGTTCAGCTACGGCTTTAATTACTACGGAACCATCGGTACCAACCGCGATGAGTTTGTGGTGGTGCGCAAGATGCGCAAGATTGACTGGCTCGACGACGAGGCCCCAGCAACCATCCAGGCTTAAGAAGGAGCACACAACATGAAAGTACGCGCGCAAATCGCCATGGTGCTGAACCTGGACAAGTGCATTGGATGCCACACCTGTTCAGTCACCTGCAAAAACGTCTGGACCAGCCGTCCAGGCATGGAATACGCCTGGTTCAACAACGTGGAAACCAAACCCGGTATTGGCTATCCCAAGGAGTGGGAAAACCAGGACAAGTGGAATGGCGGCTGGGTTCGCAAGGCCGATGGTTCCATCGAACCCCGTCAGGGTGGCAAGTGGAAGTTGCTCATGCGCATCTTCTCCAACCCCAACCTGCCGCAGATCGACGACTACTACGAGCCCTTCACCTTCGACTACGACCACCTGCAGTCGGCGCCTGAAGTCAAGGCACCCCCGACCGCACGTCCGCGCAGCCTGATCACCGGCAAGCGCATGGAAAAAATCGAGTGGGGCCCGAACTGGGAAGAAATCCTGGGTGGCGAGTTTTCCAAGCGCAGCAAGGACGCCAATCTGGCGAACTTCGACCAGGTCCAGAAGGACATGGTCGGCCAGTTTGAAAACACCTTCATGATGTACCTGCCGCGCCTGTGCGAGCACTGCCTGAATCCGGCGTGCGTGGCATCGTGCCCGTCGGGCTCGATCTACAAGCGCGAAGACGACGGCATTGTCCTGATCGACCAGGACAAGTGCCGCGGCTGGCGCATGTGCGTGTCGGGTTGCCCTTACAAGAAGATCTATTACAACTGGAAGTCCGGCAAGGCCGAGAAGTGCATCTTTTGCTACCCCCGTATCGAAGCCGGTCAACCGACCGTGTGTTCGGAAACCTGCGTGGGCCGTATCCGTTACCTGGGCGTGGTGTTGTACGACGCGGATCGCATCCAGGAAGCTGCCAGCGTGGAAAACGAGAAGGACCTGTACCAGGCCCAGCTCGATATCTTCCTGAATCCCAACGATCCCGCTGTGATCGAGCAGGCGCGCAAGGACGGCATTCCGGAAGCCTGGCTGGCCGGTGCGCGCAACAGCCCGGTGTACAAGATGGCCGTGGACTGGAAGGTCGCGCTGCCCCTGCACCCCGAGTACCGCACGCTGCCCATGGTCTGGTATGTGCCGCCACTGTCGCCCATCAACTCGGCGGCCAACGCCGGTCACATTGGCGCCAATGGCGAGATTCCGGACATTGCCCAGATGCGCATCCCCGTGCAGTACCTGGCCAACTTGCTGACCGGTGGCGACACCGGACCCGTGGTCCGCGCCCTGGAGCGCATGCTGGCCATGCGCGCCTACCAGCGCAGCAAGCACGTGGACCAGGTGCAGAACCTGGCCGTGCTGGAGCAAACCGGACTGACGGTGGCCGAGGTCGAAGACATGTACAAGATCATGGCCATCGCCAACTACGAAGACCGCTTTGTCATCCCCACCACGCACCGCGAGTACGCCGAGAATGCGTTCGACCTGCGCGGCGGCTGCGGCTTCTCCTTCGGCAATGGTTGCTCTGATGGCGCCTCCGAAACCAGTTTGTTTGGTGGCAGCAAGGCGCGCACCATTCCCATCAAGTCGATGGTTTGACCCACAGGAGAATCTTGTGAAAGACAACCGTTACTCCCTGCGCGCGTTGGCGATGTTGCTGGGCTATCCCAGTGCGGAGCTGCGCACCAATTTGCCCAAACTGATTGAGGCGATCGAAGCCGAAGCAGTGGTGCCCGCGGAACGACGCCAGGAACTCAAAGCCCTGGCTGCCGAACTGACCCGTCTGGACCCCATGGAAGTGGAATCCCGTTATGTGGAGACCTTTGACCGGGGTCGCGCCACCTCTCTGCACCTGTTCGAACATGTGCATGGAGACTCGCGCGACCGCGGGCCTGCCATGGTGGACCTGGCGCAGACTTATGAGAAGGCCGGCCTGCTGTTGGGGCCGGATGAGTTGCCCGACCACCTGTGCGTCGTGCTGGAGTTTGCCTCCACACAGCCGCCCCAGCTGGCTGCTGATTTCCTGGGTGAGATGGAGCACATCCTGACGGCCATTTTCAGCGCGCTGCTCAAGCGCGGCAGCCCCTACGCTGCCGTGTTGGCGGCCGTGCTGGAGCTGGCAGGTCAGAAGGTGCAGGCGGTACCCATTGAGGCCGATGAGCCCATGGACGAGAGTTGGGTTGAACCCATGGCTTTTGACGGCTGCAGCACCAAAGGGCAGGCCAAGCCTGGTGACCCCCAACCCATCCACTTTGTACGTAAACCAAGCACTTCCCAAGGAGTGAACGCATGAACTACCTTGACAATTTCCTATTCGGTATCTATCCGTACATCTGCCTGAGCATCTTCTTGCTGGGCAGCCTTATCCGCTTTGACCGCGACCAGTACACCTGGAAAAGCGACTCTTCGCAAATGCTGCGCGCCGGGCAGTTGCGCTGGGGCAGCAATTTGTTCCACGTTGGCGTGCTGTTCCTGTTCTTCGGTCACAGTTTCGGCATGCTGACGCCCCACTTCCTGTACGAGTCGTTCATCAGTGCGGGCAACAAGCAGCTGATGGCGATGATTTCCGGCGGTCTGTTCGGATTGTTCGGCTTCGTTGGCGTAACTTTGTTGTTGCACCGCCGTCTGAGCGATGAGCGCATTCGCATCAACTCCAAGACCAGCGACATCGTGCTGCTGGTTCTGCTGTGGCTGCAACTGGCGCTGGGTCTGGGTACCATTCCCCTGTCGGCCCAGCATCTGGACGGCAGCATGATGATGGTTCTCGCGGGCTGGGCGCAGCACATCATGACCTTCCAGGGCGGCGCGGCTGAAATGCTGGCGCATGTGGGTTGGGTGTTCAAGGTGCACATGTTCCTGGGCATGTCCATCTTCCTGATCTTCCCCTTCACCCGTCTGGTGCATGTGTGGAGTGGCTTTGGTGCCGCCGCCTATCTGGTGCGTCCGTACCAGGTGGTGCGCAGCCGCCGTTTGGGCATGACGCCCACCACGCCGCTGAGCCAGCAACGTAACAACTGAACCGGCCTATAGCCAGGAGCCCCTATGAATGCAACCTTGTCCCCCTCAACCGGCTGCGGTGGCGGTGCCTGCACGTGCTCTGACGCTGCCCAGACGCCTGCGGTCAGCATCAATGGCATTGCATTGCATGCCCCCGGAGCGCATCCGGACGGCTTGACGCTCAAGGAAATTGCCTACGGCGAGCTGCTGCGTCAGCACGCCGTTCAGGCCAACTTGCTGCCGCGTCACAAGGGGCTGGTTGCGCCGGAGTTGACGGAAGCCGAGCGCCAGGTCATCGAAACCATGGTGGAGCAGGCGGTCGTCACGCCGCTGCCCACCGAGGAAGAGTGCCGGCGCTATTACGATGCCAACTTGGCAAAGTTTGTCGTGGGCCAGGCCTTGCACGTGCGCCACATCTTGTTTGCGGTGACGCCGGGTGTGAATGTGCAGGCGTTGGCGACCCACGCAGAAAAGGCTTTGCTGGAGTTGTTGCACAAAGACGCTCCTGCCGGCCTGTTTGAGAAGCGTGCGGCAGAGTTGTCCAACTGCCCGACCAGTACCCAAGGTGGGGACCTGGGCTGGATTGGTCCGGATGAGTGCGCTCCCGAGCTGGCCAACGAACTGTTTCACCAGAAGCAGACGCCTTGGGCACTGGGGGTACATACCAAACTGGTGCATACCCGGTTTGGCTTTCACATCATTGAGATTCTGGAGCGTCGCGCCGGCAAGCAGTTGTCCTACGACGATGTGCGCCAGCGCGTGGCGGCCCAACTGGCCATGCAGTCGCGCGCCAAGGCGCTGCACCAGTACATGAGTCTCTTGGTGGGTGAGGCCGTGGTCGAGGGTATCGATCTGGAGTGGAGCGATTCGCCTCTGGTGCAGTGAGCATGGCCGCCGCACCGCCGGATGACCTGCTGCTGCGTTTGCGGCGGTTCCGCTCAGACTACTTTCCGCTGCACCAGCAGCGGTTCCAGGATCTGGTCACCCAGGGGCAGCACCCCAAGACCTTGTTCATTGGCTGCTCGGATTCGCGTCTGGTGCCGTACCTGTTGACGGGAGCCGGTCCGGGGGAGCTATTCATCGTACGCAATGTGGGGGCATTCGTCCCACCCTATGATGGGTCGCATGGCCTGCATGGGACCATGGCGGCCATCGAGTTCGCCGTGCTGAGCTTGCACGTCGAGCGCATCATCGTGTGTGGACATAGCCACTGTGGTGCCATCCGCACGGCCTACGAAGGTGTGCCGGAAGAAGCTGTTGCGCTCAAGCAGTGGCTCAAACTGGCCAGCGAGGCGCTATTGCCGGTGCAGCCCAGTCCGGAGGCGCTATTCCGTACGGAGCAGCGCGCAGTGGTGTTGCAGCTGGAACGCCTGATGGATTACCCCATGGTTCGACGGGAAGTCGAGGCCGGAGCGCTGACCTTGCACGGTTGGCATTACGTGATTGAGGAAGGCGAAATCCATGTTTTTGACGCGCACCAGGGTGGGTTCATCCCGGCGTCCATTGCCTCCACCAGTGGCACCGGTCCCTACCAGCCGTATGTGGAACACGACGGACAAATCCTGGTTGACTGACCGGCCCTGACCGGAGTCTTCGTGACTCCGCATATTCATCCCGCAACAGCGAAAACACCCTCATGCAGTCGTTCATCCAAAACCTGAAATTTGCCCGTAAATTTTCGCTCATCACCGTGCTGGCGGCGTTGATGCTGGCGGTGCCGACAGTCATGTTCATCAAGGGGCAGCTGGCGCACATTGGCGATGCCCGGCGGGAAGTCAGCGGATTGGCGCCTGCGGGCGACGCAATGAAGTTGGCCCAGTTGACGCAGCAACACCGCGGTCTGTCCGCCGTGGTGCTGAACGGCGGTGATGGCCAGGCGGCCGCGCGACAGACCAAGTCAGCGGAAGTGGAACGCGCCCTTGCGCGAGCAGAGGGTTCTGTCGCCGCGCTGGATGACGCCAAGCTCAAGGCACTGGTGGCCAAGATCAGCAGCGACTGGAAAGCGCTGGCCGCCGCTGTGGGCAGCAAGTCCATTGCCGGTCCGGAGAGCTTTGCCCGCCACACGGCGCTGATTGCCGATGAATTGACGCTGGTGGAAGACATTGCCATTGTTTCGGGCATCAACCAGGATGCCAATGCCGGTGGCTACCACCTGCAAGCGGCGGTGTTGCTGCACTTGCCCCGGCTGACAGAAGGCCTGGGTCAAATGCGCGCCCGCGGCGCCACGCTGCTGGCACGCGGGAATGCCCTGCCAGAAGACAAAGTGCGTATTGAAGGACTGGCTGAACCCATTCGCGTCAGCTTGCGCAGTGCCCGCAAGTCGCTTGATCTGGCCGTTGCGGCCAATCCGTCGCTCAAGTTGTCGCTGGCGACTACGCTGGACAAGGCCTTTGGTTCCGCCGAAGGCAGCCTGCGGCTGGTGGAGGAAAAGATCCTGCGTTCCGAGACCCTGAATTTTCCGTCGACGGAATATTTCGCCGCCATGACGGCCATCATCGATACCCAGTTCGAGTTGATCAATGCCGCATTTGGCGCCTTGCGCGGGCAGCTGGACCAGACGGTTGAGGCGGCGCAGTGGACGCTGGCGATGGGCTGTTTGGCCATTGCCGCCCTGGCCGCGTTTGGACTCTGGATCATGGTCGCCATCACCCGCACCACCACCGCCTCGGTGGGGCGTGCGCTGCGCCTGACCCAGGCGGTGACAGCCGGTGACCTCAGCCTGCATATCGAGGTGACGGGCCATGATGAAATGGGGCAGCTGTTGCAGGCCCTGACGGTCATGCAGGCCAGCCTGGTCAAGGTGGTCTCCAGCGTACGCGAGGGCTCCGAGAGCGTGGCCACGGCCAGTGCCCAGATTGCGTCCGGCAACAACGACCTGGCCGCCCGCACCGAGCAACAGGCCAGCGCCCTGGAGCAGACCGCAGCAAGCATGGAAGAGCTGGGCTCCACCGTCAAGCAAAACGCCGACAGCGCCCGCCAGGCCAACCAGCTGGCCATGAATGCCTC
>JBAQKO010000070.1:0-6624 GCA_049301075.1 Rhodoferax sp.
CCACGTAGTCCAGCCCTTGCCGCACCGATTGCGCGTAGATGGCCTTGGGCTCCACGGCCGGCCAGAGTTTGGCCTGCTCCAGCGCGTGCCGGGTGTAGCGGCCCACGGGCACGCTGGCCGGGTTGCCCACGGCGACCCGCTTCACGGCGGGCTGCGTCAGGTCGGCCACGGTGGCAATGGCCAGCGTGCTGTCGGCCGGCACGATGAGTACCAGGCTGTTGCCAACAAAGTTCTTGCGCGTGCCTGGGGCCAGCAGCTGCTGCGCCTGTGCCATGTCCATGGCCTCCTGGTCGGCCGAGGCGAATACGTCGACGGGGGCACCTTTGGCAATTTGCTGCACCAGGGCGTCGGAGGCCGCAAAGTTGAACAGCACCTGGGTGCCGGGGTGCTGGGCTTCGAAGACGGGGCCCAGCGCCTTGAAGGCGTTGGTCAGGCTGGCGGCGGCCGACACGATCAGCTCGTCCGCACGGGCGGAACCCACCGCAAGGCTGAGAAGGAGGACGGCACAAACCCGCTGGCTAAAGGATGGCTGCATCAAGGAATTCCCGGTTGGAGATGCGCAGTATATATCTTTATATAACGGTCATAACGCCGGTGCTCCGGGGTGCGAATTGAGGGTAAAAAGGCACATCAGCCCGCGTAGAATGTGCGCAAATAGCTATGAAAAACATAGCAATCATTGTGCTGACAACCGCAGGAACAACCCATGACCGCCAGGCGAATCGTGTTCATCGAGGGGCATCCGGACCCGGAAATGGGGCATCTGTGTGAGGCGCTGGCCGACGCCTACGCCGAAGGGGCACAGCGGGCGGGCCATGTGGTGCGCCGCGTGCAGGTGGCCCAGCTGGACTTTCCCCTGCTGCGCAGCCAGGAGGACTGGGAGCATGGTGCGCTGCCGCCGTGCCTGCAGCAGGCGCAGACCGACATTGCCTGGGCGCAGCACCTGGTGCTGATTTTTCCACTGTGGCTGGGCGACATGCCGGCCGTGCTCAAGGGTTTTCTGGAACAGGTGGCGCGCCCGGGTTTTGCCTTCAAGGCCCAGGGCAGCAACCCCATGGGGCGCAAGGGGCTCACCGGCCGCTCGGCCCGCGTCGTGGTCACCATGGGCATGCCGGGCCTGCTGTACCGCTGGTACTTCCGGGCGCACAGCATCAAGTCGCTGGTGCGCAATATTCTGGGTTTCGTCGGCATTGCGCCGGTGAGGGAGACCTACATCGGCCAGGTGGACAAGCTCGGTCAGGAGGGCGTGCGCAAGTGGTGCGACAAGCTGCGCGTGCTGGGCGCCGAGGGCCGCTGACGGCGGTACTCGCCCGGAACGCTGCCGGTCCAGCGTTTGAACGCGCGGTAAAACGCGCTGGCGTCCGAGAAATGCAGCAGCACGGCAATCTGCCCCAGACTCAGCATGGGGTCGTTCAGGTAGTTCAGCGCCAGGGCGTGACGCACGTCGTCCAGCGTGGCCAGAAAGCTGGTGCCCTCCTGCGACAGGCGCTGTTGCAGCACCCGGGGCGACACGCCCAGCACGTCGGCCACCGGCTCTTTCTGTGCCAGGCCCTGCGCCAGCATCTGCTGCAACACGGCGGCCACCCGGGTCCGGAAGCTGGCGGAGTTTTCCAGTGACGCCAGGTGCTGGCGCGCCAGCGCCTCGTGCAGGCGGCACAGCTCGGGGTTGCGCGCAGGCAGCAGGGTGTCGAGCAGGGCGGTGGGCAGGCCCAGGCCGCTGAAGGCGCTCTGGAATTCCACTGGGCAACCCAGGATGTCGCGGTACACCGACGGCGGGCTGATGGCGGCGTGGGTCATGCAGATCCGCTGCGGAGAAAAGGCCGGCCCCAGAATCCAGCGCAGCAGGCGCACCGCACAGGACAGCACGGCCTCGGCCTGCATGGGCGCAAAGCTCAGGCGGTCTTCCACCGGGTGGTAGACCAGCCAGGCCAGTCCGTTTTGCTCCACCAGCTGCAGGCGCGCGCCGTCGCTCACCAGGCGCTGGAAACGCTGCAGGTGGCCAAATGCCTCGCGCAGGGTGGTGCTGGATACCAGCGTGTAGGCCACCACGTTGAAGGAGGTGGGCTCAATGGACAGACCCATGTGCAGGCCAAACGCCGTGTCGCCGGTCAGCTCGGCGGCGGCGCGCCACAAGCGCACCACGGCGTCCAGCGGGATGCGTGCCAGTGGGTCGGCCGGCATGGCGGCAATGCCGGCGTGCGCCAGCAGATCGGTCGGGTTGGCGCCGCCTTGCTGCGCTGCGGCAACGATGGCCTGTACCCACCCGATGCCCACGGTCTTGTCCGTCGATTGATTGGCGTGGTTCATCCGTTCGGGGTTAAAAAGACAAAGAGTGCTGCTCATGCGGACAATGCAGCGGGGCTCGTGCGTGCCTAAGATGGCGCCAGAATGGTAACCCAACAAGAAAGCGAGACAAGCCATGCAACAGTACCGCAGTGAGGTGCTTATCGTGGGCGGCGGCATTGCCGGGATCACCACCGCGCTGGAGCTGCTCGACAGCGGCAAATCGGTGGTCCTGCTGGACCGCGACGAGGAGTCCGTGTTTGGCGGCCTGGCGCGCGAAAGCTTTGGCGGCATGTTTTTTGTGGACTCGCCCGAACAGCGGCGCCTGGGCATGCGCGACTCCACGGAACTGGCGCTGCGCGACTGGTGCAGCTTTGCCGAATTCGGCCCCGATGACCACTGGCCCCGCGCCTGGGCCGAGGCTTATGTACACCGCTGCACGCCGGATGTGCGCAACTGGGTTCACGGGCATGGGGTGCGGTTTTTCCCGGTGGTGAACTGGGTGGAGCGCGGCGAGTTCCGCCCCGGTAACTCGCTGCCACGCTTCCATATGGTCTGGGGTACAGGCAAGGCGCTGGCCGAGCAGCTGATTGCGGCCCTGCGCAGCCATGTGAACGCCGGACGGCTCACCCTGCATTTTGGCCAGCGCGTGGAACAGGTGCTGGTGGAAAACGGCAGGGTCTGTGGCGTGCAGGGCAGCTCGGAAGGCGGGGGCGTCCCGTTCGAAGCCCGCGCCGAGCACGTGGTGGTGGCTACCGGTGGCATCAACGGCAGCCTGGACATGGTGCGCAAGCACTGGCATGCCGACTGGAACCGTCCGCCCGAGACCATTCTCAACGGTTCCCACCGCTTTGCCGATGGCACGCTGCACACCGCGGTGGCCAGCGTGGGCGGCAACGTCACCCACCTCGACAAGATGTGGAACTACGCCGCCGGCGTGCACCACCCGCGCCCGCGCAAGCCCAACCACGGCCTGTCCCTGGTGCCGTCGCGCTCGGCCCTGTGGCTGAACTGGCGCGGCGAGCGTATGGGGCCGCAGCCGCTGGTGTCGGGCTTTGACACGCGGCGTCTGGTGACCGACATTTGTGCCCAGGAGCGGGCCTATTCGTGGCAGGTCATGAACCACCGCATTGCGCTCAAGGAACTGGCCATTTCCGGCGCCGAGTTCAACCCGTCGCTGCGGGACAAGAAAGTGTTTGGCTTCCTGCGCGATGTGCTGCTGGGCAACCGCTGGCTGGTCAACGACATGCTCACCCACTGCAAGGATTTCGTGGTGGCCCAAAGCCTGCCCGAACTGGTGGAGAAGATGAATGCCCTGCAAGGAGACGATGCCGTGCAACTGGACGCCGTGAGCGATGCCGTGTCCCGCTACGACGCCACCATTGCCCGGGGCGACAAGTACATGAATGACGAGCAGTTGCGCCGCATTGCCGCCCTGCGCCAGTACCGGGGCGACAAGGTGCGGCTGTGCAAGTTCGCCCCCATCAACGACGCCAAGGCCTTGCCCCTGATTGCCATCCGCGAATTCATCACCAGCCGCAAGAGCCTGGGCGGTATCCAGACCGATCTGCAGAGCCGTGTGCTGGGAACCGGCAACCAGCCCATACCGGGGCTCTATGCGGTGGGCGAGGCCGCCGGCTTTGGCGGCGGCGGCGTGCACGGGTTGCGCGCGCTGGAAGGCACCTTCCTGGGCGGCTGCATCTTGTCGGCCCGCACGGCGGCGCAGGCGATTGCCAAGACGGTTTGACGATTTATAAAAACAGAAGGAGACACATTCATGACCAATGGAGCACAAGCACTGGTGCGCACCCTGATTGACGCCGGTGTAACGGCGTGTTTTACCAACCCCGGCACCTCGGAGATGCACTTCGTCGCCGCGCTGGATTCCGCGCCCGAGATGCGTGCCGTGCTGACCCTGTTTGAAGGGGTGGCCACCGGTGCCGCCGACGGCTACGCCCGCATGGCCGAAAAGCCAGCCGCCACCCTGCTGCACCTGGGTTGCGGCCTGGGCAATGGCCTGGCCAACCTGCACAACGCCCGCAAGGCCCGCGTGCCCATCGTCAACATCGTTGGCGACCATGCCACCACCCATGTGCAGTACGACGCCCAGTTGCAGTCCGACATCGAAACCGTGGCCCGCAATGTATCGCCGTGGGTGCGTACCTCGGACAGCACGCGGGAGTTGTGTCGTGACGCGGTGGACGCGGTGGCCGCCGCCACCGGCACACCCGCTGCGGTGGCCACCCTGATCCTGCCGGCAGACGTGTCCTGGGGCGAGGGCGCGGAGCCCGCGGCGCCCCGTCCGCAGGCGGTGGCACCCGTGGCCTCCGCCGATACCCTCGCCGCCGTAGCCCAGGCGTTGACTGGGGGTGGAAAGGCCGCCATTCTTCTGGGCGGCAAAGCCCTGCGTGCGCCGGCCCTGTTGCTGGCATCGCGCATTGCCGGGGCCACGGGAGCGGTCCTGCACGCCGAGGTGGTCCCGACCCGGATGGAGCGCGGCGCCGGCCTGCCGTATGTAGAGCGGCTGGCGTATCTGGCGGAACTGGCATCGGTGCAACTGGCCGGGCTGGAGCATCTGATCCTGGTGGATGCCAAGGCCCCGGTGTCGTTCTTTGCCTACCCCGGCAAGAAGAGCTATCTGGTACCCGATGGGTGCACCGTCCACACCCTGGCGGGCCTGGACCAGGACGCGCTGGGCAGTCTGCAGGCGCTGGTAGCCCAGCTGGGGGCGCAGGCGGTGGCGCCTGCGTTGGTGGAAGCGGCGGTGCCCAAGCGCCCCAGCGGAACCCTGTCGGCCGACAAGGTGTGCCAGGCGGTGGCCGCGGTTTTGCCACAGCGCGCCATCATCTCGGACGAGGCGCAAACCTCGGGCGTCACCCTGTCGAAGCACACCGCGGGGGCGCCCCAACACGATGTGCTGACGCTGACCGGTGGCGCCATCGGCCAGGGTCTGCCGGTGGCGGTGGGGGCCGCCATTGCCTGCCCCGACCGGCAGGTTTTTGCGCTGGTGGGCGATGGCTCGGCCATGTACACCATTCAGGCCCTGTGGACGATGGCCCGTGAACAGCTCAATGTGATCACCATCGTGTTCAACAACCGCTCGTATGCGATCCTCAACATGGAGCTGGAGCGCGTGGGGGCCGACACGGTGGGGCCCATCGCCAAATCCCAGCTGGACCTCTCGACGCCACCGCTGGACTTCGTGGCCCTGGGCAACGGGCTGGGGGTGCACAGCGTGCGCGCCGCCACCTGCGAGCAACTCAACACGGCGCTGGACTTTGCACTGGCGCATGCCGGCCCGCACCTGATCGAAGTCATCGTGCCCAATGCGTTTTCCGGTCTGAAGCTCAAGGCCCTGCCGCATGTGCTGGGGGCGCTGGACAAGCTGCCGCAACCGGTGGCAAAAATGCTCAAGCAGAAGATATCGCCCTAGGCCCGCGTTTGCACGTGTAGCGGCACCGGCTACAGTGGCGGGAACTTTTTTCGCGCCCGTTCGTTGAATGGGGTTCCAGCCATGCGAAACCACCGCGACCTCGACGAGACCGAATGCATCACGCGCGCGCAGCGGGGTGAGGTGGCGGCGTTCACGGAGCTGGTGGTGCGGTACCAGGACCGCATCTACCGCTTTCTGGTGCGGCTGACCCGGTCACCCGATGACGCACTGGACTTGACGCAGGAGACCTTCCTGCGCGCGTTCCAGCATTTGCCGGGCTGGCGGCCGGATGCGCGCTTCACCACCTGGCTGTTTCGCATTGCGCGCAACCTGGCGTTCGATCTGCTGCGGCGCCACAAGACCGTGGAATTCGTGGCCCTGGAGGACGACGCGCAGGGCCCGAGCCCCGCTCCCGGTCCCGATGCCGTGCTGGAGACGGCACAACGCCTGCGCCTGCTGGATGCCGCGTTGCTGCGCCTGCCCGCCGAGCACCGCGAGATTTTGCTGTTGCGGGAGATTGAGGACCTCTCGTACGAGGACATTGCGACCGTGCTGGACATCAACCTCGGCACGGTCAAATCGCGCATTGCACGGGCGCGCCGGACCCTGATCGACACCGTACCGAACTGACTGGAGGATTTGCCATGACGTGCCCCCCCTATGAAGAACTCTCTGCCTACGCGGACCACATGCTCAAGCCCCGTGCCCAGGCGCGGCTGGCCGCACACGTGCAGGGCTGCCCGCTGTGCCAGCAGCAGCTCCAGGCTATGCAAGCCTTGCAGCTGAACCTGCAGGCGTTGCCGTCGCCAGAACTGAATTTTGACCTCGGTGCGCGCCTGAACGACCGGCTGCTGGCCGGGTTGGGGCGCAGCCGCCCACCCGCCCGCCCGGTCTGGGCCGCTTGGGGG
>JBAQKO010000071.1:0-10369 GCA_049301075.1 Rhodoferax sp.
AGATGACAGCTTGGCGTGCCAGGCAACCCGGCATCACAGTGATGCCAATTTGTCACCAGCCCCTGCCGGGCGATGCGCCTAAAATCAGGCTTCAACGGCCCAACCAGCCTCTGTTTGAGTTGGGCCGCCTTGTTTCTGAGCCAACCCGGAGCCTCTACATGACCGCCGCTACGCAACCTGCCGCACCGTCTTCACCCCACGTGATGAACACCTATGGCCGCCTGCCCATTGCCTTCACGCATGGCCAGGGTTGCCGCGTCTGGGACGTCAATGGCCGCGCCTACCTGGATGCGCTCGGCGGCATTGCCGTCAACACCGTGGGGCACAACCACCCCAAGCTGGTGGCGGCCCTGCAAGACCAGGTTGCCAAACTCATCCACACGTCCAACTACTACCACGTCACCCTGCAGGAAGAACTGGCCAAGCTGCTGGTCGAGCGTTCGGGCATGACCAACGTGTTCTTCTGCTCCACCGGGCTGGAGGCCAATGAGGCCGCGCTGAAGCTGGCGCGCAAATTTGGCCACGACAAGGGCATTGAGCGCCCGGAAATCGTGGTCTACGAGAAAGCCTTCCATGGCCGTTCCATCGCCACGCTGAGCGCCACCGGCAACCCCAAGGTGCAGGCCGGCTTCGGCCCGCTGGTGGAAGGCTTCATCCGTGTCCCCATCAACAACATCGAACAGCTCAAGGCAGCCACCGAGGGCAACCCCAATGTGGTGGCCGTGTTCTTCGAAGCCATCCAGGGTGAGGGCGGCATCAACCCCATGCACATGGACTACCTGCGTGACGTGCGCGCCCTGTGCGACGCGCGCGACTGGTTGCTGATGATCGACGAAGTGCAGTGCGGCATGGGCCGCACCGGCAAGTGGTTTGCCCACCAGTGGGCGGGCATCCAGCCCGACGTCATGCCGCTGGCCAAGGGCCTGGGCTCGGGCGTACCGGTGGGCGCGGTGGTGGCGGGCCCCAAGGCGGCCAACATCTTTGCACCCGGCAACCACGGCAGCACTTTTGGCGGCAACCCCCTGGCCATGCGCGCCGGGGTGGAGACCATCCGCATCATGGAAGAGCAGAACCTGCTGGCCAATGCGGCCACCGTGGGCGCCCACCTCAAGGCGGCGCTGCAGACGGCACTGGCTGCCGAGCTGGCCAGCGGCGCGGTGAAGGAGGTACGCGGCCAGGGGCTGATGCTGGGCGTGGACCTGTCCAAGCCCTGCGCCGCACTGGTGCAGCAATGTGCCGACCACGGCCTGCTGATCAGCGTGACGGCCGACACGGTGGTCCGCCTGGTGCCCTCCCTGATCCTGACCCCCGCCGAAGCCGACGAAATCGTGGCCATCCTGTGCCCCCTGATCAAAAAGCTGCTCCAGGCCTGAACGCGTTTCCCAACCGATTGCCCGTCACCCCCCATGAAACACTACCTGCAATTCAGTGATCTCAGCGCCGACGAATACGCCTACCTGTTTGCGCGGGCGGCTCTGATCAAGAAAAAATTCAAGTCCTACGAAAAGCACCACCCGCTGGTGGACCGCACGCTGGCCATGATTTTCGAGAAGGCGTCCACCCGCACCCGGGTGAGCTTTGAAGCCGGCATGTACCAGATGGGCGGCAGCGTGGTGCACCTCACCACGGGCGACAGCCAGCTCGGCCGCGCCGAGCCGATTGAAGACAGCGCCAAGGTCATCAGCCGCATGACCGATCTGGTGATGATCCGCACCTTCGAGCAAACCAAGATTGAGCGCTTTGCCGCGCACTCGCGTGTGCCGGTCATCAACGGCCTGACCAACGAATTCCACCCCTGCCAGATCCTGGCCGACATCTTCACCTACATCGAGCACCGCGGCTCCATCCAGGGCAAGACCGTGGCCTGGGTGGGTGACGGCAACAACATGGCCAACACCTGGCTGCAGGCGGCCGCCCTGCTGGGCTTTCACCTGCGCGTGAGCACCCCCAACGGCTATGAATTGGACGAAAAAGTAGCCACAACGCCAGACGGAATGGGCGCAGGCAGCTATAAAACCTATAGCAACCCGATGGACGCCTGTGCCGGTGCCGATCTGGTCACCACCGATGTCTGGACCAGCATGGGTTACGAGGCCGAGAACGAAACGCGTCGTAAGGCCTTTGCCGCGTGGTGCGTGGACACGCGGATGATGGCGGCCGCGCAGCCCGACGCCCTGTTCATGCACTGCCTGCCCGCGCACCGCGGCGAGGAGGTGCAAGCCGAAGTCATCGACGGCCCCCAGTCCGTGGTGTGGGACGAGGCGGAAAACCGCATGCACGTGCAGAAGGCCCTGATGGAATACCTGCTGCTGGGCCGCCAGGGCTAAGGAAGCCTGCGCGTGAGTGCCTGCACCACCTGCGGCGCCTGCTGTGCCAGTTTTCGCGTGGACTTTGCGGTCTACGAACTCGACGACATGGGCGGGCGCGTCCCCTCTGGCCTGACCGTGGAAGTTAACAGCAGCATGGTCCGCATGCGGGGCACCGACCATGTGCCCGTCCGCTGCGCAGCGCTCACCGGCAAAGTGGGTACAACCGTGGGCTGCGGCATTTACGAATGGCGGCCCTCGCCTTGCCGCGAGTTTGAAGAAGGCTCCGACGCCTGCCACCGGGCCCGCAGCCGGCATGGTCTGGAGCCGCTGGACGCAGCGCCCAACTGAATCACTCCCGCAATTTGCGGTACAGCGTATTGCGGCTGATGCCCAGGCGGCGCGCCGCTTCCGACAGGTTGCCCTCACAGTCCGCAACCGTGCGGCCAATGGTCTGGCGCGACAGGGCGCGCAAATCCAGGGGCGCGTCGTCGGCCAGTGCCCCATGGTCCGCCACCGGCAACACCGGATTTTTCAGCGCGCGCACCAGATCGTCGGGCATGTGCTCCCAGCCAATGACCCCCTCGTGGGCATCGAGCAAGGCGCAGGCGGTGCGCAAGGCATTGACCAGCTGGCGGATATTGCCCGGCCAGCGGTAGCGGCGCAGGGTCTCCAGCACGTCCGGCGCCAGGGCCACGCTGCGATCGGGTAGCAGTGTCTGCAGGGTCCGCGCCAGCAAATGGTCCAGGTCGGTGCGCTCGCGCAGGGCCGGCAGCTGCAGCGTCAAGCCGTTGAGACGGTAATACAGATCCTCCCGGAAACGCCCGGCGGCCAGCTCTGCCGGCAGGTCCCGGTGGGTGGCGCATACCAGCGCAAAGTCCACCGCCACCGGCTTGCCGCCGCCCAGCGGCACCACCTGGCGCTCCTGCAGCACCCGCAGCAAGCGGGCCTGCAGGGCCAGTGGCATGTCGCCAATCTCGTCCAGGAACAGCGTGCCGCCGTGCGCCTCGCGAATGCGCCCCGGAGCACCCTCGCGCCGCGCCCCGGTGAAGGCGCCGCCCTGGTAGCCAAACAGCTCGGCCTCGATCAGGTTTTCGGGCAGGGCCGCACAGTTCACCGCCACAAAGGCTTGCGCCCGGCGCGCGCTGCTTTCATGCACTGCCCGGGCAAACAGCTCCTTGCCCACACCCGACTCGCCCTGCAAGAGCAGCGCGATGGGCTTGTCCATGACCTTGCGGGCCCGCGTGATGGCCGCCTGCAGCACCCTATCCCCCGTATCCAGGGTGGCCAGGGCATCGACCGGCCGAGCCGTTGGCGGCGCGACCGCCACCGTACGTTCCCACTGGCGATCCGCATGCAGAGAGCCCGCCAGGCAACCCGCCTCCACCCGCACCCAGACAGCACGCCCCGATGCGGTATGCACCACATGCGGTGTGGAACTGGCGCGCTGGGACCAGTCCAGCAGGCGGTCCAGCGACTCGGCCAGCACCTGGCCCAGCCGCACCGCGGGCAAGCCGGGCCAGTCCAGACCCAGCAGGTCCAGTGCAGCGGTGTTGGCGCCGGCCAGCGAGCCGTCCTCGCGCACCGCCAGCAGGCCCTCTGCCACCGTGCCAATGCCTTCGGGCTGGACATGGAAGCGCAAGCGCAGGCCGCGCCACTGGCGCGGATCGTGGCGGGTGTCAAACAGGCGGTGCTCGATCATGCGGGCCGCGGAACGCACCAGGCCCAGGGTGTGGCGGTGGTAACCCCGGTGGTCGCCCGAAACGTCCAGCGCACCCAGCAGGCAGCCTTGGGAGTCGTGAAGGGGCACGGCGGCACAGGTCAGGAAGCCGTTGCGCTCCAGGTAATGTTCGTCGGCGTGCACCACCACCGCCCGGTCATCGGTCAGCGCCGTGCCGATGGCGTTGGTGCCCCGGTACTGTTCATGCCAGCTGGCGCCCGGGCGCAAGGCCACCCGCTCGGCACGGCCAATGAATTGCGGGTCACCGAAAGTGTGCAGCAACATGCCGTCGGCACCGGCCAGGATGCCCATGCTGTCGGTGTCGCGGGTTTGCTCGTACAGGAACTCCATCACCGGGCGGGCATGGGCCACCAGTTCGCGCTGGCGTTCCAGCTCCCGCGCCAGTTGGGCCGCCGATGCGTTGGGCGCGCCAGGCATGCGGCCGCAGGGCTGCAGCCCGGCCTGCCAGCTGCGCAGCCAGGAGCGCGCCAATTCGGGCGCAATGAGATCCGGTGGCAAGCTGCCACGGTTCATCAACTGGCGGCGTGCTTCGCGCAGCACGCTGGGCACCGGTCGTTCCTGCAGGGCGTTGGATGGCATGGCCGTTTGTCTCCTGATGATTCGGGGGCATGGGACGGGTGCGCCATCTCCAGCCTTGCCGCTACGGCTGCGGCGGCAAGTTTTACATTGTGCGCCTGCGGCGCAGGCTATTTCAACCGGAACCGCTGCCCGACTGTCCCGTTTTGGCACAGTCTGTCCCGCGCGCTGGCACACCTGGCGCACCCGCCGCCCGCCCTCCACCCCACAAACGCGGCATTTGCGCCCGGTTTTCCGGATTTCCGGTTGAAACCCCGTGCTGGCATAGCTCCTGCAAACAGGTCGTGGCGAAACCGCCGTACCACCCGGTACGCGGATTCCAATCGAAACCAACAACTTACTGGAGACAAACCATGCTGTACGCCCCTCCCGGCACCCCCGGCGCCAAAGTCGCTTTCAAAGCCCGCTACGACAACTTCATCGGCGGCGCCTTCGTCGCCCCCGCGCGCGGCGAATACTTTGACGTGGTGACCCCCATCACCGGCAAGCCCTACACCCAGGCCGCCCGCTCCACCGCAGAAGACATCGAGCGGGCACTGGACGCGGCCCACGCCGCTTCCGCCCAATGGGGCAAGACGCCGGCCGCCGAGCGGGCCAACATCCTGCTCAATATTGCCGACCGCATCGAAGCCAACCTGGAGACCCTGGCCTACGCGGAAACCGTGGACAACGGCAAGGCCATCCGCGAAACGCTTAACGCCGACATTCCCCTCACCGTCGACCACTTCCGCTACTTTGCCGGCTGCCTGCGTGCCCAGGAAGGCAGCCTGAGCGAGATCGACGGCGACACTATCGCCTACCACTTCCATGAGCCGCTGGGCGTGGTCGGCCAGATCATTCCCTGGAACTTCCCCATCCTGATGGCCGCCTGGAAGCTGGCCCCCGCGCTGGCTGCCGGCAACTGCGTGGTGCTCAAGCCCGCGGAGTCCACCCCCATCTCGATTCTGGTACTGGTCGAACTCATTGCCGACCTGCTGCCCGCCGGGGTGCTCAACATCGTCAACGGCTATGGTCGCGAAGCCGGCATGCCGCTGGCCAGCAGCAAGCGTATTGCCAAGATTGCCTTCACGGGCTCCACGGCCACCGGGCGTGTGATTGCCCAGGCAGCAGCCAACAACCTGATCCCCGCCACGCTGGAGCTCGGCGGCAAGTCGCCCAACATCTTCTTCGCCGACGTGATGGAGAAGGACGACGACTTCCTCGACAAGGCCATCGAAGGCATGGTGCTGTTTGCCTTCAACCAGGGCGAGGTCTGCACCTGCCCGTCCCGCGCGCTGATCCAGGAATCCATCTACGACAAGTTCATGGAACGCGTGCTGGCCCGCGTCAAGGCCATCAAGCAGGGCAGCCCGCTGGACACCGACAGCATGATGGGCGCGCAGGCATCCCAGGTGCAAATGGACAAGATCCAGTCCTACCTGAAGCTGGGCCGGGAAGAAGGTGCGCAGGTGCTCATCGGCGGCGAGCGCGCCCAGCTGCCCGGTGATCTGGCCGGTGGCTATTACATCCAGCCCACGCTGTTCAAGGGCCACAACAAGATGCGCATCTTCCAGGAAGAAATCTTCGGCCCGGTGCTGGCGGTGACCACCTTCAAGGACGAGGCCGAAGCCCTGGCCATTGCCAACGACACGCCGTATGGCCTGGGTGCCGGCGTGTGGTCGCGTGACGGCGCCACCGCCTACCGCATGGGCCGCGCCATCCAGGCCGGCCGCGTCTGGACCAATTGCTACCACGCCTACCCGGCGCACGCCACCTTCGGGGGCTACAAGGAATCGGGGATTGGCCGTGAAACACACAAGGTCATGCTCGACCATTACCAGCAGACCAAGAACCTGCTGGTGAGCTACAGCCCCAAGGCACTGGGCTTCTTCTAACCACCCGCCATCCGGGTGAATGGATGAGAGGGCGGCCACAAGGCCGCCCTCTTTACTGGCACACCCGGTGACCACAAGGAGCACGCCATGGTTGAGCGCGTCATTGCCACCGAAACCGCACAGGCGCTGATCGCACGCCTGCAGGCCCGACACGGCGAGCACCTGATGTTCTTCCAGTCGGGCGGCTGCTGCGACGGCAGCGCCCCCATGTGCTACCTCGTGGGCGAATTGACCACGGGCCCTTATGACCGGCTGCTGGGTCATATTGGCGGCTGCCCGTTCTACATCAGCGCGTCGCAGTATGCGTACTGGCAGCACACGCAGCTGGTCATCGACGTCACCGCCGGCCACGGTGACAATTTCTCGCTGGAAGGCTCTGAAGGCGTCAGCTTCATCACCCGCTCACGCCTGTTTACCGACGCCGAATGGGAAGCCCTGGCGCCGCTGGACTGAGGTCAGTGGGCTTTATCTCCTTCAGATAAAATGGGGGACCTCCTTACATCCGGGTTCCTCTCCTTCTGGCAGCCATCTGACCTGCGTCACATGGGAGTGTCCGAATTGCGCGCCCATCGGCGCCCCGTGACTTCCCTCTCTTCACAACCGCTATGAACGTGAACAATCTCTCCATCGGCAAACGACTGGGTCTGGGCTTTGGCCTGCTGATCCTCCTGATCATCATTGCCAACGCCATTGCCGTGTTGCGCCTGAACCAGGTGGGCGAAATCACTGCGCGCACCGTCGAGAAGGACTGGGTCAAGGCCGAGGCCGCCAGCGTGATCAATGCCACCACGCGGGCCAATGCCCGCCGCACCATGGAGCTGCTGATCGTCACCGATCCCCAGCAGTTGGCCCGCATCAAGGACGACATCAACACCAACAAGAAAATCATCGACGACGCGCTGGCCACACTGGAGCAAACGGTATACCTGCCCAAGGGCCGGGCCCTGCTGGCCACCATCAAGGAAAAACGCGGTCTGTATGTCGCCTCCTTCACCAAGGTCCGCCAGCTGGTCGAGCAGGGGCAGCACGAGGAGGCCGTGCGGGTCATGACCACCGAGACCCTGCCCGCCATTGACGCCCTGCAGGAACCGATTGCGGCCCTGACCAGCCTGCAAAAAGATCTCGTGCTGGCCAGCAGCGCCGAGGCCAACCAGAGCATTGCGTCCGGGCGCACGCTGATGCTGGTGTTGGGCTTTCTGGCCACCGTGCTGGGCGTGCTCGCCGCGCACTGGATCACCCGCTCCATCATCCGTCCGATGCAGCAGGCCGTCCAGGTGGCCCGCGCCGTTGCCGACGGCAACCTGGGCAGCCACATCCAGATCCAGGCGCAGGACGAAACCGGGCAACTGCTGCAGGCCCTGCAGGACATGAACGCCAGCCTGGTCCATATCGTCTCCAACGTGCGCAACCGCACCGCCGCCATGGCCAACGCCACCGGCGAGATTGCCGCCGGCAACCAGGACCTGTCGCAACGCACCGAGGAACAGGCCGCTGCACTGGAGCAGACCACGGCCTCCCTCGGTGAACTGACCGACACCGTCAAGCAGAACTACGCCAGCGGCCGGCAAGCCAATGCAATGGCCAGCGCCGCGTCCGAAGTGGCGATCAAGGGCGGCACTGTGGTCGGCCAGCTGGTGCAGACCATGGAAGACATCAACACCTCCTCGGCCAGGATTGCCGACATCATCGGCGTCATTGACGGCATCGCTTTCCAGACCAACATCCTGGCGCTCAATGCCGCTGTGGAAGCGGCGCGTGCGGGCGAACAGGGCCGGGGCTTTGCGGTGGTAGCCAGCGAAGTACGCAGCCTGGCCGGCCGCTCGGCCACGGCCGCCAAGGAAATCAAGCAGCTGATCGAGACCTCGGTGGCCAACGTGGTGGACGGCTGCAAGCTGGTGGAGCAGGCCGGCAGCACCATGGACGAAATCGTGGTCAGCGTGCGCCGGGTATCCGACATCATGGGCGAAATGAGCACCGCCAGCCGCGACCAGTCTTCGGGCATCGACCAGATCAACCTCGCCATGGGGCAGATGGACCAGGTGACGCAAGGCAACGCGGCCCTGGTGGAAGAAGCCGCCGCCGCCGCACAGGCTCTGGCACACCAGGCCCAGCAACTGGTGGCGTCGGTCAGCGTCTTCAAGCTGGACCCCACGAGCCATCGGCTCGCGCTGCCCTCCCCCGCAGCCTGAACACCGCAGGGGAACCGCACCATGGCCTATTTTGAATGGGGACAGGACCTCGTCATCGACGACGGCGCGCTGGACGAAGACCACCGCAAGCTGGTGGCGCTGGTCAACGAACTGCACACGGCGACCAGCCAGGGCCAGGGGCACACCGTGGTCGCCAAGGTCTTATCTGAAGTCGTGCTCTACACCCAGGAACACCTGGTGCGGGAGGAAGCCCTGATGGCCACCATCGGCTTTCCGGGTCTGGCGGGCCACAAGCAGGTGCACGACCGGTTCATGGCCGACATGCGCGACTTGCAGCAGAAATATGCCAGCGGCAGCATTACCGTGGCCTCCCAGCTGTCGTCCAAGCTGCGCGACTGGCTGTCTATCCACATCCGCCGCTCCGACAAGGAGCTGATTCCCTACGTGAACCCGAAACGCCCGCGCCGGGCGGGCACCGCCTAGTCAGGCGTCCGGTCCGCGGTACAGCCAGGGCACGTCTAGCAGCCGCTCGCCCAGCAAACGCATGGACAGGTCGCGCCCCCAGCGCACCAAGCCGGTGGCGTGGAATATCTCGCCGTTGCGGATGGACCGCGCCTGCACCTGCGCGTTGCGCTGCCAGCGCTGCTGCGCATAGCCTTGCAGGCGCTGCTCCATCGGCCGCTCAGGCCCGGCCAGCACCTGCTGCAGGCAGGCGGCATCCTCGATGGCCATGCCCGCGCCCTGCGCCATGTAGGGCCGCATGGGATGCGCCGCATCGCCCAACAGCGCCACCCGCCCGCGGGCCTGCTCATGGGCGCCCCGCATGGGCGCCCGGTCGCACAGTGCCCACAGGCGCCAGAGGTCAATCGCACCCACCAGGTCCTTCAACGGGGTGCAGGTGTGCACCATGGCGGCGCGCAGGTCTTCGGCGTGGGTGGCATGATCCCACTCCTCTTCATTGCCATTGATACAGCCTTCCACAATGCCCACCACGTTCAGCCACTCGCCGCGGCGTACCGGGTACTGCACCACGTGCAAGCCCGGCCCCAGCCACACGGTGACATCCTGGCTGCGCAGCCGTTCCGGCACATCCCGCTGGGGCACCATGGCCCGGTAGGCCAGGTGGCCGGTCACGCGGGGTGCGGCATCGCCCAGCACCAGCTGGCGCACATGGCTCCACAGGCCATCGGCACCGACCAGGGCGTCGCCCTGCAATTCCAGCCCGCCCAGGGTCTGCACGCGCACGGCGTCCGGCTCCTGGACCAGGTTTTCCACCCATTGGTCCAAGTGCAACTGCACGTCCGTGCGCGGCCGCAGGGCCTTGAGCAGTACCTGGTGCAGGTCCGCCCGGTGGATGGTGGCGTACGGGGCCCCATACAGCGCACGGGTCCGCTCCCCGAGGCGCAGGCGCCCGAGTTCCGCCCCGCTGGCGGCATCGCGTACCTTGAGCATTGCCGGAAACGCCGCCACCCGGCTCAACTCCTGCCCCAGTCCCCAGCCGTACAGCACCCGCACCACGTTGGGCCCCATCTGGATGCCCGCCCCCACCTCGGTGAACGCGCCCGCGCGCTCCAGCAACTGCACCGGCCAGCCCGACTGGCTGCAGGCCATGGCCGCTGCCAGTCCTCCGATACCCCCGCCGGCGATCAAAATTTTTCGTGACATAAGGCAATTGTGCGGGAAATACCCCGCCAAACCCTTGACTTATGACAGGTTTGAAGC
>JBAQKO010000072.1:0-13850 GCA_049301075.1 Rhodoferax sp.
GCTTGAATCGTTTGCAGTGGGCGTTCCCTGCATCGGTTTACCGATCCCGGCCCTGCAAGAAATTGTCGGTGATGACGCGCCCTATCTGCTGGCGCGTGACCACTCTGCCCTGGCCTTGGCGGATGCCGTGCAGACGGTGTGGTCCATGCCCAGGCGCCAGCTGGACGCCGACATGGCGCGCGTGTTGTCGCGTCACCAAGTGAAAGATTTTGTGCAGCACTGGCAGACTGTGTTGTTACAGGCGGCGCGGCGATGCTGATTCACTTTGTGCACACCGGTGATGCTTATCTGCCTGAGTTGCAGGCCTACGTCGCATTTGTGCAGGCGGCTGGCCATCAGGCTCAGATACACCATCACATTGACAGCGTGCCAGGGGACGCAGCTGTATTGTGGTGGATGTGCGGACAAGTCCGCCGCCAGCTGGCTCAACGTTGCCCTACAGCCTTTCATATCCATGAATATGCCTCCACCTCAGTGCCGCCCCTGGCTTGGCTGAAAGACCGCGTCAAGCATTGGCACCAAGCGCTGCCGCATTACCGCATTTACCAGAATCCGTGGGTCTGTCAGCGGCTCAGTTTTTCTGACGGGGTGCCCTATGAATTTCGTGACATGGGTGTTGCTCCTGAGTTTTTCAATCCACCTTTAAAACCGGTCGAACCCGAATTTGATTTTGTTTACCTGGGTGATATGCGGCGCTTGAGTCATTTTCTGCCGGTTTTTGAAGCGCTCGCTCAACTCGGCCGCACCGTACTTTTAATTGGGCAGGTGCCGGACGATTTAAAGTCCCGATTCCAGCGTCACACCAACCTGATTTTTAGCGGGCGTGTTCCCCACCAGCAGGTACCAGCCCAACTGCGCCGTGCCCGTTACGGGCTAAATCTGATACCGGATCAGGTGCCCTTTACCTATCTGACATCGACCAAACTGTTGGAGTATTGCGCCGTCGGATTGCCCGTGGTGTCCACGGACTATGCCTGGGTGCGCCAGTTTGAAAAATTGCACGGCGCCCGGTTTTCCTACCTTCCTTGTTACGCCGATGCCGACATCTACCGGACACTGCTTGGGCTGGCGCTTGATCAGCAACTGTTGTTGACGCCAGATGTACGTTCGTTGTCTTGGTCGTCTTTGTTGTCGAAGATGCACGTCTGGCGTCGAATTGGTATGCTGGCATGAAGTTGCCGCGCGCCTCGGTTCCGATCGCGCTGGCCAGTACTGTGTCCTTGGCGGCTCAGGTACTGTTCAGTTTGCTGATGTTGCGGCTTTTTATGCCACAGGCGGTAGGTGAGTTTTCTGTGGTCAGCCAGATTGCGTTTTTCTGGATGACGCTGGCACTGGCGCAGAGCCCACTCAAGCTACTGGCTGACGTCCACCAGTCGCCGGTGCCGGCCTTGCGTGCTGCCCTGGCCGCCAGCCTGCTGCGTTTGGGTTTGCTGGCACCACTTGTAGTGTTGGGAGTGGTGTTCAGCGGACTGGCGCAAGCTGGCTTGGTGTTGGCGTGGGGGATTGTGCTAGCGCTGTTGCAAATGGCGTGGTATCTCGCCCAGGCGCTGACCCTGCGGATCGCTTCAAACCGTTCCAGCGCCTTGGCGCGCGCGCTGCCGCCGCTGGTTGCTTTGCTGGTTGCAGGTGCTGTTGGTAGTTTGTGGCCACAAGCGGGCAGCACCAGTTTGCTGCTAGCCGCGTCCTCAGGCTATGCGGTGGGGGCGTTGTGGCTGTTGCCGGCACGCAAGACGATGGACTCAACCCGCACGGCCACGCCATTGGCAGCACTTGCGCCGACGCAGACCGATTCGCGCAGTGCCGGTTTACGCCTGACTCACACCACCGCCGATGCCCTGACCGGGGTAGCTCTTCTGCTGGTCTGGCAACGCAGCCACGGAGTGGCCGAGGCCGGTTATTTGGCGATCCTGCTCAGGATCTTGGGGTTTGTCCCGGCGATGATTCATGCCGCTTGGGCGCAGGTTCTGCTTGCGCAGGGCACGCACCGACATGCCTCACCGTTATGGGTCGGCGTGGCAGGCGCTTTGGCTACCGCACTGTTGGGGCTGGCTTGCGTTGTTGCACTGCAGCTGCAGTGGCTGGCTCCAGCCTGGCACGGACTTATGCCCTATGTCCTGCCACTAGTATTGTGGCAAGCTGGCGCTTGCTTGGTGGCAGCTTGTAGCCACATGCCGTTTCAGCGGGGTCGTGCCCCCCAGTTTTCCTATGCGGCGATAGGTTTTGATGTCATGCAGTTGTTGCTTTTGTGCGTGCCACTAGCTTTGGGCTTATCACTAGATGCAGCGGTCCACGCTTGGTGGCTGGGAGGGGTTTCAGCCGTCGGACTGCTGGTCATGAGTCTTGGACTGGCCCGTCCGCAAAAGGAAACTTGTTGAGCTTGGTGTTTGGTATCGCTTTGTCAGCGCTAAAGCTACGGTTATATGAACGTCTTCCGGAAATCAAGTACCCGCAATGGTGCAAGTTGAAGTGACCAAGAAATTTTTGATGGGTTTGGGTGGGCGCATTCTGCTGCCGGTGCCGCTGATTCTTCCCTGGCTGACGCCCTTTACCAACGGCCCCTCTCCCGCTGTAATCCCCTGGCTGATCTCTGCCACATGCGCTGTCTTCGTGTGGTTGTTCAGATCGAGGCTTACTGCCCGGACGGTTGTTGCGGGCTGGCTTCTGGCGGCCTTGGTCAGTGCCTGCATGGCGCTGCTGCAATACTTTGATTTGACAGCGGCGTTCAGCCCCTGGATCAACCACGCCGGTATGGGTGAAGCATTCGCCAATCTGCGCCAGCGCAACCAATTCGCCACGCTGACCAGCATTGGACTGTTGGCTCTGTTGTGGCAGGTCGCCCAAACACAGTCGAATTGCCAACCAGACCTGCGCGGTACACACGGGCTGTTACTGGGTGCCGGTGTTGTACTGCTGGCGCTGGGTAATGCGGCCAGCGGTTCGCGTACCGGCTTGCTGCAGTGGCTGCTGGTGCTGGGGTTAACGGTGGTGTGGCGGCCTGCGGGCCAGTGGCGTCTGGTGGCGGTGGGTGCGGGCGCGCTGCTTGCGTACCTGGTGGCCGCATTGGCGGTGCCCCGGGTACTGGAAGCGGTGACCGGGTTGAGCAGCGGGGGCCTGCTCGGGCGGTTCGCGGAAGAAGCGGGTTGCGGTAGCCGGCGGGTGTTGTGGTCCAACGTGCTGCATTTGATTGCCCAAAAGCCCTGGGCCGGCTGGGGTTGGGGGGAGCTGGACTACGCCCACTTCATCACGCTCTACCCCGGTGAGCGCTTTTGCGACATTCTGGACAATGCGCACAACCTGCCCCTGCACCTGGCGGTGGAACTGGGTGTGCCGTTTGCGCTGGTGGTGTGCGGCGTGGGCCTCTGTTGGGTATGGCGGGCCAAGCCGTGGAGTGAACAGGATGCAACACGCCAGCTGGCGTGGGGTGTGCTGGCGGTTATTTTGCTGCACAGCATGCTGGAGTATCCGCTGTGGTACGGACCGTTCCAGTTGGCGGCGGGTCTGAGTGTCTGGTTGCTGTGGCGCACGCCGGAATCATGGCGATTCAAGGGGTTTGGCCTTATAGGGTCTGCGTGCGTAGCTATTGTATTAATAGCAGCGATTGGCTTCGCGGCCTGGGATTACTGGCGCATCAGCCAGTTGTACCTGCCCTTCGCCGAACGCGCCAGTGCCTATCAGGAAGATACCCTGCAAAAAGTCCAGGGCTCCTGGCTGTTTAGGGATCAGGTGCGCTTTGCGGAACTCGCCACCACACCCCTCACGCCGGACCATGCCCGCCAGATCAACACTTTGGCGCACCAGCTGCTGCATTTTTCGCCCGAGCCGCGTGTGATTGAAAAACTGATTGAGAGCGCGGTGATGCTGGGGCGCGATGACGAGGCCCTTTTCTACCTGCAGCGTTTTCAGGCGGCTTTTCCGCAAGCGCATGCCACTTGGGCGGCGGAATCAGGTCGCCACGAAACTCCCTGACTTGCCGCCATGCTTTTCCCGCAACGTCACACCGGTAATGGTCATGCCACGGTCCACCGCCTTGCACATGTCGTAAATGGTCAGCAGAGCCACCTGCACGGCGGTCAGGGCTTCCATTTCGACCCCTGTGGGACCCACGGTTTCGGCCGTGGCGGTGCACGCCACATGCGCCGCCTGCGTGGCATTGGCCGGCACCACCACAAAGTCCAGGGCCACGCGGGTCAGGGCAATGGGGTGGCACAGCGGAATCAGGTCGCTGGTTTTCTTGGCGCCCTGGATGCCGGCAATGAGTGCGATGCCCAGTACGTCGCCCTTCTTGGTGTTGCCGGCCTGGATCAGCGCCAGCGTGGCGGGCAACATCTCGATGCGACCGCTGGCAATGGCGATGCGGTGGGTGCCAGGCTTGGCGCCCACGTCTACCATATGGGCTTGGCCTTGGGCGTCAAAATGGGTCAGGGTGTTCATGGCTAGACTTTACCTGACCTTCATACTGCCGCCCCTTCCCGCGACTAACCTATAACTCCTGCGAACATGCTGTTGACCACCTCCGCGTTCTGGCGTGACCGCCTCAAGGCCGGCGCCATTCATCTGGGTCTGAGCCTGCTCATCGCCGCACTGGCGGCCCTCCTGGTCTTTGGTGTCTGGTACCCCTACCCCTACCGCGAATTGTCGGGAGGACGGGAGCTGTTTTTGCTGGTGGTTACCGTGGATGTGATTCTGGGTCCCTTGATCACCCTGGCCGTGTTCAACCGCGCCAAACCCCTGCCCGAATTGCGTAGGGATCTGGCTACAGTGGTTTTGATCCAGCTGGCAGCCCTGGGTTACGGCATGTGGACCGTGAGTGTGGCGCGCCCGGTGCACATGGTGTTTGAATACGACCGCTTCCGCGTGGTCCACGCCATCGACGTGCCGCCTGAACTGCTGGAAAAGACCCCACCGGGGGTGGAGGCCTTGCCCTGGACCGGCCCGACCCTGCTGGCCCTGCGCGAATTCAAGGATGGTCAGGAAAGAATGGATGCCACCCTCGCGGCCATGCAAGGTGCCTCACTGTCTTCCCGTCCGGACTTGTGGCGCGCTTATGCGTCTGCCGTGCCCGACATTCTTCAGGCTGCCCGACCTGTCGCCGAGCTCCAGGCCCGCTTCCCGGCCCGTGCGCAGGAGATCGACCGCGTGCTGGCAGCCACCGGGCACAACCCGCAGACGCTGCGGTACCTTCCCCTGGCGGGGCGCAAAGCATTCTGGACCGTGTTTCTGGACCCCGTGACGGCTCAGGTCGTAGCTAGTCTGCCGTTGGACCCCTATTGACCTCGGATGCCCCCCAAAACAAGGCGTTAACCTATGGATCTATTGTGCGATTAGCTATTCTTTCTATAGCGTGCAGTGTGCTGATGGGCTTGGGTGCGTCGACGGCGATGGCCCAGGGGGTTCCCAGCAGTACGTCACTGCCCAATCTGGGTGACGGCAGCGACATGACGCCCAGCGCCGAGCGGCGGCTGGGCGACCGCATCGCCCGCGAGCTCTACCGCGACCCGGACTATGTGGATGACCCCGTCACCATGGAGTACGTGCAGGGCATCTGGCAGCCTTTGCTGGCGGCCGCCCGCTTGCGCGGTGACCTGCCGCCGGAGCTGGATGCCGCCTATGCCTGGGAGATTCTGCTGGGGCGCGACCGCTCGGTAAATGCTTTTGCCCTCCCCGGAGCCTACTTGGGGCTGCACCTGGGGTTGGTCGGGATCGTGACCAGTCGCGCGGAGTTGGCTTCGGTGCTGGCGCACGAAATGAGCCACGTGACGCAGCGGCATATTGCCCGCATGCTCACCCGCCAAAGCGGGCAGGCCCCTTGGATTCTGGGGGCCATGATTCTGGGCGCACTGGCGGCCAGCAAGGATACGAATGCCGCCAATGCCATGATCGTGGGCGGCCAGGCGGTGTCCGCGCAAACCCAGCTCAACTTTTCACGCGATATGGAGCGTGAGGCTGACCGCGTGGGGTTTGGCGTGATGACCCAGGCGGGCTATGCGCCCCAGGGCTTTGTTGCGATGTTTGAAAAATTGCAGCAGGCGGCCCGGCTGAACGATTCGGGCAGCTACCCTTACCTGCGCAGCCACCCGCTCACCACCGAGCGTATGGCCGACATGCAGGCCCGCGTCCCGCGGCCGGATGCAGGTGCACCGATTGCGGTACCCGAGTGGGACCAGGCCATGGTTGCCGCCCGCGCCCGGGTGCTGTCCAATTCCGCGGTGGATGCCCTGCGCAACTGGTCGGTTGAAACGCAGGCCAGCACGCTGGCGCGCCTGGCACCCGCTCAGCAGGCCGGTGCCCTGTACGGTGCGACGCTGGCTGCTATCAAGTTGCGCGAATTTGCCGCGGCCCAGGCGCTGTGGGGACGCCTGATGGAGCGAGTGCGTGGTGATGCCGCCGCCGCCCGCCTGGCGCGCCTGCTGGGGGCTGAAATGTGGCTGGCCCAGGGCGACGGCGGCCGTGCGCTCAGCCTGGTGCAAGCCTCCAATGGCAAGCCGGTGGCGTCCAGCCGGGTCGAGTTGTTCCTGGCGGCCCAGGCAGCGGTGCTGGTCCATCAGAGCGGACCGCTGGGGCAGTCCACGCAAAATTTGCAAACCTGGGTGGCGGAGCATCCCCGGGATGCCCAGGCCTGGCAATTGCTGGCCGGTGTGTACACCGCCCAGGGTCGCACACTGGGGGCCATCCGGGCCCAGGCGGAAGTCAGTGCCGCCCAGCTGGACTTCCCGGCGGCGCTCGCCCGTTTCAAGGCCGCGCAGGACTGGGCTCGCAAAGGGGGCGCGGGGTCGGACTACATCGAGGCATCCATTGTCGACACCCGCACGCGCCAGATGGAATCAGTGGTTCGGGAACAGGCGCTGGAGCGCTGAGTCAATGACGACGCCCAGCGCCGAATAGATCAGCGAGCCGAGCAGGGCGGCGCCAAAGCCCCGCACATGAAAACCGTCCAGAATGCCGGCGGCGGACCAGAACATCAGGGCATTGATCACAAAGAGGAACAAGCCCACCGTCAGCACCGTGACGGGCAGCGTCAGCACCACCAGAATGGGGCGCAGGACGGCGTTGAACAGCCCGATGACAAAGGCGGCAATCAGGGCTGACGAGAAGCTCTGGATGGTCACACCGTCGTACAGGTAGGCCACGGCCAGCAGGGCAGTTGCGCTGAGCAACCATTTGGCAAGGAGTTTCATGCCCACAGAATAGCACTTTGCCCGCGTCGCGTACCGGGTGCGGGCTATGATGCCCGTCCCAACCGAGACCGACCGGCAGACGCATTTTGGCAGGCATCCACATCACCGACATCGAAGCGGCCATCAACTACTGGCGCGCGCATGAGCCCTCGCCCGATGGCATTGCCCTGCCCGCCCGAACCCGTGCGCTGGCCGAGGTGTATGCGCGGATGGTGTTTGCGCACGCCGTGCTGCTGGAGGAAGACGCGTTTCCGCCCGAGGCTTATGCCGCCTGGCTGGGCTGGTACGCCAGCACGCCCGACACCCCCTGCATCGCCATCTGCTCCACCAGCCAGGGAGATGCCTGGTGCAAGGGGTGTGGCCGCAGTTTTGACGAGGTGCAACACTGGCCCGCCATGAGCGCCGCCCAGAAGCGGCAGACCTGGCAGCGCATCACGGCAGAGGGTACTGCCTGGCGGTTCAACAAATATGCCGAGCGGGCGGCGGAAGGTTCTGCGCCGACACTATGAAATTCATAGCTGTCTGCACAATAACCAAGCGGTCTGCGTGCTGATTGACCGCTTATTTCCAGCGCAGGGGTTCAATGTCCACGTTGTGCGTGCCGTCGCCCAGCATCAGCGCACCTTCCTGGATCGTGGCCTGCAACTGCATGCTGCGCTGGGCTAACTGGGCCAGCGCCTGCGAGCTTTCGGTGGGAACCCGCCACACCTGCAGCTTGTCGAGCCGGGTCAGCTTGTTTTCGATGCCTTTCCACCAGACCTCGGCCGCGTGGTGGAAGCAGTACACCACCACCTGGTCGGCTTTTTGGCAGGCTTTGGCCAGCGGCTTGTCTTCGGGTTGGCCCACTTCAATCCACAGACGCTTGTGGCCGGTGAAGTCGGTGAGTGACACGTCGGGGTTGTCCGGGTCGGACAGCCCGGCGCCAAACGCCAGCGTGCCGTCACCGGCGCAGACATCCTGCAACTGGTGTGCCTGCAACGCCAGGGCAACCAGGCGCACCATCATCCGCTCATCGGTCTCGCTGGGGTGGCGGGCCAGGGTCAGGGTGTGGTCTGCGTAGTAGCCGTGGTCGATGTCCGCAATTTGCAGACTGGCTTTGAAGATGGTGGCTTTGAGGGCCATCAGACCCGCTTCGCCAGTTCAGCCGCCTTGCCGGTGTAGCTGCCCGGTGTCATGGCCAGCAGGCGCTGCTTGTCTTCCTCGGGAATCTCCAGCTTGGCAATGAAGCCCTGCATCAGCTCGCGTGTCATGGGCTCGCCACGGGTGAACTTCTTGAGCTGCTCATACGGCTGGGGCAGGCCGTAGCGGCGCATCACGGTCTGAATGGGCTCGGCCAGCACTTCCCAGGACGCATCCAGGTCGTCGGCAATCGCCGCTTCGTTGATTTCCAGCTTGTTCAGCCCGGTCAGCAGCGATTGGTAGGCCAGCACGGCGTAGCCTAGCGCCACACCCATGTTGCGCAGCACCGTGGAGTCGGTCAGGTCGCGTTGCCAGCGGGAAATCGGCAGCTTCTCGCTCAGGTGCTTGAGCAAGGCGTTGGCCAGGCCCAGATTGCCTTCGGCGTTTTCAAAGTCGATCGGATTGACCTTGTGCGGCATGGTGGAAGAGCCCACCTCTCCCTCTTTCAGTTTCTGCTTGAAGTAACCCAGGGACACGTAGCCCCAGACATCGCGTGCCCAGTCGATCAGGATGGTGTCGGCGCGTGCTACCGCGTCGAATATTTCGGCCATGTAATCGTGCGGCTCGATCTGGATGCTGTAGGGCTGGAACGTCAGGCCCAGGCCCAGGGGTTCAGGCGTCTCCACCACTTTGCGGCTGAAAGCTTCCCAATCGAAGTCAGGCCAGGCGGACAGGTGGGCGTTGTAGTTGCCCACGGCGCCGTTCATCTTGGCCATGATGGGGACGGCGGCGATCTTTTCGCGGGCGTTGGCCAGGCGCATGACCACATTGGCCACTTCCTTGCCCACCGTAGTCGGGCTGGCGGTCTGGCCGTGGGTGCGGCTGAGCATGGGCACATCGGCAAAAGCGTGGGCCATGGTGCGCAGCTTGGCAATCACGGCGTCCAGCGCCGGCAGCACGACCAGATCGCGCGCACCCTTGAGCTGCAGCGCGTGGCTGGTGTTGTTGATGTCCTCGCTGGTGCAGGCAAAGTGCACGAACTCCTGCGCGGCCAGCAACTCGGGGCGGGCTTCAAATTTGGATTTGATCCAGTACTCCACCGCCTTCACATCGTGGTTGGTGGTTTTCTCGATGGCCTTGATGGCCTCGCCATCGGCGATGGAAAAATTCTTGACCAAACTCAGTAAGTAAGTGCGTGCTCCGGGTGTGAGTGGCTTGAATTCGGCAAACCCGGCATCGCTCAAGCTGATGAACCAGGCCACCTCCACCTGCACCCGGCGGTGCATGTAGCCCTGTTCGCTCATCAGGGGACGCAGAGTGGCCAGCTTGGTGGCGTAACGGCCATCCAGGGGAGAAAGTGCGGAAATAGTGGAGAAAGTCATAGGTCGATTGTAGGTTGAGTGCCATGATTCGACTATGGACAGATCGGGGAAATCCCCTACTGGATAGAATCAGCCCTCCTGTAACAGTAAAGCATCCATGAAATTACTCGGCTCCACCTCCAGCCCCTATGTACGCAAAGTGCGCATTGTGATGGCAGAGAAAAAACTGGACTATGCCTTTGTGATCGAGGATGTCTGGGCGGCAGACACCCGGATTGCCGAAGCCAATCCCCTGGGCAAAGTGCCCTGCCTGATCATGGAAGGGGCGGAAGCCCTGTTCGATTCGCGCGTGATCGTGGAATACCTCGACACCCTGTCCCCCGTCGGCAAGCTGATTCCCGCCGTGGGCCGTGAACGGGCCGAAACCAAGACCTGGGAAGCGCTGGCTGACGGACTGCTCGATGCCTCCGTCCTGGCGCGGCTGGAAGCCACTTGGGCTGGGCGCACCAAGGCCCAGCGCAGCCAGGCCTGGATTGACCGCCAGTTGGGCAAAGTGCAAGCAACCGTGACTGCCATGAGCCGGGGACTGGGCGAGAAACCGTTTTGCGGCGGCATCCACCTGAGCCTGGCGGACATTGCGGTGGGCTGCGCCCTGGGCTACCTGGACTTCCGCTTTCCGCAGCTGGACTGGCGCACCGACAACCCTAACCTGGTTCGCCTGTACGACAAGTTGATGCAGCGTCCCAGCTTTGCCGATACCGTGCCGCGTTAAGCCCACCGGTTTTTAGGGGCCTGCCACCGCACGGTCTGTGCGGTGGTTACATCGGCTTACATATTTTTTTGCCTCGGATGCGACACCTGCCATTAGAGTGTGCGCACGATGGCTACGTACAAAACGATCTACAAATGCCGCGAATGCGGCGCCACCAGCTACCAGCGGGTGATTGACCGCACGGAAAGTGGCACGCTGGAGCCCACGGGGCAGTACCGTTGCACGGGCTGCCGCAACGTGTTTGCCAATGTACAGGCGTGGTGTGAACCCCGTCGCACGCCAGACTCCCAACTCAGCCAATTGTCCGGCTGACGTGCGTGCCCGCTTGTGCGGCACGGACGGGCCCCTCCGGGCGGGTCACGGAAACCGGCTGGCAGCGGATGTGGCGGTCAGCGGCAGCAGCCGCTCCAGATTGATCTGAACCTTGACGTCGCGGTGGGCAACGCTGGCCACGATACGGTATTCCGGCAGGCTGGTGTCCCGCACGGTGGGTTCCACCGTGGGAATGCCCTGGCGGTTGATCAGCACGGCCACGCGTGGCGTGGTGGTGTTCGCACCCCGTTTGACCACAATGGCCACCTCATCGGTTGCCAGACGCACGAAAGCACCCGGCTGGTAAATGCCGACAGCCTTGATCAGTGCAGCACCCGCCTCGTCAATCTGGCGGTTTTCATCGAAATAGCAGGCCTGCATGGCCGCGGCCGGCGCGGTGGGGACCCGTGAGGCACGGGGTGCCAGCCGGGCACCAAACATGTCGGCCCGCTGGATCAGCCGGGCAATCCGTTGTGCCGGGGTCTTGGAATGCAGGGGGCCGGGTTCCTGGGTATGGTGTTCACGCACGGCTTGCAGCCACAGGGCATCGGTGACGCCCATGGCGGCGAGCATGTCGGCCGACTGGGCCGCGTGGGCTTTGATGGCGGCGCGCTGTTCAGCCGAGGGGGCTTCGATCTGCCGGGCCAGCCGGTCCTGCAAATCGGTCATGCCCAGATTCATGGTCAGCGCGGCCTTGCACAACTGGGTTTCCATCTCGATCGGCCAGTTCAGGACCTCCCGGGCTGCCAGCCCGCAGATCACGCGGACCAGCATGGCGTGCGTGGCGCTGTAGAGGTGGATTTCGCTGGCGGAGAGGTGGATCAGCGCGAACAGCGTGCCGTCCGGGTTGCGCTGGCAGTGCTGGCTTAGTTGCGCGTTCAGGCGTTCCAGTCGCTCCATGAACAGCACCGGGTTTTTTTCCCGCAGCACGGCGTTGCTCTGCACTTGCAAGTCCAGCCAGTCGGGCGTCTCGTTGCCCTGCAAGGGGCGCCCGCCCAGGGCGCCAGCGGTGATTTTGGTGCCGGCAATCTCTCCCAGCGATTTCTCGTCGCGCACCAAGCCGTGCAGACGTTCCACGTAGGCCCGCAGGTGGGAGTCGGAGTCGCTCACATCAATAAACAGGCCGCCGCCGCGCTCGGCGATTTCCACCAGGTCTTCCCGCGACTCAATCACAAAGTCTTTCTTGGCCAGCAACACACCGTCCTTGTCCATCAAAGGAAAAGGCAGGGGCTGGCGAACGCGGATGGACTCTACGCTGACGGGAACGAGCTGCATGGGGAGGAGGGAATTATGCATGTCATATCGGCCAAAAGGGTGGCCAGCTTGAGCCGCGTTACACCCTGCTAGCATTCCGGTCATGCATTCACCCGACCTGCCTCCTGCGTTTTTGTCCAAGATCTGCGCCCGCGCGGACCTGGCGCACCGTATAAGCCAGCTGCCCCGGCCCTGGGTTTTCACGAACGGCGTGTTCGACGTGCTGCACCGCGGCCACGTGATGTACCTGGCGCAGGCGCGCGACCTCGGGGGCAGCCTGATCGTGGCGCTCAATACCGACGCTTCGGTGCGTCGCCTGGGCAAGGGTGACGATAGGCCGCTCAACAACGAAGCCGACCGGGCCGTGGTCATGGCCAGCCAGCAATCGGTGAGTCTGGTGACCTGGTTTGACGAAGACACCCCGGTGCAACTGATAGCCGAGATCCGCCCCGACATCCTGGTCAAGGGCGGCGACTACGACATGGCCAAACTGCCGGAAACGGCGCTGGTGCAGTCCTGGGGCGGCAAGGCCCTGGCCTTGCCGTTTGTGCAGGGCTACTCCACGACGCGCCTACTGGAGCGCATCCGCGCCCGCTAGGGCGGGTTCCGGGGTGGCGAACACCGCCGTCCACAGGGCCAGGCCGGCGGCCCGCTCCTGCTGCGCGCTCTCCATGCTGACCTGGGTGGGCTCTTCGTTCAAACGCGCGCGGTGCTGAATCTGGCGCAGCGTGCGGTAGGCGCGCGCGGCATCTTCTCCCACCCGGTCCGGCAGCAGCCCGCACGCCTGGGCGCGCACCAGCAGCGCAATGTTGCCCACGTTGGCCAGCAACTCCGGATGGCGGCAACCTTGGGACAGCACCAGAAACTGCACGGCAAACTCAATGTCAACCATGCCGCCCGGACTGTGCTTCACGTCAAACTGCTCGCCCTTGACCGGGTGGCTGGCGCGCACCCGCTCGCGCATGGTGCCAATCTCGGTGCGCAGACCGGCGCTGTCCCGCACCGCCCCGATAACGGCTTCCCGCACGGCATCGAACTGGGCCGGCAGCGGGTCCACGCCCAGCACGCAGCGTGCGCGGGTCATGGCCTGGTGCTCCCAGGTCCAGGCGGTGTTGCTGCCGCGCTGTTGCTGGTAGTTGGCATAGGACTCGAAGCTGGTGATGAGCAAGCCCGAGTTGCCGTTGGGCCGCAGGGCGGTGTCGATCTCGTACAGATCGCCTTCCCCGGTCTTCACGGTCAGCCAGTTGATGAGCTTGCGCACCAGCGCACCGTAGACCTCGGGGGCACGCTCGTCGTCATCGTCGTACACAAAGACGATGTCCAGATCACTGCCATAGCCCAATTCCTTGCCGCCCAGCTTGCCGTAGGCAATGATGCCCAGGCGGTGTTCCGCGCGGTGCCGGTTTTTTAACCGGTCCCAGCACCAGCGGGTGGTGATGCGCAGCACGGCTTCGGCCAGTGCGCTCAGGTCATCGGCCACCTGCTCCACGGTCAGTCGCTCTTCCACGTCGCGCGCCAGAATGCGGAACACCTCCGCATGGTGGGCTCGGCGCAGCAGGTTCAGAAGCGCCTCGTCATCGTCCTCGGCACTGCCTTGCAGGGCCGTGCGTCGGCGTTCCAGTTCCTGTTCAAAGTCAGCGGGATCAAAGCGCTCCTCCAGCATGGCATTGCCCGCCAGTTCGTCAATCACACCGGGGTGCTTGAGCAGGTAGCGCGCCGGCCAGCGCGCCGCACCCAGCATGTGCAGCAGGCGCTCGTGCACGTTGGGGCGCTCCAGCAGCAAGGCCAGGTAGCTTTCACGCCGCAGCAGCGGTTCGATCCAGTCGGCCAGCCGTACGGCGGACTCTTCGTTCACCTTGCCCTGTGCGACCCATTGCCCGGTACGCAGGATCAGCC
>JBAQKO010000073.1:0-1548 GCA_049301075.1 Rhodoferax sp.
TTGGAGCAGGCGGGCTATCCGGTGCCGGTGGTGTCCGATGCGGTCTTTGAAGAAAAGAAAACGGAGAGCGCCGAGAAGGCCGCCGCCGCGCTGCAGGTGGGTGTCTTCATCAAGGAAATTGCTGTGAACGTCTGTTCCAAAGGCAGCAATGAGTGGACGGGTGGCACCTACCTCAAGCTGCACTGGCAGGTGTTCGCACCCGAGCTGCAGAAGGTGGTGTTTGAGCTGACCACCGAGGGAAGCTCCAAGACCGCGGATACTCCGCTCAAGGGGGCCATTTCGACACTGACGGCAGGGGCATTTTCGGTTGCGGCGCGCAATTTCCTGGCCGACCCGGGGTTCTTGAAGGTGGTGACGGCACCGGTAAGCCCTGACCTGTCCGTTGCCACCGATGTGTCCAACGCGAGCGCCACCAGCGCCGACAAGCTGCAGATCAATGGTGCAACGGCAAACCATGAACCACTCACCCAAAAAATCACCCAGATCCGCTCGGGGGTGGCTACGGTGTTTGGTGATGTCGGCTCGGGTACCGGGTTCTTCATTGGCAACAACGGAATACTGCTCACCAACCAGCATGTGGTGGGTAAGGCCAAATTCGTCAAGGTCCGGCTGACGACGGGGCGGGAATTGGTGGGCGAGGTCATCCGCTCGGACGCGGCCCGCGATGTGGCCCTGGTCAAGACGGAGCCGATCGGCGTGCCGCCCCTGGTCTTGCGCACGACGGATGCGGTGATTGGTGAGGATGTCTTTGCCCTGGGCTCGCCGCTGGGGGACTCGTTCAATTCCACGCTGACCAAAGGCATCGTCAGTGGCGTGCGTGATCTGGGCAACCAGTCCTACCTGCAAAGTGATGTGGCGATACTGCCCGGCAACAGCGGGGGCCCCTTGCTGGACAAGTCTGGCCAGGTGATCGGCGTCACGGTGATGGGCCTGGGAGCGAAGGGCCTGGCGGGCATGAACTTCTTTGTGCCGATTGCCGATGCCCTCACCAAACTGGGCGTGCAGGTGCTGCCCGGGAAAGTGGCGGCCCGGTAGTTCATCCCTGCGCCTGCAAGACGACCGCGCAGGAGTGCCACAATCCGGGGATGATGCAAATTCCCTATGAGCTGTTGGTGGGCTGGCGCTACACGCGGGCTGGCCGCACGACCCGGCGCAACGGCTTTATCTCCTTCATTTCCGGGGTCTCCATGCTCGGCATCGCGCTGGGGGTGGCGGCACTCATCATCGTGCTCAGTGTGATGAACGGTTTTCAGAAAGAGGTGCGCGACCGCATGCTGGGCGTGGTCTCGCACATCGAGGTCTATGCCGCCAGCGGCCAGGCCTTGCCCGATGTGGCCTTGACGCTGAGCCAGGTCCGGGCCCACCCGCAGGTGGTGGGGGCGGCCCCGTTCATCGCGGCCCAGGCTTTGCTGGCGCGCGGCGAGGACATGAAGGGCGTGATGGTGCGCGGCATTGACCCGGCGCTGGAACACGAGGTAACCGATCTGGCCGCCGGCGCGCAGTCGGCGGTGCTGGCCCAGCTGGCGCCGGGCGGTTTTGGTGTGGTGC